>NZ_AVCH01000186.1 GCF_000747075.1 Arenimonas malthae CC-JY-1
CCCGCCGCGCCCGCCGCGCCGGTGCCCGAGCCGCCGCGCAGCCGCGTGCTGGTGGTGGACAACGACCCCGACGTGCTGCGCGGCATGCAGGCCCTGCTGGGCGGCTGGCAGTGCGAAGTGCTGGCCGCGCGCGACGGCGACGAGGCCCTGCGCCTGGTGGCCACCGCCACGCCCGACCTGGTGCTGCTGGACTTCCACCTCGACGGCGGCCAGACCGGCCTGATGCTGCGCGAACGCCTGTGCGCGGTCCTGCCGGCGCGCCCCTGCGTGGTTATCACCGCCGACCACAGCACCGAAGTGCGCGACGCCGTCGCCGCCGCCGGCTGCACCCTGCTGCACAAGCCGCTCAAGCCCCTGGCCCTGAAATCCGTCATGGCCCGCCTGCTGCAGCAGCGCCCCCTGTAGGAGCGGCTTCAGCCGCGACAGTTGTTCGCGAAAAGCGGTCGCGGCTGAAGCCGCTCCTACAAGAGAGGCAGCGGTGCGGCCAGGGGACCGCGCCGACACAAAAGCAGCGCTGCGCCTACGGCATCACGCCCAGGTTCTCGCGCGCCAGCGGCGCCAGCGCGCCTTCCTTGAACGTCCGGGGCGTGGTGGCGATGTCGGCGTCGCCCGGCAGCGGCGCGCCGTCGGCCACGTGCGCCCAGGCGGCATCCAGCGCGCGGTAGCCATAGGGCAGCATCGGCAGGTAGCGCATGCCCAGCACCGGCAGGCCCAGGAAGGCGTCGAAGTGCTGGGCGTTGCGTACGCGCCAGTAGCTCACCGGCCGGCCCTGCGCCTCGCTCCAGCGCGCATATGCGCCGCCGCTGAAGGCTTCCGGCACCAGGCCGTCGTCGGCGCCGTGCACCACGATCACCGGCAGGCCGGCGCGCGGCGGCGCGGCGCGGGTTGCTTCGATGCCGGCGCGCACGGCGCTCCCCGCGTCGTCCCACAGCGCGCGCAGGCAGGCGTTGCCCGGCAGGCTGGGGTCGGCGCCGCTGGCCATGGCGTCGCGCAGGCCCACGCCGCTGCCCGGCGGGATGCCGCTGGCGTCGCTCCACCAGGCCGCGCGTTCTGCGGCGGTGGGCGCACGCGCCACGCCGTCGGCACCCATGGCGGCGAAGGAATAGCCGCAGGGCATGTCGCCCGGGCCGGTGCGGGCGTAGGCCGAGGCGTAGGTGACGTTCACCGCGCGCCACAGGTCGAAGTTGCTGCTCAGCACGCCGGCGGCGACGGCCGCGTCGGTCCAGCCGCCGGCCAGCAGGTGCTCGCGCGCGGCCTCGGCCTGGGCCTGCGTGTCATCGGCGGACACCAGCCCCGCGGCCTTGAGCGAAGCGCAGCGCGTGGCGCCGGCCGGCGACTTCGCGCCGCCCGGGCGGGCCAGCACCACGCCGTCGTAGGCGGCGGCATTGAGCGCGCAGGGCATCCAGAGCGCGGCGTCGGTGCCGTAGTCGTAGAGCGCGCGGCCCTGGTCGCCGGCCAGCACGTTGGGCGACACGGCGACGACGGCGTCGAAGGCGTCGCCCGGCAGCTCGGCGGCACGCAGCACCGCGCCGCCGCCGTTGGACACGCCCACCGCGATCACGCGGGTGTTGTCGTGCGTCCAGGGCCCGGCCTGCGGGTGCGCGAGTTCCAGCACCTGCAGCGCCACCGCGGCGGCCTGTTCGACGTGGCGGCCCCAGTCGGCTTCGGGGTTGTCGCCGGAGTGCGCGTGTTTCACCGCGATGGGCGCGATGCCGCCAGCGGCCGCGGCACGCGGCACGGAAAATTCCACCGGTTCGCCGGCTTCGGCCAGCTGGCCATCGAGCGCGAAGCCGCGACCGTCGGCGGTGTCCACGTAGCCGGTGCCGGCGCCCTTGTCGGTGTAGGCCACCGCGCAGCCGCGCGGCAGGCCCCAGGCGCCGGCCAGGGCGATGGCGCCGTAGATGCCGCGCGAGCCGGACGAGGCCGTGACCACCACGCAGCGCGCCTGCGCATCGAAGGCGTCGGGCAGCTGCACCATCACTCGGTGCGGCTGCCTGCGGCCGGGCAGGCGCGCCAGCGCGTGGTATTCGCGGCCGGGCACCGGCGCCAGCTGGCCGTAGACGTCGCCGTAGCCGCCGCCGGGGGCAAGGTCGGCGATGCCGCGCCAGTTCGTCCAGACGGCGCGGCGGCGCAGTTCCTGCGCGGTGGGGGCGTCGGGGTTGGCGAAGGCGGGCGGGGCGGGGCTGCGCAGGCCGGCTTCGCCGAGGCCGGCGGTAAGCAGGTCGTCGCCGTCCCGGTAGGTCTTCAGGTCCAGGCCCGCCTCGAGGTCGGGCGCACGGGGCGCGACGCCGGCGCAGCCGGCCAGCAGGAGGGCGGCGGCGAGGCCGGCGAGCGGAAGCAGGGCGGGGGATCGGTTCATGGCCAGACCTTAGCAATGGTGCCGGCGGCCGGCATCGTACCTTGGTACGACGCGCCGGAAACACGCGCCTGCTAAGGTGGGGAATCGTTTTCGAAACAAGGATCAACGCCATGGGCGACACCTTCCTGCGCGGCCGCGCGGCTCTGGTCACCGGCGCCACCTCGGGCATCGGCCTGGCCATCGCCCGCGCGCTGGGCGCGGCTGGCGCACGCGTCGCGGTGAACGGCCTGGGCAGCGACGCGCAGGTGGCCGCCGCGCTCGCCGCGGTGCGTGATGCCGGCGCACCGGAGGCCCGCCATTTCGGCGCCGACCTTGCCGACGCCGCCGTCGTGGAAACCATGATGCAGGATCTGGCCGACTGGGGCCCGCTGGACGTGCTGGTGAACTGCGCCGGCGTGCAGCACACCGCGCCGATCGGCGAGATGCCGGCCGCCACCTGGGACAAGCTCATCGCCATCAACCTCAGCGCCGCCTTCCACACCATGCGCCTGGCGATGCCGGGCATGGCCGCGCGCGGTTTCGGCCGGGTGGTGAACATCGCCTCGGTGCACGGCCTGGTGGCGTCGGTGAACAAGTCGCCCTACGTGGCCAGCAAGTTCGGGCTGGTGGGCCTGAGCAAGGTGGCCGCGCTGGAAGCCGCGGGCGCCGGCAGCCGCGCCAGCGGCGGCGTGACGGTGAACTGCGTGTGCCCGGGCTGGGTTGAAACGCCGCTGATCGAGCCGCAGATCGCCGCCCGCGCCGCGGCGCACGGCGGCGATCGGGACGCCGGCGTGCGCGCGCTGCTGGCCGAGAAGCAGCCCAGCGGGCGCATGTCGCTGCCCGAGGACATCGCCGCCACGGTGGTGTTCCTGTGCCGCCCCGAGGCGCACAACCTCACCGGTGCCGCCATCCCTGTCGACGGCGGCTGGACCTCGCAGTAACGGCCCGGGTTCGCCGGCTTCACGTAAAGTGGTGGCATGACCCGCCTGCTGATCGCCGACGACCACCCGCTCTACCGCCTGGCGCTCACGCAGGCGGTGCGCGGCGTGCTGCCGGAGGCGGTCATCACCGAGGCGGAAGACCTGCCCGGCGTGCAGGCCGCGCTGGCCGGACACCCCGACACCGACCTGGTGCTGCTCGACCTGCACATGCCCGGCAGCCACGGCCTGGTCGGCCTGGCTTCGCTGCGCGCGGAACACCCGGGCGTGGCGGTGGCCATGATCTCGGCGCACGAAGACCCGGCCACCATCCGCCGCGCGCTGGCCTACGGCGCCGCCGGCTACCTGACCAAGCGCGCCGACCTGGCCGAGCTGCAGGCCGGCCTGCGCGCCGTGCTGGCCTGCGAGGAATGGCTGCCGCCCACCCTGCGCGAAGCCGTGGCGAACGCGCCCGCGGAACCCGGCGACCGCGAAACGGCGGCCCGGCTCGCCACGCTCAGCCCGCAGCAGTTCAAGGTGCTCACGCGCGTCGCCGAAGGCCGGCTCAACAAGCAGATCGCCGACGAACTGGGCATCCAGGAGCGCACGGTGAAGGCGCACATGAGCGCCATCTTCGAGAAGCTGGGCGTGCGCAACCGCACCCAGGCCGGCGTGCTGCTCGGTTCGCTGGCGCTGGTTGATCCCGCGCGCGAAGCCTGATCAGCGCCAGAACGGGATCACCCAGGGCAGGGTGACGTCCTCGTCCTTCGCCTGTTCGTCGCCGGGCTCCGGCGGCATCACCGCCACCTCGTGCCGGCCCGGCGCCAGCGTGGCCACCGGCAGCATGTAGAGCAGGCCGCGCAGGTCGCGGCGCGGGTCGGCGTACCACTGCGGCGGCGGCGCGGGCTGGCCGTCGAGGGTCACCGTGAAGCCGGCCGCCACGCAGTCGAGCTGCGCGCGCCGGCGTTCGCGTTCGTCGGCATCGAGGGACCTCGGCGAATCGCCGCCGCCGCACCGGGCGAACAGGTTTCCATGCAGCGCCGGCACGTAGGGCACCACCAGCGCCACGTAGTCGCCTTTCGCCACCGGCGCCGGCACGAAGGGCACCGCCGGGAGCGCGCCCGGTTCGTGCATCGAGGCGTAGTTGCGGCCGTCCACGCTGTCGGCCATGCCACGCTGCGGCTTGGGGAACGCGGCGTAGCTGCCCAGGCCCAGCTGGTTGCGCGTGAGGGCCAGGCCGGCGGTGCTGCCCAGCATGCCGGCGAGCATCACCACGAACACCACCGCCATGCCCTTCTTCTCGCCCACGTTGGTCTGGAACACGGTGACCATGGGGTTCGAATCGCGGCCCATGCCCAGGCGCGAATAGAACTCCAGGGTCGTCTCGCAGGCGCGGTGCAGGAAGGAGCCGGGCGCCAGCTTGGCGCCACGCTGCTTGTCGATCGCGGCGGCGGCCATCATGGGCAGGAAGGTCAGCACCGACAGCAGGGCGAACAGGGCGCTGGTGGATTCGGGCCGGCCCATCAGCCATCCGGCCAGCAGCGCCAGCAGGAACAGCGCGGACACCAGCACCGAGATCGGCACCAGGATCAGCGCCAGCGAAATGCCCAGCACGAACACCAGCGTGGCCAGGTTGTCCGCGCCCTCGATGCGCTCGGGCATGGGCTTCCAGCGCCGGATCATCAGCGCGCGGTGGATGGGGCCGCCGCGCAGGCGGTCGAAGCGCGGGCCGCCCGGGTACACCGACTCCAGCCCCACCAGCGCCACCCACCAGGCGCGCAGCAGCAGGTGGAAGGCGAAGGCCATCGTCAGCAGCGTCAGCGCGCCGTTGCCGTAGGTGAACAGCACGCTGAAGATCATGCGCGGGTTCTCGGCCAGCCGCGGGATCAGTTCGCTGCCCCAGGCGGTCATGGCCTGCGTGGCCTGGAACATGGTGAAGACGGTGGCGCCCGAGAGCAGAAGCTCCATCTCCCAGGTGGGCGTGGTGCGCTTGGGCAGGGCGTTCGGCGACGCGTCGGTCTCGGGGGTGTCCTGCATGGGCATCGGTCGGCGTCCTTCGGAATGCGGCCTAGCCTGTCAGACGCCCTGCGGGGGAACAAGGTGACGGTGTTAGCATCGCGACCGCCCGGGCCGGGGAGCCCGATGGGGAAACGTGGATGAAGAACCTGCTTGTCCTGGTCGTGCTGGTGGTGCTGGGCGCCGTGCTGCACAAGGCCTTCCTGTCGGACCGGCCGCTGGTGCGGGTCAGCACCGGCCAGTTCGCCAACCCCTATCCGCCGTCGTCGGAGCTGCATGCGCAGCACCAGGCCTTCGTCGACGCCGCCAACGCCGACGAGAAGCTGCGCGAGCGTTTCGCCGGCACCTTCACCAGCAAGGGCCTGTACGCCGAACTCAAGCTGGCGCTGTCCCGCGGCGCGCAGACGCTGGACGCCGGCACCCTGGTCAACGCCACGCGGGCCATGGCGGCGGTCATCCCGCGCCTGCCCGAGGCCAGCTGCGCCAAGCTGATCCGCCCGGCCGACGACTTCGACCCCGAGCTGGGCCAGGACGTGCGCGATGCCTTCGAACGCCTGCCGGCGCGGCACCACCGCAATTTCCTCGACTTCTACCTCAAGGCGCTCAAGGCCGAGGTGCACGGCGCGCCGGTGGTGCGCGTGGACAAGGAAGTCAGCCAGCGCGCCCTGCGCCACCTGGGCGAAGCCTACCCCGGCGATTTCGGCCGCCGGCTCGAGGCCGTGCTGCGCGACCCGGTGCGCGCCGCCGACGAGGACGCCTGCTGGGCCATCAATTCCATGACCCATACCTCCACCCAGCTCGACGACGAAAGCGCCGAGGCCATGTCCCGCCTGATCTGGGGCGGGGGCGGCTGAGCCAATGCGCCGGGCGCTGCTCTGGCCGGCGATGGCCCTGGGCGTGGCCTGGGCCAGCCCGCTGAGCCTGGCCGGCCTGCTGGCGGGGCTGGTGGCGCTGCCCTTTGGTGCCCGCCCGCGCTGGTCCGACGCCGCCCTGGTGTTCCACCGCTATCCCTGGGGGCCGGGCGGGGCGTTGACCCTGGGCAACGTGATCCTGCACACCGGCCAGTCGCTGGACGAGAGCACGGTCACCTATGCCTGCGCCGCCCGCGGCGGTCGCGACGACACCGTGCGCCTGGGCGACCACGAGCGCGCCCACGTGTACCAGGCGCTGGCGCTGGGGCCGCTGTTCCTGCCGCTGTATTTCGCCTGCGGCGGCATCAGCCACCGCAACCGCTTCGAACAGGCCGCCGACCGCTATGCCCGCAGCGGCCGGGGCTGGTGGCCCTGGGCCCGCGGTTGACGGCGCGCAAACCGCGGCCGGGCCACGCTGGTAGACTGGTTTCACGTCCCCGACACACGGTGCCGCCATGCAGGCCCTCGATTTCCCCGGTTGTCGCCAGCTGTTCGCGATGATTGACGACGCCGTCGCCACCGGCTGCGAGCGCGAGACCACCACCCGCATCCGCAACGGCCTGGCCGAGCTCATCCGCACCCAGGCGGTGCAACTGCCGGCCTGCGTGCTCGAACCGGTGGCCGACCACTACGCCCGCCGCGAGCTCTACCGCTGCGAGGAGAGCGGCTACAGCGTGGTCGCCATGACCTGGGGCCCGGGGCAGGGCACGCTGATCCACGACCATTCGGGCCTGTGGTGCGTCGAAGGCGTCTGGCACGGCCAGCTGGAAATCACCCAGTACGAGCTGCGCGAGCAGGACGGCGAGCGTTTCCGCTTCGAAGCCGTGGGCACCAACATCGCCGGCGTCGGCTCGGCCGGCAGCCTGATCCCGCCGCACGAGTACCACACCATCCGCAACCCCAGCGCCAGTGGCGTGGCGGTGTCGCTGCACATCTACAAGCGCGCGCTCACCTGCTGCTCCATGTTCCATCCCGACCAGGGCGAGTGGTACACCCGCGCCGCCCGCCAGCTGGGGCTGGACGAGGCCGCCTAGGCTATAATCGCCGCGCCCACGTGCCGGTGTGGCGGAATGGTAGACGCGGGGGACTCAAAATCCCTTGCCAGCGATGGCGTGTAGGTTCGAGTCCTATCACCGGTACCAAAAGACCCGCGGAAGCGGGTCTTTTGTTTTCAGAGCCTGGCGAGGAAGCCGCCGATGGCGGGGCCGAAGCGGGCGATGTCCACCAGGAAGGCGTCGTGGCCCTGCGGGGATTCGAGCGCCAGGAATCCGGCCTCGGCGCCGCCGGCGCGCAGGCCGTCGGCCACCTGCTCCTGCTGCTGCAGCGGGAACAGGATGTCGGTGTGCACGCCGATGGCCAGCGCCTTTTCCACCCTGATCGAGGCCAGGCCCTTCATCACGTCGCCGCCGCCGTATTCGGCCACGTCGAACCAGTCCATCGAGCGGCTGAGGTAGAGGTAGCAGTTCGGGTCGAAGGTGCGCACGAAGCGGCGCGCATGGCCCTCGAGGTAACGCTCGACCTCGAATTCCAGGCCGAAGGGGTCGTCTTCGCGGCATTCGCTGTCGAGCCGCACGCGCCCGAAGCGGCCGTCCCATTCCATCGCCGAACGGTAGGTCACCACGCCCAGCTTGCGGGCGATGCGCATGCCGTTCTCGGGGTAGGCGTGCTCGTCGTAGTGGCCCTGGTTCCAGTTCGGATCGAGCCGGATGGCCTCGCGCTGCAGCGAGCGGATGGCGATGGAGAAGGGCAGGGCCTGGGCGCTGCCCGACACGTTGACGTGCGACCGCGCCGCGCCCGGGAACAGCAGCAGGTAGGCCAGCGCGCTCATGCCGCCCATCGAGTTGCCGATGACGCAGGCCAGGGTGTCGATGCCCAGGGCGCGCACCACCACCTGCGCCGCGCGCGCGCCGTCCTCGATCGACAGGTCCGGGAAATCGAGGCGGTAGGGCTGGCCGGTGGCGGGGTTGGTGGACGCCGCGCCGGTGCTGCCCTTGCAGCTGCCCAGCGAATTCACGCAGACCACGAACCAGCGGTCGGTGTCGATCGGCTTGCCGGGGCCCAGCATGGCTTCCCACCAGCCCGGGTCGGGGTTGCCGGCGTTCGAGGCGGCGTGCGCGTTCGGCGACAGGCCGGTGAGGATGAGCACCGCGTTGTCGCGCGCCGGATTGAGCGTGCCCCAGGTTTCGTACGCCATCCGCGCGCCGGCCAGGGCGCCGCCGCGCTTGAACGGGAAAGGACTGGGCAGGTCGACGTAGCGGGTGCCGGGGGGAACGGTTTCGGTCATTCCACCACTTTACCAATCACCAGCGTCGCCGCGGCGCCATCGGCCACCGCCAGCTCCACCGGCTCGGCTTCCAGGTCGCCCGGCGCCGCGCCGGCGTCGCCGGACTTGGACACGCGCGCCATCAGCCGCACCTTCGCCTGCATCGACAGCTTCTGCGCCGGCATCAGGCCGTCGGCGTCGGAGAGCGTGAGCTGCAGCGGGAAACCCGTCGCCGGCAGGCGCTTCACCGCCACCGGCAGGCCCGCGCCGTCGGTGGTGCGGGCGAACACGAACAGGGTGTCGCCTTCGGCCAGCTTCGCCGCCAGCGCCGGCGCCAGTTCGATGGTGACGGTGAGCGTGGGCCCGGCGGCGGCGGGTTCGGGTTCGGGCAGCGGCGGCAGGCCCGCCTGTTCGCGCGCCATGGCCAGCTGCGGGCGCAGGGCGTCGGCGGTCTGCGCGTCCACCAGCGGCAGCAGGCGGCCCCAGAACTCGGCGGCTTCGGCCGGCTGGCCGGCCTGCAGGCGCTGGGCGCCGAGGTAGAACAGGCCGCGCTGGTGCGTGGGCTGGCGTTCGACGGCGCGCTCGAGCAGTGCCACCGCCTTGGCGGGGAAGCGGCCATCTTCGGACGCGCGCATCAGCGCGTCGGCGTATTCGATCATCAGGTCGGCTTCGTCGGGCAGCAGGGCGTGCGCCTTTTCGAAGGCCGCCACGGCCTGCGGCCAGGCTTCCTGCGAGGCGCGGCTGCGGCCCAGCAGCACCCAGCCCTCGACGCTGCCGGGCTCGTCCTCGAGCTTGCGCTCTAGCTGCACGATGGCCTGCTCCAGGGTCTTGGGCGCTTCCACCAGTTCCGGGTCGAGCGCATCGGGCGTGCCCAGCAGCGCGTACAGGCCGGCGGTGCCGCCCAGCAGGGCCAGCGCCAGCGCCAGGGCCGTGCCCTTCGCATCCTTCCACAGCGGGCGCAGCACGAAGGCCAGCACGCCCACGCCCAAGGCCAGCGAGGCCAGCAGCAAGTTGCCCATCACCACTCCTGCCCGTCGTCGGACGGGTTGGCCGCCGGGGCCTGGGCGGCGCGGCGGCGCACCACCACCACCACGGCGGCAAGGCCGCCCAGCAGCACCAGGCCCGGGCCGAACCACAGCAGCCAGGTCGAGGGACGCACGGGCGGGTTGTAAAGCACGAAGTCGCTGTAGCGCGCGACCAGGTAATCCTTGATCTCGCGGTCGGTCTTGCCCTCGCGCATCAGCGCCAGCACCTGCAGGCGCAGGTCGTGGGCGATCTGGGCGTTGGAATCGGCCAGCGACTGGTTCTGGCACATCACGCAGCGCAGTTCGGCGCTGAGCGCGCGGAAGCGGGCTTCCTCGGCGTCGTCGCGGAACACGATGGGCTCCATGGCGCCGGCGGCGGCCGACAGCAGCATCAGCAGGGCGAACAGCCAGGCCTTCATTCCAGCGTCTCCAGCGCGGGCAGCAGCTGCTGCTGCACCACCTCGGGCGTGATCGGGCCGACGAACTTCCAGCGGATCACGCCCTGCGCGTCCACCAGGAAGGTTTCCGGCGCGCCGTAGATGCCCCAGTCGAGCGCGGCGCGGCCGTCGTAGTCGGTGATGACCAGCGAGTAGGGGTTGCCGAACTGCTGCAGCCAGCGCTGCGCGTCTTCCGGCTCGTCCTTGTAGTCGTAGCCGACGACCTTGATGCGGCCGCTCTGCGCGAGCTCGGTGATCACCGGGTGCTCGTCGCGGCAGGCCGGGCACCAGCTGCCCCAGACGTTGAGCAGGTAGGGTTCGCCGAGCAGGTCTTCGTTGCTGACCAGGCGGTCGGGCTCGCCCAGCACCGGCAGTGAAAACGCCGGCGCCGGCTTGCCCACCAGCGGCGACGGAATGGCGCTGGTGTCCTTGCCGGAATTGCGCAGCACGCCCAGGCCCAGCAGCACGGCCAGCAGCGCGAACGCGAGCAGCGGAAGCAGGCGCTTGATCATGCCGGCACTCCTGCCGGCACGGGCCGGCGGAAGCGGCGGTCGAACACCACCACGAAGCCGCCCAGCGCCATCAGCAGCGAACCCAGCCAGATCAGCCGGATCCAGGGCTTCACGTACAGGCGCAGCGCCCAGGTGCCGTTGGCGTCCAGCGGTTCGCCCAGCGCCACGTACAGGTCGCGGGTGAGGCCGCCGTCGAGCGCGGCCTCGGTCATCACCTGGCCGCCGGCGGCGTAGGCGCGTTTTTCCGGGTGCAGGGTGGCGATCTCGCGGCCGTCGCGGCGCACCACCACGGTGCCGTGGTCGGCCAGGTAGTTCGGGCCCTGGCGCTTTTCCACGCCTTCGAAATGGAAGTCATGGCCACGCAGTTCGAAATGCTGGCCGGGTTTCGCGGCCACGTCCTTCTCGATGCTGGTGCTTTCGGTGATGAACACGCCCGCCACGAACACCGCGATGCCCGCGTGCGCCAGCAGCATGCCGGCCATTTCGGCGGTGAAGCGCTGGCCCTGGCTGGTGGATTTCAGGCGCTGCCAGGCGAAGCGCGCCGTGCCGGCGGCCACCCAGGCCGCGCCGAGCAGGCCGAAGGCGGTCTTGGCGGTGCCGTGGGGCCAGGCGAAGAAGGTGATGACCGCCACCACCCCCGCCAGCACCGCCCACGGCGCCAGCCAGCGCAGCGGCTGCGACAGGTCCTCGCGCTGCCAGCGGGTCAGCGGACCGAAGGGCACCAGGGCCACCAGCGGCGCCATCAGCAGGATGAACAGCAGGCCGAAGTAGGGCGGGCCCACGGAAATCTTGCCCAGGTCCAGCGCCTCGGCCAGCAGCGGGTACAGCGTGCCCAGCAGGATCATCGCCGCGGCGGCGGTGAGCAGCAGGTTGTTGGCCAGCAGGAAGGTTTCGCGCGACGCGGCGGCGAAGGGCTTGCCGGTTTCCATCTTCGGCGCGCGCAGGGCGTAGAGCAGCAGCGAGCCGCCGATCACCACCACCAGGAAGGCCAGGATGAACATGCCGCGCTCGGGGTCCGAGGCGAAGGCGTGCACGCTGGTCAGCACGCCCGAGCGCACCAGGAAGGTGCCCAGCAGCGACAGCGAAAACGCCGCGATCGCCAGCAGCAGGGTCCAGCCGCGGAAGCTGCCGCGCTTTTCGGTGACGGCCTGCGAATGCAGCAGCGCCGCGCCCACCAGCCAGGGCATGAAGCTGGCGTTTTCGACCGGGTCCCAGAACCACCAGCCGCCCCAGCCCAGCTCGTAATAGGCCCAGAAGCTGCCGAGCGCGATGCCCAGGGTCAGGAAGGCCCAGGCCACGTTGGTCCACGGCCGGCTCCAGCGCACCCACTGCGCGTCCACCTTGCCGTCGATCAGCGCCGCCACCGCGAACGCGAACGCCACCGCGAAGCCCACGTAGCCGGTGTAGAGCAGGGGCGGGTGGAAGATCATGCCCGGGTCCTGCAGCAGCGGGTTCATGTCGCGGCCTTCGGCCACGGCCGGCAGCAGGCGCTCGAACGGGTTCGAGGTGAACAGCGTGAAGGCCAGGAAGCCCAGCGCGATCATGCCCATCACCGCCAGCACGCGCGCCACCACCGGCATCGGCAGCGCCTTCGAGAAACGCGCCACCAGCGCCGTCCACAGCACCAGGAACCACAGCCACAGCAGTAGCGAACCCTCGTGCGCGCTCCACACCGCGGTGAACTGGTAGGCGCGCGGCAGCAGCGAGTTCGAGTTCTGGGCCACGTATGCCACCGAGAAATCGTGCTGCAGGAAGGCCCAGGTGAGCAGCGCATAGGACACCGACACGACCACCAGCAGCGCGTAGGCCAGCGGCCGCGCCGTGGCCATCCACGGGGCCAGGCCGCGCTGGGCGCCCAGCAGCGGCAGCACCGACAGGGCCAGCGCCAGCATCAGCGCCAGCGCCAGGCTCACCAATCCAAGTTCGGGCAGCACTCAGTAAGCTCCCTGGTCGTCGGGCTTGGCCTTGTCGTCGACCTTGTGCTTTTCATGCGCCTTGCCCATGGCCTCGGCCACTTCGCGCGGCATGTACTGCTCGTCGTGCTTGGCCAGCACCTGGGTGGCGATGAACTCGTCGCCCTGGCGGCGGCCGGTGGCGATGACGGCCTGGTTCTCGCGGAACAGGTCCGGCAGGATGCCTTCGTAGTGCGCGGTCATCACCGCGTCGCCGTCGGTGACGCCGAAGCTCACCTTCAGCGTGCCGTCTTCGCGCCTGAGGCTGTCCTTGGCCACCATGCCGCCCAGGCGGAATACGGCCTGGTCGGCGGCTTCGCCGGCATAGACCTGGCTGGGCGTGTAGAGGTAGGTGATGTTCTCGCGCAGGGCCAGGGTGACCAGGCCGGCGGCGACCGCGGAGGCGGCCACCAGGCCCAGCACCAGCCACAGGCGGCGCTTGCGGGTGGGGTGCATCATTCGACGGCTCCGGTATTTCGGGTGGCTTCGCGGCGGGCGCGCTGCACGATGTTGCGGCGGGCGCGGGCCAGGCGCAGGCGCGGCGCCAGGAAGTCCCAGGCGAGGTAGGCGACGAACACCGCATAGGCGCCGACCACGTACTCGAGGTAGCTCATCGCGGCACCCCCGCGGCGGCGCGGGCCCAGTCCTTGCCGGACTCGCGCTCGAGGTTGTCGGCGCGCGCGCGCTGCAGCAGCGAGCCGATGAACCAGAACTTGGTGGCGAACACCATCACCCACAGCGGCCAGGCCATGGACGCGTCCATGGTGGATTCGCCGAAGAGCTTGATGGTGGCGCCCTGGTGCAGCGAGTTCCACCACTCCACCGAGTAGCGGATCACCGGCAGCAGCACCACCCCGACGATGGCCAGGAAACCGGCGGCGCGCGCGGCGGCGCGGCGGTCCTCGATGGCGGCGTTGAGGCCGATGACGCCCAGGTACAGGAACAGCAGCACCAGCTCGGACGTGAGCCGCGGGTCCCAGTCCCACCAGGTGCCCCACATGGGCTTGCCCCAGATCGAACCGGTGGCCAGCGTGACGGCGGTGAACAGGGCGCCGATGGGCGCGCAGGCCATGGCCAGGATCTCGCAGAGCTTGATGTGCCAGATCAGCGCGATGGCGGCGTACACGGCCATCAGCCCGTACACGAACAGGCTCATCCAGGCGGCCGGCACGTGGATGTAGAGGATGCGGAAGCTGTCGCCCTGCTGGTAGTCGGCCGGCACGACGAACAGCGCGCCGTAGATGCCGATGGCCATGCCCAGCAGGCCCAGGCCGAAGCCCCAGGGCGTCCAGCGCGCGGCGAAGCGGTCGAAGGTGGGCGGCGAGCCGAGTTGGTGGAACCAGAGCAGGACGGGATTCACGGCGTTGGCGTCGTCGGTCAGGTCAGGGCGATACGGATCGCCGCGGCGGCGGCGAGCGGGGCAAGCACCAGGGCAAGGACCAGGCCGGCGGCCAGCAGCAGCAGCGCACCGGCCCAGGGAAGGCCCTGTGCGGCGGCCATCACGCTGCCGGCGCCGAACACCAGGACCGGCAGGAACAGCGGCAGCGCCAGCAGGGCCAAAAGCATACCAGAGCGCCGTATCCCGACCGTGAGCGCCGCCACCACCGCGCCCATCAGGCTCAGCAGGGGCGTCCCCAGCGCAAGCGAGACCATCAGCACGGGCAGGAGTTCCCCGGGCAGGAACAAGAATTCCGCCAGCACCGGCGCCACCAGCACCAGGGGCAGGGCGGTGGTGGCCCAGTGCACGGCCACCCGTACCGCCAGCAGCCAGGCCAGGGGCACGGGCGCCAGCAGCATCTGTTCGAGGCTGCCGTCTTCCAGGTCGCCGCGGTAGAGCGAATCGAGGGTGAGCAGGCCGGCCAGGAGCACCGCCACCCACAGCACGCCGGGCGCGATCTTCGCCAGTTGCTGCGGGTCCGAGCCCAGGGCCAGCGGGAACAGCGCCACCACCATCAGCGCGAACAGCAGCGGCTGGGCCGCGTCGCCACGGCGGCGCCAGACCAGGCGCAGGTCGCGGCGGGCCTGGGCCTTGGCCGCGGCCAGCAGGGACGGCGCGCTCATGCCGGCCTCCGCGACGGGCCCAGCGCCAGCGTGCGCACCGGCACCGGCGGGGCGGCGTAGGCGCCGTGCGTGGTCAGCAGCACCGCGCCTCCGCGTGCCACCTGGGCCTGGATCAGCCGGTTCACGAGGGCGATGCCGTCGAGGTCGAGGTTGGCGTAGGGCTCGTCGAGCAGCCACAGCGGCGCCGACTGCAGGCGCAGCCGGGCCAGGCCCAGGCGCTTGTTCTGGCCGGCGGACAGGCGCCGGGCCGGGGTGTCCTCGTAGCCGGCCAGGCCGACCTCGGCCAGGGCCTGCACGAGATCCGCCGGCTCGCCGCCGTTGAGCGCCTGGGCGAACTGGAGGTTTTCCAGCGTACCCAGTTCACCTTTGTGACCGGGCAGGTGGCCGAGGTAGGCGCTGCCGCGGGCCAGGTGGTCGCGGTCGACCGGGCGGCCCTGCAGCCGCACTTCGCCGCCGCTGGCGTCGAGCAGGCCGGCCAGCACGCGCAGCAGGGTGGTCTTGCCGGCGCCGTTGCCGCCCAGCACCAGCAGGGCCTCGCCGGGCCGCAGTTCGAAGTCGAGCGGGCCGAACACCGGCTCCTCGTTGCGCGAGAACGCCAGCCCGCGGGCTTGCAGCAGCGGGGCGTCGGCGGGCTCGTGGGGCTTCATTGCGCGGGAATGCTACCGACTCGCTTCAAGCAGTGTCCATGACGCCCGTCAATCACCGCGATCGCCGTCTTCGTTTGAGATTCACACCCATGTCGGTGAGAATCGGGAATTCCGTTCATCTGCAGGACAGCCCCACCATGCGCGCAACCCCCCTCATGCTCGCGATCGCCCTTGGACTGGGCCTCGCCGCGCCCGCGCAGGATGCGCTGGCCCGTCCCGAAACCGCGGTGGAGAAGCGTTCGGAAACGCTGTCGCGCTGGATCGTGGTGTTCGAGGAGCCGGCCGCCGGCAGCTTCCGCGGCTTCCCGCCCGGCGACCGCCGCCGGCCCAAGCTCGCGGCCACCAGCCCGGCCGTCACCGGCGCCCGCAAGTACGTGGCCGAAAGCGTCGAGGCCGTGGCCTACCTCGATTACCTGGCCGACCTGCGCCGGGCCCGCCTGGCCGATGCCTCGGTGCGCCTGGGCCGGCCGCTGGAGCCGCGGTACGTCTACCAGCACGCCATGAACGGCGTCGCGCTCGACCTGACCGCCGAAGAAGCCGAGCGCCTGCGCGACGTGCCCGGCGTCGAGGCGGTGCGGCCCGACTTCAAGCGCTACCTGCAGACCCAGTACGGCCCGGCCTGGATCAATGCCGACGAGGTCTGGAGCGGCGCCGCCACCGGCACCGCGCGCCGCGGCGAGGGCATCGTGGTCGGCGTGATCGACTCGGGCATCAACCGCAGCCACGTGGCCTTCTCCGGCGTCGGCATCAGCAACCCGCTGGGCAGCTACAAGGGTTATTGCGCCAGCACGCCGGCGGCCTGCAACAACAAGCTCATCGGCCTCTGGGACTTCACCATCGGCAACACCGGCCTGGGCGAGGCAGCCGATACCGACGGCCATGGCACCCACGTGGCCGCCACCGCGGCCGGCAACGCCTACCTGACCAACTACACCGGCGTGGCGCCGCGCGCCAACCTGATCGCCTACAAGGGCTGCGGCGACGACAGCGAGGGTTGCGACGGCTCCGCGCTGATCCGCTCCATCGACCAGGCCGTGGCCGACGGCGTGGACGTCATCAACTATTCCATCGGCGGCGGCAGCGAGGACCCCTGGGCCTACGTGGGCCAGGCGCCGTACAACGACACCGAGGCCTTCCTGGGCGCCCGCGAGGCCGGCGTCGTGGTCGCGGTGGCGGCCGGCAACGACGGCCCGAACCCGGGCACCGTCACCAATCCGGGAAATTCGCCCTGGACTTTCGGCGTCGCCGCGGCCTCTTCCAACCGCAACGGCAATGTCACCGCGGACGTCCTGGCCAGCTTCAGCGGCCGTGGCCCGGTCGTTCCGCTGAGCGTGCTCAAGCCCGACATCACCGCGCCGGGCGTGACGATCACCGCCGCCTACATCGGCAGCACCAGCGCGATCGCCACGCTCAACGGCACCTCGATGGCGACGCCGCACGTCGCCGGTGCCGCGGCGCTGCTCAAGTCCACCAACCCCTCGCTCACCGCCGACCAGGTGATGTCCGCGCTGAGCCTGACGGCGCAGCCGGTGGTGCGTTCGGGCGTGCCCTTCGCCAACCCGCACGAGCAGGGCGCCGGCCGCGTCGACGTGGGCCTGGCCGCCCGCGCCGGGCTGTACATGGAAGTACCGGCGGGCAGCTTCCGCAACGCGCGCGCCGCCGTGTTCACCGGCGGGGCCGAGGACCTGAACCTGCCGACGATGGCGCATGCGGGCTGCTTCCAGACCTGCCAGCTGACCCGCAGCTTCAAGCTGATGCCGGGCGCCAACCCGGCCAGCTACACCGTGCAGGCGCAGCTCTCCGGCGGCGCCACCATCACGCCCAGCGCGGCCGGCTTCGTGTCGAGCGCGCAGGGCTCCGCCATCACCTTCGACATCGACGTCAGCGCGGCCGGCCTGCCCGGCACCTGGGTCTATGGCTCGGTGACCCTGGTCAACACCAGCGGCGACGGCCGCCCGAACCTGCGCCTGCCGGTGGCGGTGTACGCCTCGCCGGTGTCGGACGAGTCCGGCGTGCCGGCCGAAGTGGCCATCGACGCCAGCCGCGAGCGCGGCTTCACCGACGTGGCGCTTGATTCGCTGCTGCCGCTGCCCAACGCGCGCTTCCGCATGACCGACCTGGCGGTGCCCGCCACGTCGGTGCGCAACATCACGGTCGACCCCACCAACACCGAGATCTACGACGACGTCACCAGCAACTACTACGAGACCTTCACCATCCCGGCCGGTGCCGGCGTGCGCCACCGCGTGCGCGTGACCACCCGCGCCGCGGCGCCGGACATCGACCTGTTCGTGGGCCGCGACATCGACAACGACGGCCGCCCGGACGAGTCCGAGGAGCTGTGCCGCTCCACGTCGGCGGCGTCCAACGAAACCTGCGAGTTCACCGTGAACGGCGCGGCGGCCGCCCAGACGTACTGGCTCATGGCGCAGAACTGGTCCGGCGCCGGCACCAACGTCACCGTGTCGCGCACCGTCATCGCGGCGGTGCCCGGCAGCAGCGGCGCCCTGGTCGCCACCGGCCCGGGCAACGTGCCCGCGGACACGCCCTTCGCGGTGCGCATCGGTTACGACGTGCCGGCGCTGGCCGCGGGCGACGAGCGCATGGCGCTGCTGCTGGTCGAAGCCGCCCCGGGCGAGCGCGTGATCGAAGTGCCGGTGCGCCTGGTGCGGAGCGGCAGCGCGCTGGCGCCGTTCGCGCTGTCGGCGGGCGTGGCCCGCAACGTGCGCCTGGCCCCGGGCGCCGCGCACGACACCCTGGTGTTCGACGTGCCGGCCAATGCCACCTCGGTCACCTTCCGGACCCAGGGCACCGGCTCGGTGTCGCTGTATGCGGCGCGCGTCGCCAGTCCGGCCGCGCCCGTGGTGGCGCCGGCCCCGGCCCGCGACGCGCCGGGGGTGCTCTCGGCCACGGCCGCGGGCGCCAACCAGGTGATCACGGTGTCCGGCGGCAGCCTGCAGCCGGGCCGCTGGTACGTCACCCCGGTCAACACCGGCGGCGCCGCGGCCGAAGTGGCCGTCAGCGCCACCATCGACGCCGTCGGCGCGCCGCTGGTGGTGCGCGGCGGCTCCTACTACGCGCCCGCCCGCGGCGGCCACGGCATCTTCATGTACCCGGCCGGCGCCGAGCGCGCGGTGCTCTGGTACACGTATTTCCAGGACGGCACGCCGACCTGGTACTACATGCAGGCGCCGCAGCCCGGCGACAACGGCAGCTGGAGCACGCCGATCTACCGCGCGGCCTGGAACGGCAGCGCCAACCACCTGGTGCAGGTGGGCAACGCGGTGATGACCGCGGTCACCGACAAGCAGTTCTCGTTCGCCTACAACCTCGACGGATTCACCGGCGTCGAGTCGATGGATGCCTTCCTGACGGGCTGCCCCACCGTCGGCGGCCAGCCGCTCGACAGCAGCGCGAACTGGTTCGACCCGGCCCGCGCCGGCAGCGGCTACAGCGTGCAGGTGCACCCGGGTTACGAGTTCATCGCCGCCTTCATCTACGACAACCTCGGCGTGCCGCGCTTCCTGGCAGCCGAGCGCGGCGGCGCCTTCAACACCGGCAACAACCCGGTCCAGCTCGACCAGCTGCAGGGCTTCGCGCCGCTGGGGGCCTACTCGGCGCCGGTGCGCACGGCGGTGGGCACGGTGTCGCGCCAGTACGGCGCCACCGCCATCACCGGCATCACGCTCGACGCCACCTTCGCCAACGGCGTCGGTGGCGGTTGGAACGTGGTGGACAACGTGGTGCCGCTGGGAAGCACCCAGGGCTGCGCGCCCTGAGCCCGGCCAAGGAACGCGCGATGACCCCCGAGACCAAGCTGCCCAAGGTCGGCACCACCATCTTCACCGTGATGTCCCAGCTGGCGCTGGAGCACCGCGCGGTGAACCTGGGCCAGGGCTTTCCCGATTTCCCGGTGCCGCAGCGGCTGGTGGACGAGCTCGCGCGCGCCATGGCCGAGGGCAAGAACCAGTACGCGCCCATGACCGGCATCCCGGCCCTGCGCCAGGCCATCGCCGCCAAGACCGCGCGCTGCTACGGCCGCGTCGTGGACGCCGACGCCGAGGTGACGGTCACCTCGGGCGCCAGCGAGGCCATCTTCGACGCGGTGCTGGCGGTGGTGCGCCCGGGCGAGGAAGTGGTCGTGCTCGACCCGTGTTACGACTGCTACGAGCCCGCCATCGACCTGGCCGGCGCCAAGGCCGTGCACGTGCCGCTGGACCCGGTGGATTTTTCGGTGGACTGGCAGCGCGTGCGCGACGCCATCACCCCGCGCACGCGGATGCTGATGATCAACAGCCCGCACAACCCCTCGGGCGCCATGCTGGGCCCGCAGGACATGGCGGTGCTGGCCGAGATCCTGCGCGGCAGCCAGGTGCTGCTGCTGTCGGACGAGGTGTACGAGCACATCATCTTCGACGGCGTACGGCACGAAAGCGTGCTGCGCTACCCGGAGCTGGCGGAGCGCGCCTTCGTGGTGTCGAGCTTCGGCAAGACCTACCACTGCACCGGCTGGAAGGTTGGCTACGTGGTGGCGCCGCCGGCGCTGAGCGCCGAATTCCGCAAGGTCCACCAGTACAACACCTTCTGCACCTTCGCCCCGGCGCAGTGGGCGTTCGCGGCCATGATCGGGCAGGAGCCGGAGCACTACGAACAGCTCGGCGCCTTCTACCAGGCCAAGCGCGACCGCTTCCGCGAGCAGCTCGGCCGCACCCGGCTCAGGCCGCTGCCGGTGCCGGGCGGCTACTTCCAGCTGGTGGACTATTCCGCCGTCAGCGACCTCCCCGACGCCGAATTCTGCCGCTGGCTGACCATCGAAAAGGGCGTCGCGGCGATCCCGCTGTCGCCGTTCTACGAAACGCCGCCGGCGGGCCAGCGCCTGGCGCGCCTGTGTTTCGCCAAGGTCGAGCCCACGCTCGACGCCGCCATCGAACGCCTGGAAAAGCTGTGAGCCTGCCCGACCTGCGCGTTTCCCTGGTGCAGGGCGACACCGCCTGGCACGACCCCGCCGCCAACCGCGCGCGTTACGGCGCCGCGATGGCGCCGCTGGCCGGCCACACCGACCTGGTGGTGCTGCCGGAAACCTTCACCTCCGGCTTCAGCAACGAGGCCCTGGCCTCGGCCGAGACCATGGACGGCCCCACCGTGGCCTGGCTGCGCGAACAGGCTGCCGCGCTCGGCGCCGTGGTCACCGGCAGCGTGCAGCTTCGGGTGGGCGAGGGCGTGTACAACCGCCTGATCTGGGCCACGCCCGACGGCGCGCTGCACCACTACGACAAGCGCCACCTGTTCCGCATGGCGCGCGAGCACGAGCGCTACGCCGCGGGCAAGGACCCGATCACGGTGGAACTGAAAGGCTGGCGCGTGCGCCCGCTGGTCTGCTACGACCTGCGTTTCCCGGTGTTCATCCGCAACCGCTTCGGCGCCGAGGCGGAAGGGCGTTTCGACTACGACCTGCTGCTGTTCGTGGCGAACTGGCCGGCCGCGCGCCGCTATGCCTGGAGCACGCTGCTGCGCGCCCGCGCCATCGAGAACCTGAGCTATGTGGTCGGCGTGAACCGCGCCGGCACCGACGGCAACGGCATCGCCTACAGCGGCGACAGCGCCGCGCTTGATTTCCTGGGCATGCCGCTGCTGGAGCTGGACGAAAAGCCGCAGGTGGCCACTACGGTGCTGTCGGGCGCGAAGCTGGCGGAACACCGCGAACGTTTCCCGGCCCAGCTCGACGCCGACCGGTTCACGCTGCTCGACTGACTCAGGCGCTCGCCGCCACCATCACGCGCTTGCCGTGCGCCAGCTGCTCGTAGCCGCCCGCCGGCACGGGCAGCACCTGCGCGTGGCGGAAGCCGACCTTGCGCAGGATCCACAGCAGGGCGTCGAGGCTGGGCACCAGGCAGATGCCGGTGGTGGAGGTCTCGGGGCCGTGGGTTTCGTCGGTTTCGTCGACGATGGCGAAGCTGCCCGTGAGCGGCTTCACGAAGGTGTGGTGGCCGTAGTCGATGGCGCCCGACAGGCCGGGCGCGACCTGGGTTTCGATCAGGCACAGGCCGCCGTCGGCGGTGAGCGCGCGCGCGGTGCGCAGCGCGCCAACCGGGTTTTCCAGGTGGTAGATGAGCCCCAGGCAGAGCACCAGGTCGAAGCGGCCGTCGCGGGCCGGGTCGAGCGAGTGCACGTCGGCCTGGCGGAAGCGCAGCGTTTCGTGGCCGCAGGCTTCGGCGATGAGCCGGGCGTCCTGCACGTGCTGTTCGCGCGCGTCCACGCCCAGCACGTCGCGGATGCCCATGGCCGGCAGTTGCTGCGCGAACCAGCCTTCGTGGCAGGCCAGGTCGATGGCCTTCACGCCGGCGCGCGCGGGTGAACCGAAGTGCGCGGCGACCGCCGCCTGCAGCATCTGCAGGCGGGTCTGGTGGATCAACGCGACGTCGGGGCTGACGTAGGTTTCCGTCACCGCGCCGGAAGCGAGGCGGAACGGATAGAACCACTGGCGCGCCAGGCAGCGCGCTTCCAGGCTGGCCATCGGTCAGTCGTCCGAGGGCAGGCCTTCGGGACGCTTGGGCTTGAAGCCGCGCGGGCCACCGCCGCCGGGACGCGGGCCGCCGCCGCCACCCGGACGGGCGCCACCGCCGCCGCCAGGCTTGC
>NZ_AVCH01000187.1 GCF_000747075.1 Arenimonas malthae CC-JY-1
CCGGCCGCGTCCGCGCAGGCGCCGCGCCCGCGTGCCGAAGCCCTGGCCGAAAGTGCGCGGGCGCTGGGCCTGACCGTGCGCGAAGCCCGGAACGACGCCGACGGCCAGGCGCGCCTCACCCTGGGCCCGTCCGCGCCGGACCTGCTCTTCGCCTGGATCGAACAGCAGCGCCTCGCCGGCGCCGGCCCGCGCGGCGTGTCGCTGTCGGCGGGCGACGCCGGCGTAGAGGCCGAACTGCGCTTCTGATCAGGTGTAGGCGCCCAGCCGAAGCCACTTGGTGGCCACCCACTTCTCGCCCTCGATCACCGGCGCGCCGCCGTGCAGGGTGCCGGTCATGGGGTGCGGCCGGTCGTAGCTGAAGAACACCGCGTTGCCCTTCACCGGCGCCACGTCGAACTTCGCCTCGGGGAAGGTGGTCTCGCCGCCGCGCGCCGGCGTGTTGAGGTACATCACCACCGTCGCCACGCGCTGGCCGCCGCGCTGCAGGATGCCGCGCGTGCCGGGTTTCGCCGGATCGAAATAGTCGAAGTGCGGCTTGTATTCGGCGCCGGGGCCGTAGCGCAGCACCTGCAGGCCCTCGCCGTTTTCCACCGGCCACTGGCACAGCGCCGCCAGCCGCGCCTCGATGCGTCGGCACAGCTCGTTTTCCCCCCGCAGGAAGAACATGCCTTCGCTGGTGCGGCCTTCGTGCACCTGGCTCACGCCCTCCTCGAGCAGGAAGGTCTCGCTGCGCGCCAGGCGCTGGCGGGCCAGCGCCACGAGTTCGTCGCACTCCTCGTCCGAAAGCACGCTGCCCAGCACCACCACGCGCGGATGCAGCAGGCTCGCGAGCACCGGCACCCGGCGGTCGCCGCCATCGAGCAGGTGCGGGCCGCCGCGTTCCATGGGCTCGGGCACCGCGGTGGGTTCGGGCAGGCCGTGTTCGCGCGCGTGCTCCACGAGGTAGCCGTGCAGCACCTCCTGCACCGCGTCCACCGCCTGCTCTTCCTGCCAGCCCCGGGCCAGCATGGCCTGCACCACGGTGGCGGGCGGCTGGCCCTGGCGGGCCTGGTCGATGATCCACTGGCGCAGGGCCGGCGGGATGTCGGGAGCGGGCATGGCGGGGCCTCGGAAGGGTTCCGGGCCAGTCTGGAAAGCGCAGATGACAGCCCGGAGACAGCCCGGCGACGGCGCCGCAACAAAGATGAGGGCGCGGTGTTGGTTTCATGACGGCCAGATGGCCGCCGGCTTCGCGACAAGGCGTTGCAGCCCATGAATCCTTTCGCGGCAATGACTTGGCGGGGCGGCGCCTGACACCTAACCGCAACCTGAACGACACCCGGGGGACACGAAACTGACTTTTTGTCATTTCCCCGTCACAGACCCTTCCTAGATTGCGCCCATCCGGCGGACGTCCCCGCCCGGAGCCGCCCAACCGACAAGGCCCGTGCCATGAATCTTTCACGCAAGCTCCTGACCGTTGCCCTGCTGGGCGCGCTCTCCACCCCGGCCTTCGCCGAGATCACCTTCGACGTGATCGGCGGCTCGGAGGTTTCCCTCGAAGGCCTGATGCAGGCCGACGCCAACTGGTTCGACAACGACGTGGCCGACCTCAACGGCAACGGCATCAACGGCGACGACAGCGAGTTCGAGATGCGCCGCGCCGAGATCGTGGTCAAGGGCAAGGGCCCGGGCATGTTCAACTGGGTCGTGGGCTACGACGCCAAGGCCGACAAGTACCTCGACAACAACATCCAGTACCGCTTCAGCGGCGTCACCAGCCTGACCGCCGGCCAGTACAAGCAGCCCAACAGCCTCGAAGAGCTGTCGAGCACCAAGAACAACGACTTCATCTCCAAGGCCATGGTGACCAACACCTTCGGCGTGGCCCGCCGCCTCGGCGTGCAGCTGGCCACCGCCGGCGACACCTGGACCCTGACCGGCAGCGTGTTCGGCCGCGAGCTCACCCGCAACCTGGCCCACGGCAGCGGCTACGGCGGCCGCTTCACCTGGGCGCCGGTGAACGAGACCGGCAAGCTCGTGCACCTGGGCCTGTCGGCCGTGGACTACGACACCGACGCCGACGCCATCCGCCTGCGCACCCGCCCGCAGGCCGACCTGGCCACCGTTCGCCTGGTGGACACCGGCAACCTGGTCGCCAGCGACCGCCAGCGCACCCTGGGCCTGGAAGGCATCTGGGTCGAGGGCCCGGTGAAGGTGCAGGCCGAGTACATGCAGTCCACCGTGGACCGCTATGCCGCCGCCGGCGACTTCTCCGGCGACAGCTGGTACGTCTCGGGCCTGTGGAACGTCACCGGCGAGACCTGGGGCTACAAGAACGGCGTCATCACCACCGCCATCCCGGACGCCCCGGCCAGCGGCATGTGGCAGCTGGGCCTGCGCTACGACACCATCGACCTCGACGACGGCAGCGTGCTGGGCGGCCAGATGGACTCCTGGACCGCCGGCGTGAACTGGTACTGGCGCTCGAACTTCAAGTTCGCCCTGAACTACGTGGCGGTCGATTCCCAGCGCCGCGGCATCAGCGACGACCCGAACATCGTCGAGGCCCGCGCCTCCTTCTTCTGGTGAACCTGAACGCGGGGCCGGCCCCGGCGGGCCCCGCGTGACCATGTAACCCCGCTGTCACATTCGTCATAAATCATTGACATCAGGGGCAAGGGACCGCCCTTCCCCCTCCCCGAATCCCAAGGAGTCGACCGTGTTTAGCTCCCTCAAGAACAAGTCCCGCATCGCCGTGCTGGCGGTGGCCGCCGTCCTCGGCACCCAGGCCCAGGCCGCCGACATCACCGGCGCCGGCGCCACCTTCGTGTTCCCGACCATGTCCAAGTGGTCGGCCGACTACAACGCCGAAACCGGCCACCGCATCAACTACCAGTCCATCGGCTCGGGCGGCGGCATCGCCCAGATGAAGGCCAACACCGTGGACTTCGGTTCGTCCGACGCCCCGCTGAAGCCGGAAGACCTGGCCGCCTCGAACCTGGTGCAGTTCCCGTCCGTGATGGGCGGCATCGTGCCGGCCTACAACATCCCGGGCATCGCCGCCAACCAGCTCAAGCTCGACGGCAAGACCCTGGCCGACATCTACCTGGGCAAGATCAAGGCCTGGAACGACCCGGCCATCGCCGCCCTGAACCCGGGCCTGGCCCTGCCGAACCAGCGCATCACCGTCGTGCACCGCTCGGACGGCTCCGGCACCACCTTCAACTTCGTGAACTACCTGTCCAAGGTGTCGCCGGAGTGGCAGTCCAAGGTTGGCGAAGGCACCTCGGTGCGCTGGCCGACCGGCGTGGGCGGCAAGGGCAACGAGGGCGTGACCGCCTACGTGAAGCAGATCAAGGGCGCCATCGGCTACATCGAGCTGTCCTACGCGCTGACCAACAAGGTGCCGTACGCCTCGATGAAGAACGCCGCGGGCAACTACGTGCAGGCCAGCAACGCCTCGATCCAGGCCGCCGCGGCCAGCGCCGAGTGGGCCACTTCGAAGGACTTCTACCTGGTCGTCACCAACGCCCCGGGCAAGGACTCCTGGCCGATCGCCGCCACCAACTTCATCCTGATGTCCAAGCAGCCCAAGAACGCCGAGGGCAACAAGCAGGCCCGCGAGTTCTTCGCCTGGGTCTACGAGAAGGGCGACGCCTCCGCCACCCAGCTCGGCTACGTGCCGCTGCCGGACGAGCTGGTCGCGCAGATCAAGGCTTACTGGGCCGCGAACTTCAAGTAAGGTAAGCGCCGAGCCGCACCGGCCCGCGCGCCCCCCGAGGGCGCGCGGGCTTCTTCACTAGACAGGCCCCAGTAAAAGAGCGCCGCGAATGCAAACCGCTTCCGCCCCGCCCGCCCCCGAACGATCGCACCGCCTGGATGCGTTCGGCGACTGGGCCTTCCGCAACCTGGTCACCCTGGCCGGCTGGTTCGTCCTGATCGCGCTGGGCCTGGCGGCCCTGTCGATGTTCTGGGGCGGCCGCGAGGCCTTCGAAGAGTTCGGCCTGGGCTTCCTCACTTCCACGGAATGGAACCCGGTCACCGAGGAATACGGCGCCCTGGTGGCCATCTACGGCACCGTGGTGAGCACCATCATCGCCATGATCATCGCCGTGCCGGTGAGCTTCGGCATCGCGCTGTTCCTCACCGAGGTCGCCCCGGCCTGGATCCGCCAGCCGCTGGGCATGGCCATCGAGCTGCTGGCGGGCATCCCGTCCATAATCTACGGCATGTGGGGCCTGTTCGTGCTGGCGCCCTTCCTGGCCGACAACGTCTATCCCTGGGTCGACGAGAAGCTGGGCACCCTGCCCTTCGTCGGCCAGCTGTTCGCCGGCCCGCCGCTGGGCATCGGCATGCTGACCGCCGGCATCGTGCTGGCGATCATGGTCATCCCCTTCATTTCCTCGGTCATGCGCGACGTGTTCATGACCGTGCCCAACCGCCTGAAGGAATCGGCCTACGCGCTCGGCTCCACCACCACCGAGGTGGTGTGGGACATCGTGCTGCCCTACACCCGTTCGGCGGTGATCGGCGGCATCTTCCTGGGCATGGGCCGCGCCCTGGGCGAAACCATGGCCGTGACCTTCGTGCTGGGCAACTCGCACCAGATCAACGCCTCGCTGCTGATGCCGGGCAACTCGATCGCCGCGTCCATCGCCAACGAATTCGCCGAGGCGACCACGCCGATGTACCAGTCGGCGCTGCTGGCGCTGGGCTTCGTGCTGTTCATCGTCACCTTCGTGGTGCTGGCCATCGCCAAGCTCATGCTGATGCGCCTGGCCAAGCGGGAGGGCAACTGATGGCCTCCATCGCCGACCGCCTGTATTTCCGCCGCCGGCTGGTGAACGCGGCGTCGCTGGTGCTTTCCGGCGCCGCCACCCTGTTCGGCCTGTTCTGGCTGGTGTGGATCCTCTGGGTCACGATCAGCAAGGGCGTGGACGCGATGAGCCTGTCGCTGTTCACCGAGATGACCCCGCCGCCGGGCCAGGACACCGGTGGCCTGAAGAACGCCATCGTCGGCTCGCTGATGCTCAGCACGCTCGCGATCTGCCTGGGCGCGCCCGTGGGCATCGCCGCCGGCACCTTCCTGGCCGAATACGCGCGGTCGCGCAAGATCGGCGAGGTGATCCGCTTCGTCAACGACATCCTGCTCTCGGCGCCGTCGATCGTGCTGGGCCTGTTCGTTTACACCCTGGTGGTGCGGCCGACCGGTTCGTTCTCCGGCTACGCGGGCTCGGTGGCCATGGCCTTCATCGTGCTGCCGGTGGTGGTGCGCACCACCGACGAGATGCTGCGCCTGGTGCCCAGCCAGATGCGCGAGGCGGCCCTGTCGCTGGGCATCCCGCAGTGGAAGGTGACCACGCAGATCCTCTACCGCGCGGCGCTTCCCGGCATCCTCACCGGCGTGCTGCTGGCGCTGGCGCGCATCAGCGGCGAGACCGCGCCGCTGCTGTTCACCGCCTTCAACAACCAGTACTGGAACACCGACATGTCCGGCGCCATGCCGAACCTGCCGGTCACCATCTTCCAGTTCGCCATGAGCCCCTTCGAGTACTGGAACCAGCTGGCCTGGGCCGGCGCCTTCCTGATCACCCTGTTCGTGCTGGCCGTCAGCCTGGTCGCACGCACCCTCCTGCTGCGCAAGAAGACCCACCATGACTGACGCCCCGATCACCTTCGCCACCGCCGTCCCGCAGGCCGCCGCCGGCGCGGCCGAGCCGTCGCGGGTCAAGCTCGCCGCGCGCAACCTGGCCTTCCACTACGGCGACTTCACCGCGCTCAGGGACATCAGCTTCGACGTGCCCGAGAACAAGGTGACCGCGCTGATCGGTCCCTCGGGCTGCGGCAAGTCCACCCTGCTGCGCATCTTCAACCGCATCTACTCGATCTACCCGGGCCAGCGCGCCACCGGCGAGGTGCTGCTCGACGGCGAGAACGTGCTCGACCCGAAGTACCCGCTCAACCGCCTGCGCTCGAAGATCGGCATGGTGTTCCAGAAGCCGGTGCCGTTCCCGATGTCGATCTTCGACAACATCGCCTACGGCATCGGCCACTACGAGAAGCTGTCGAAGGCCGACATGGCCGACCGCGTCGAGGAGGCCCTGCGCCAGGCGGCGCTGTGGGACGAGGTCAAGGACAAGCTCAAGCAGAGCGCCCTGGGCCTGTCCGGCGGCCAGCAGCAGCGCCTGTGCATCGCCCGCGCGGTGGCCCTGAAGCCGCAGGTGATCCTGTTCGACGAACCCACTTCGGCGCTCGACCCGATCGCCACCGGCAAGATCGAGCAGCTCTTCGCCGAGCTCAAGCAACAGTTCACGATCCTGATCGTGACCCACAACATGCAGCAGGCGGCCCGCTGCTCCGACTTCACCGCCTTCATGTACCTGGGCGAACTGATCGAGCACGGCCCGACCACCACCATCTTCACCAAGCCGACCAAGCAGCAGACCGAAGACTACATCACCGGCCGCTTCGGCTGAGCACGAGGACATCGCGATGAGCCCGACCCACGACCACATCGTCAAGAGCTACGACAGCGAGCTCAAGCGCCTCGACGGCGAAATCCAGCGCATGGGCCAGATCGCCGTGGCCCAGCTCGACGCCGCCATCGACGTGCTCCAGCGCCGCGACAGCCAGGCCGCCATGCGCGTGGTCGCCAACGACGACGCCATCGACGCGCTCGAGCATGAAGTCAGCCATGACGTGCTGCGCCTGCTGGCCCTGCGCCAGCCAATGGCGCGCGACCTGCGCGAGGTCTACGCGGCCCTGCGCATCTCGGCCGACATCGAGCGCATCGGCGACTACGCCGCCAACGTGGCCAAGCGCAGCATGGTGCTCAACCAGTCGGCGCCGGTCTCGGCCGCCCGCGGCCTGCCGGCCCTGGCCAAGCTGGCCAACGGCCTGGTGGCCGAGGCGCTCGAGGCCTACCGCCTGCGCGACGCCGACAAGGCCATGGCCGTGCGCAGCCGCGACGTGGAGCTGGACGCCGAATACACCGGCCTGTTCCGCGAACTGCTGACCTACATGGCCGAGGACCCCCGCCAGATCACGGCCTGCACCCACCTGCTGTTCGCGGCCAAGAACATCGAGCGCATCGGCGACCACGCCACCAACATCGCCGAAAACACCTGGTTCCTGGTCCACGGCGAGCCGCCGGCGGACGAGCGCCAGAAGGCCGACCTGACCAGCCAGTAGGGGCTTCACGCCCCCACCCCCGGGGGCTTCGGGTAGAATGGGGGGGCTCGATGCGTGGTGCGGGAGAGGCTGGCGTAAGCCAGCGCCGAAGGCGTAACGCCCGTAATCGCTCAGGACCCGGAACCGCATCACGCGAGCGACTCTGGAGAGACCGGAACCAGCCGGCGCCGAAGGGGCATGGGCAACACGCCCAAAACTCTCAGGCAAAAGGACAGAGGGGCGCCCCGTGCGGCTTGCACGGTCCCTTCCCATGTCCGGATCCGCCATGAATCGCGACAGCCTGCGCCAGCTCGAGCACCACGACGCCTTCCTCGAACGCCACATCGGCCCCAACGACGCCGAAATCGCGCACATGCTGCGCGTGGTCGGCCACGACTCGCTCGACGCCCTGACCGACGCCATCGTGCCGGCCAGCATCAAGTCGGCCGCCCCGCTGGCCCTGCCCGCCCCGGTCACCGAGGTCGAGGCCATCGCCAAGATCCGCGACATCGCCGGCAAGAACCAGGTCTTCCGCAGCTTCATCGGCCAGGGCTACTACGGTACCCACACGCCGAACGTCATCCTGCGCAACATCCTGGAGAACCCGGCCTGGTACACGGCCTACACGCCCTACCAGGCGGAGATCTCCCAGGGCCGCATGGAAGCGCTGATCAACTTCCAGACCCTGTGCGCCGACCTCACCGGCATGGAGATCGCCAACGCCTCCCTGCTCGACGAGGGCACCGCGGCGGCCGAGGCCATGACCCTGGCCAAGCGCTCGGCCAAGTCCAGGTCCAACACCTTCCTGGTGGCCGGCGACACCCACCCGCAGACCATCGAAGTGCTGCGCACCCGCGCCGAGCCGCTGGGCATCGCCCTGGACATCGTGCGCTCCACCGACGCCTTCCACGCCGCGCTCGCCAAGGGCGACTACTTCGGCGTGCTGGTGCAGTACCCGGCCTCCAGCGGCTGGATCGAGGACTGGAGCCGCGACGCCGAGGTCATCCACTCGCACAACGCCCTGTTCGTGGTCGCCACCGACCTGCTGGCCCTGACCCTGCTCAAGCCGCCGGGCGAGATGGGCGCCGACATCGTGGTCGGCAATACCCAGCGCTTCGGCGTGCCCTTCGGCTTCGGCGGCCCGCACGCGGCCTTCATGGCCTGCAAGGACGCCTTCAAGCGCTCGATGCCGGGCCGCCTGATCGGCGTCTCCATCGACGCCGAGGGCAAGCCGGCCTACCGCCTCACCCTGCAGACCCGCGAGCAGCACATCCGACGCGAGAAGGCCACGTCCAACATCTGCACCGCGCAGGTGCTGCTGGCGGTGATGGCCTCGATGTACGCCGTCTACCACGGCCCCGAGGGCCTGGCGCGCATCGCCCGTCGCGTCACCCGCCTGACCGCCATCCTGGCCGCCGGCCTGCGCGAACTGGGCCACTCGGTGGTGCATGCCACCGCCTTCGACACCCTGTGCATCGACGCGGGCCAGGCCGGCGAACGCATCCTGGCGCGCGCCCGGGCGCACCGCGCCAACCTGCGCGTGCGCGGCGACGGTTCGCTCTGCATCTCGCTCGACGAAACCACCACCCGCGAGGACGTCGCCCTGCTGTGGCGCATCTTCGCGCCGTCCGACGAGGCCGCGCTGCCGTCCGTGGACGCGCTCGACGCCACCGCGCCGGAACTCATCCCGGACTCGCTGCGCCGCACCTCGAAGTACCTGCAGCACCCGGTGTTCAACACCCACCACAGCGAGCACGAGCTGCTTCGCTACATGCGTTCGCTCGCCGACAAGGACCTGGCGATGGATCGCACCATGATCCCGCTGGGCAGCTGCACCATGAAGCTCAACGCCACCGCCGAGATGATCCCGGTGACCTGGCCCGAGTTCGCCAACATCCACCCGCTGGCGCCGCCGGAACAGGCCGCCGGCTACCGCGAGCTGATCGAGTCGCTCGAGGCCATGCTGGTCGAGTGCACCGGCTACGACGCCGTCAGCCTGCAGCCGAACTCCGGCGCCCAGGGTGAATACGCCGGCCTGCTGGCCATCCGCGCCTACCACCGCAGCCGCGGCGAGGCGCACCGCGACATCTGCCTGATCCCGGATTCGGCGCACGGCACCAACCCGGCCTCGGCGCAGATGTGCGGCATGACCGTGGTGGTCACCAAGACCGACGCCAACGGCAACGTCGACGTCGAGGACATCCGCCGCAACGCCGAGAAGTACTCCGACCGCCTCGCCGCGCTGATGGTCACCTACCCGTCCACGCACGGCGTGTTCGAGGAGGACATCGTCGAGATCTGCGACATCGTGCATGCGCACGGCGGCCAGGTGTACACCGACGGCGCCAACATGAACGCGCTGGTCGGCGTGGCCAAGCCCGGCAAGTGGGGCTCGGACGTCAGCCACCTGAACCTGCACAAGACCTTCTGCATCCCGCACGGCGGCGGCGGCCCCGGCGTGGGCCCCTGCGCGGTCAAGTCGCACCTGGCGCCGTTCCTGCCCAAGGCCTTCGGCGGCGAGGGCGACGTGGGCATGGTGTCGGCGGCCACCTTCGGCTCGGCCTCGATCCTGCCGATCAGCTGGATGTACGTCGTGATGATGGGCGCCGAAGGCCTGCGCCGCGCCACCCAGGTGGCCCTGCTCAACGCCAACTACATCGCGAAGCGGCTGGCGCCGCACTACAAGACGCTCTATACCGGCCGCAACGGCCTGGTGGCGCACGAGTGCATCCTCGACCTGCGCCCGCTCAAGGACGCCACCGGCGTCGGCGCCGAGGACGTGGCCAAGCGCCTGATCGACTTCGGCTTCCACGCCCCCACGCTCAGCTTCCCGGTCTCGGGCACGCTGATGGTGGAGCCGACGGAAAGCGAATCGCAGCACGAGCTGGATCGTTTCATTGACGCCATGATCCAGATCCGCGACGAGATCCGCGCCATCGAGGAAGGCAAGCTCGATCGCGAGGACAACCCGCTCAAGAACGCCCCGCACACCGCCACCAAGGTGTCGGCCAGCGAATGGACCCACGCCTACCCGCGCGAGCTGGCGGCGTTCCCGCTCGCCAGCCTGCGCCAGGCCAAGTACTGGCCGCCGGTGGCGCGCGTGGACAACGTCTACGGCGACAAGAACGTGATGTGCGCCTGCATCCCGGTGGATGCCTACAAGGAAGCCGCGGACGCCTGAACCACCTTCCGCCGGGGCCCCAGGGGCCCCGGCGGACTTCCACGGAGGAGCGATGATGGCCACGTCCCCGAAACCGAAGCTCAGCTTCCTGGTCCAGGCGCGCCGCGTCGACGCGCATGGCTCCACCGCCGACTGCAAGGACGCGCGGCTGGTGCTCGACACCGACCTGGCCGGCCGCCGCGACGCCTTCAACCCGGCCGAGCTGCTGCTGGCCGCGCTGTCGGCCTGCATGATCAAGGGCATCGAGCGGGTGGTGCCGATCCTGCGCTTCGAACTGCGCGGGGTGGAAGTGCGGGTGGAGGGCGTGCGCCAGGACGTGCCGCCGAAACTTGAGTCGATCCGCTACGAGATCGTCGTGGACACCGACGAGTCCGACCACCGCCTGGCCCTGCTGCACGAGAACGTGCGCAAGTACGGCACCGTCTTCAACACCGTCGCGCCCGGCACCGACCTGGCCGGCGAACTGCGCCGCAAGGCCTGAGTCGCGGGCGGGTCGTGGCTGTCTTGGAAGCGTCACACGCTTCCACTATTCTGGAAACATGGACACGACCGCCGCCCTCGCCGCCCTCTCGGCCCTGGCCCAGCCGCACCGGCTGGCCATCTACCGATGGTTGCTTGAGCGCGGCCCGGAAGGCGCCTTCGCCGGGGAAATCGCCGACCAGCTCGGCCTGCCCGCCACCACCCAGTCCTTCCACCTCAAGGCGCTGCAGCAGGCCGGCCTGATCCGGCCGGAGCCCCAGGGCCGGCACATCCGCTACCGCGCCGAGGTCGACACCGTGCGCGGCCTGGTGGCCTACCTCACCGACACCTGCTGCGGCGGCGACCCGGCCCGGTGCCTGCCGCCGGCCCCCGGCCCGTCCAAACAAGCCTGCTGCTGACCCTCTCCTCCACGGATCCCCGACAGACATGAGCCTCAAGATCGGCATCAACGGTTTCGGCCGCATCGGCCGCCTGGCGCTGCGCGCCGCCTTCGGCGCGAACGACGTGCGGTTCGTGCACGTCAACGACCCGGCCGGCGACGCGACCACCCTCGCCCACCTGCTGAATTTCGATTCCGTGCACGGGCGCTGGGCGCACGAGGCCACGCACGACGGCGACGCCATGCTCATCGACGGCCAGCGCATCCCGGTGACGCGCAACAAGGCCATCGCCGACACCGACTGGTCGGGCTGCGACGTGGTCATCGAAGCCAGCGGCAAGATGAAGACCACCGCCGCGCTGCAGGCCTACCTCGACCAGGGCGTGAAGCGCGTCGTCGTCACCGCGCCGGTGAAGGAAGCCGGCGTGCTGAACGTGGTGATGGGCGTCAACGACCACCTGTTCGACCCGGCCGCGCACCGCATCGTCACTGCCGCCAGCTGCACCACCAACTGCCTGGCGCCGATCGTGAAGGTCATCCACGAAGGCCTGGGCATCCGCCATGGTTCCATCACCACGGTGCACGACCTCACCAACACGCAGTCCATCCTTGACCAACCGCACAAGGACCTGCGCCGCGCCCGCGCCTGCGGCATGAGCCTGATCCCCACCACCACCGGCTCGGCCACCGCCATCACCGAGATCTTCCCCGAGCTCAAGGGCCGCCTGAACGGCCACGCCGTGCGCGTGCCGCTGGCCAACGCCTCGCTCACCGACGCGGTGTTCGAGGTGAAGCGCGAGACCACCGTCGAGGAAGTGAACGCCCTGCTCAAGGCGGCGGCCGACGGCCCGCTCAAGGGCATCCTGGGCTTCGAGACGCGGCCGCTGGTGTCGATCGACTACCGCACCGACCCGCGCAGCGCCATCGTCGACGGGCCCTTCACGATGGTCGTCGCCGGCACCCAGGTGAAGGTGTTCGCCTGGTACGACAACGAATGGGGCTACGCCAACCGCACCGTCGAACTGGCGCGCAAGGTCGGCCGCGCGTGAACAGCGCGGTCCGCCAGTACCTGCTGGTCACCGGCAACTACTGGGCCTTCACCCTCACCGACGGCGCGCTGCGCATGCTGGTGGTGCTGCATTTCCACCAGCTGGGCTACACGCCGCTGCAGGTGGCGATGCTGTTCCTGTTCTACGAAATCTTCGGCGTGGTCACCAACCTCGTCGGCGGCTGGCTGGGCGCGCGCCTGGGCCTGAACCGCACGATGAACCTGGGCCTGGTGCTGCAGGTGGGCGCCCTGGCCATGCTGGCGGTGCCGGCGGCCCTGCTCACCGTGCCCTGGGTCATGGCGGCGCAGGCGCTGAGCGGCATCGCCAAGGACCTGAACAAGATGAGCGCCAAGGGCAGCCTCAAGCTGCTGGTGCCCGCAGGCGAACAGGCGCGCCTGTACCGCTGGGTCGCGCTGCTGACCGGCTCGAAGAACGCACTCAAGGGCCTCGGGTTTTTCCTGGGCGCGCTGCTGCTGGCCGGGCTGGGTTTCGACGGCGCGGTGCTGGCCATGGCCGGCGCGCTGGCGCTGGTGTGGTTGGGCAGCCTGGCGTGGCTGAAGGCCGACCTGGGCAAGGCCAAGGCCAAGCCGAAGTTCCGCGACCTGCTGTCCAAGAGCGCCGCGATCAACCGGTTGTCGGCGGCGCGCCTGTTCCTGTTCGGCGCGCGCGACGTGTGGTTCGTGGTGGCGCTGCCAGTGTTCCTGGCCGACCAGCTTGGCTGGGGCCACGCCGGCATCGGCGCCTTCCTGGCGCTGTGGATCATCGGCTACGGCGCGGTGCAGGCGCTGGCGCCGGCCATCACCGGCCTGCGCAGCGGCCCGGTGCCGGACGGCCGCGCGGCCTTCGGCTGGGCGCTGCCGCTGGCGGCGCTGACGGCCGGCCTGGCGGCGGCGCTGTGGGCCGGCTGGCCGGCACAGGCGGTGCTGGTGGCGGGGCTGCTGGCCTTCGGCGTGCTGTTCGCGCTCAACTCGGCCCTGCACAGCTACCTGATCGTCAGCTATGCGCGGGAGGACGGCGTGTCGCTGGACGTGGGCTTCTATTACATGGCCAACGCCGGCGGCCGGCTGCTGGGCACGGTGCTGTCGGGCGCGATCTACCAGGCCTGGGGGCTGCCGGCCTGCCTGGCGGTGTCGGCGGCGTTCGTGGCGCTGGCTGCGCTGGTGTCCCTGGCCCTGCCCCGGCACGCGGCGGCCTGAGCCTGGCGGGGCGATTTTCCTGAACCGGGAATAAATCCGGCACTCCGACGGCGAATCCAACGGCCCCTTCGGGGACACTTAGGGGACATGACGGCAAGGCCATTCCCGGCCATGCTCGACCCCGTGGAGTCGACCATCCCCATGTCGCAAGCGCTGGACTGGACCCAGGACCTCGAGGCGGCCCGCGCCGGCGACCGCCCGGCGCTCGAGCGCGTGCTCGGCCGTTCGCGCCAGGACCTGCGCCGCTACGCCGAGCACCACTGCGTGGTGAACGACGTCGAGGACGCGGTGCAGGAATCGCTGTTCACCGCCTCGCGCCGGCTGGCCGACCTGCGCCAGCTCGAATCCTTCGCCTCCTGGCTGTTCCGCATCGTCAAGCGCGAGTGCAACCGCCTCAAGCGCGCGTGGCGCGGGCTGCGCCATGAGCCGGTCACCGAGGACATCGCGGCGCCCTGCACGACCGAACACCGCGGCCTCGCCCGCGACCTGGCCGCGGCGATGCAATCGCTGCCGGCGCACTACCGCGAGATCGTGCTGCTGCGCGACCTCGAGGGCCTGACCATCGGCGAACTCGCCGGCCGGCTGGGCATCACCCGCGAAGCCGCCAAGGCCCGCTTGCACCGGGCGCGTGCGCTGGCCCGCGAATACCTTCACGATTGACCCGCGGGGCGACCCGCACCATTGAAGCAAACCTAGGGAGCAACCCAGATGTCCAAGAAAACCCTGAAACCCGTCGTCCTGGCCGCCGGCGCCGTCATGCTCGGCTCGATGGCCCTGGCCAATTCCGCCTTCGCGATGACCGGCCTGGCCCAGGGTTACCTGGTGGCCGCCAGCGACCACAAGGGCGAAGAAGGCAAGTGCGGCGAAGGCAAGTGCGGCAGCGCTGGCGCCGCCGGTGAAGCCACCGGCGACAAGGCCGAAGAGGGCAAGTGCGGCGAAGGCAAGTGCGGCGCCGAAGGCAAGGCCGAAGAGGGCAAGTGCGGCGCCGAGGGCAAGGCCGAGGAAGGCAAGTGCGGCGAAGGCAAGTGTGGCGAAGGCAAGTGCGGCAGCGAAGGCGCGGCCGAGGGCGAGGACAAGGCCGGCCACGAAGGCAAGTGCGGCGAAGGCAAGTGCGGCGGCAACGGCTGAGCACGCGATGACGGCCACGCGCCAACTGTCGCCGATGGCCGCCGGCCTCGGCCTGCGGCGGGCCCTGCTGGGTCCGCTGCAGGCCGCTGCGCCGGGCGACTTCGACTTCCTCGAATGCGCGCCCGACAACTGGATCGGCGTCGGCGGCCGTTACGGCGCCGCGCTGCGCGAGCTGTCCTCGCGGCACCCGCTGGTGTGCCACGGGCTGTCGCTGTCGCTGGGCGCGGTCGAACCCTTCGACGACACCTACCTGCTGAAACTGCGCCGTTTCCTGGACGAACACCGGGTCCCGGTGTTCAGCGAACACCTGAGCTACTGCAGCGACGACGGCCAGCTCTACGACCTGATGCCCATTCCCTTCACCGAGGAAGCCGTGCACCACGTCGCCGGCCGCATCCGCCAGGTGCAGGACGCGCTGGGCCGCCGCATCGCGGTGGAGAACATTTCCTACTACGCCGCGCCGTACCAGTCCATGGCGGAAATCGATTTCGTCAACGCGGTGCTGGCCGAGGCCGACTGCGACCTGCTGCTGGACGTGAACAACGTCTTCGTCAACGCCATCAACCACCGTTACGACCCGCATGATTTCCTGCGCCGCCTGCCGGGCGGGCGCATCGCCTATTTCCACATCGCCGGCCACTACGACGAGGCCGACGACCTGAAGGTGGACACCCACGGCGCGCCGGTGAAACCCGGCGTGTTCGCCCTGCTCGACCAGGCCAGCACGCTGTTCGGCCCGCGCCCCGCGTTGCTGGAGCGCGACTTCAACTTCCCGCCCTACGCCGAGCTGGTGGCGGAAGTGGCCCAGGTGCGCGCCGTGCTGGCGCGGCACGCGCCGGCGGAGGCCCGCCATGCCCGCGCCTGAGCGCCTGCGCGCCCAGCAGTTCACGCTGGCCGCGCACCTGCGCGACCCGGCCGGCGCCCCGCCTCCGCCGGGCATCGAGGAGCGGCGGCTGAAGGTCTACCGCGACCTGTTCTACAACAGCGTGCAGTCGCTGCTGGCAGGCAACTTCCCGGTCATCCGCAAGATCCTCGGCGCCGAACCCTGGCATGCGCTGGTGCGCGACTTCTACCGCGACTACCGCTGCTCCACGCCGCTGTTCCCGGAGCTGCCGCGCGAATTCATCCAGTACCTGCAGGAGCGCGCCGAAGCCGGCCTCGGCGACGCGCCCTGGCTGGTGGAACTGGCGCACTACGAATGGGTGGAGCTGGCGCTGGACCTGAGCGAAGCCAGCACCCACGACGAGCCGCACGACCCCGCCGGCGACCTGCTGGACGGCGTGCCGGTGCCCTCGCCCCTGGCCTGGCCGCTGGCCTACGCCTGGCCGGTGCACCGCCTCTCGCCGGAGCACCAGCCCACCGAGCCGCCGGCCTTGCCCACGCTGCTGCTGGTGCAGCGCGACGCCGCATACAAGGTGCGCTTCAACGAACTCAGCCCGCTCACGTTCCGCCTGCTGCAACGCCTGTCGGAATTCCCGGACACCACCGGCCGCGAACAGCTGCACGCGCTCGCCGCCGAAGCCGGCGCCACCGACCTTCCCGGTTTCATCGCCCAGGGCCAGGCCATGCTCGCGCAGCTGCGCGACAGCGGCGTGCTGCTGGGTTCACGCCCCACCTGAGGAGAACACCATGGTTTCGACACTGATCGGGCGCTGCCAGGCGCTCGGCGAGCGGCTGGATGTTGCCGGCGTCTGGCTGGCGCCGCTGGGCCTGCGCCTGCTGCTGGCCTGGGAATTCTGGGAAGCCGGCCTGGCCAAGCTGCAGGGCGAGAACTGGTTCGGCGCCATCGCGCACAAGTTTCCTGCACCCCTGCACCTGCTGCCCGCGGACCTGAACTGGACGCTGGCCACCTGGGCCGAACTCATCGGCGCGGTGGCGCTGCTGCTGGGCCTGGGCACGCGATTCTTCGCCTTCGTGCTGATGGGCGTGACCGTGGTGGCCATCGCGTCGGTGCACTGGCCGGCCGACTGGGACACGCTGTCGGAACTGGCGCGCGGCTATGCCGTCACCGACCGCGGCTTCGGCAACTTCAAGCTGCCACTGCTGTTCCTGGCCATGCTGCTGCCGCTGGCCCTGCGTGGCCCCGGCCGCCTGAGCCTGGACGCGCTGCTGGCCCGCTGAGGCGGGGTGGTATCCTGCGTGGCATGGAAAACGCCCCCCTGCCGCGCATGGCCGAACGATTCCGCGGCTTCCTGCCCGTGGTGGTCGACGTGGAGACCGGCGGTTTCGACTGCACCCGCCATGCCCTGCTCGAGATCGCCGCGGTACCCATCGAACTCGACGGCGACGGTTATTACGTGCCCGGCGAAACGGTCAGCAGCCACGTCGAACCCTACCCGGGCAGCGAAATCGACCCGCGTTCGCTGGAAGTCACCGGCATCCGCCTCGACAGCCTGCTGCGCGGCGCCCTGCCCGAGCGCGAGGCGCTGGACCACGTGTTCGCCAAGGTGCGGGCCGCGGTGAAGCGCAACGGCTGCCAGCGCGCCATCCTGGTGGGCCACAACGCCCACTTCGACCTCGGTTTCCTGAACGCTGCGGTGACGCGGGTGGGACACAAACGCAACCCGTTCCACCCCTTCAGCACCTTCGATACCGTTACGCTAGCGGGCATGGCCTATGGCCAGACCGTGCTCAGCCGCGCGGTGCAGGCGGCCGGACTGCCATGGGATGGCGACCAGGCGCACTCGGCGGTGTACGACACCGAGCGCACGGCGCAGCTGTTCTGCGCGGTGCTCAACCGCTGGCGCCAGTTTTCGGAAAGCGACCTCGCCGCCGCGCACCAGGACTGAGCGTTCGTTCCCCCACCCCCCGGGAGTACGCGATGATCCACAACAGCATCCTCGGCACCGTCGGCGACACGCCGATCGTCCGCATCAACCGCCTGGCGCCGGAAGGCGTCACGATGTACGCCAAGCTCGAGTACTTCAACCCGATGTCCTCGGTGAAGGACCGGCTGGCCACGGCCATCATCCTCGACGCCGAGGCCTCGGGCACGCTCAAGCCCGGGCAGATGGTGGTCGAGGCCACGTCGGGCAACACCGGCGTGGCGCTGGCCATGGTGTGCGCGGCGCGCGGTTACCCGTTCGTGGCCTTCATGACCGAGACCTTCTCGGTGGAGCGCCGCAAGCTGATGCGCGCGCTGGGCGCGAAAGTCATCCTGACGCCGGCGGCCGAGCGTGGCAGCGGCATGGTGAAGCGCGCGCGCGAATTCGCGGAAAAACACGGCGCCTTCCTGGCCCGGCAGTTCGAGAACCCGGCCAACCCGGCCTGGCACCGCGCCACCACCGGCCCGGAGATCCTGCGCGATTTCGCCGGCAAGCGGCTGGACTGGTTCGTCACCGGCTACGGCACGGGTGGCACGATGACCGGCGCGGGCGAAGTGCTGAAGCTCGCGCGCCCCGACCTGAAGATCGCCGCCACCGAACCCGAGGGCGCGGCGCTGCTGTCGGGCAAGGACTGGCAGCCGCACAAGATCCAGGGCTGGACGCCGGACTTCATCCCGGCGGTGCTCAACCGCGGCATCTACGACCTGATCGTGCCGGTGGGCGACGTGCTGTCGCGCGACACGGCGCGGGCGCTGGCCATGCAGGAAGGCATCTTCTGCGGCATCTCCGGCGGCGGCACCTTCGCCGCGGCGCTGGAAGTGGCGAAGACGCTGGAGCCCGGCAGCGTGGTGCTGGCCATGATCCCCGACACCGGCGAACGCTACCTCAGCACCTTCCTCTTCGAAGGCATCAACGAAGGCTCGGACGACGAGTGGCTCGCCTCGCTGGGTTGAGGCTGCTGGTCCGCGCTGTCAGGAGGAACCGCCGCCATCGCGCGGCCGCCGGAAGCGCGCGGCGCGGGCCTTCAGGCCGCGCCAGAGGCCGTAGAGGCTGATGGCGATCCAGGCCAGCTGCATGATGGTGGTCGAGATGACGTCGCGGAAATCCGGCCCCGGCCCGAAGATGGACACCAGGATGAAGACGGCGCCGAACAGGTTCGCCAGCTGGTAGCCCAGTGCGTCGCCCTGCAGCTTGCCCGCCTGCAGCAGGAAAAACGACACCAGCACGAAACCCACGCCGGCCAGGCCGACGAAGTCGTACCACTGCAGGCTCACGGCTTGGCCCCGCGCTGGCGCACCGCCTCGAACAGCGCCACGCCGGTGGCCACCGAGACGTTGAGGCTTTCCATATCGCCCGGCATCGGGATCTTCACCAGCCCGTCGCAGTGCTCGCGGGTGAGTCGGCGCATGCCCTCGCCTTCGCCGCCCATCACCAGCGCGATGTTGCCGGTGAGGTCGATGGCGTGGATGGGCGTCGTGGCTTCGCCTTCGAGGCCGTAGATCCACACGCCCATTTCCTGCAGCGCGCGCAGCGTGCGCGCCAGGTTGGTGACGCTGACCACCGGGATGCGGTCGGCCGCGCCCGCCGACGTCTTGCGCACGGTGGCGTTGATCGGCGCCGCCTTGTCCTTGGGAATCACCACGGCCGTGACGCCCGCCGCCGCCGCGGTGCGCAGGCAGGCGCCGAGGTTGTGCGGGTCCTGCACGCCGTCGAGCACCAGCACCAGGGCCTTGCCGCCGGCCTCTTCCACCAGGCGCGGCAGCTCCTTCTCGTCGGTGGGCTTGGCCGCCTCGTAGCGCGCGATCGCGCCCTGGTGGCGCAAGCCGCCGGCGATGCCTTCCAGCGACTGCAGCGGGATGCGCCGCACCGGCACGTCGCGCCGGCGGGCGGTTTCCTCGATCTCGGTGATGCGCGGGTTCTTGGCGCCGGCCTCGAGCAGCACTTCACGCACGTGCTCGAGGTCGTGTTCCAGCGCCGAGGCCACCGCGTTGATGCCGGCGACCCAGTTGTCCTTCTTGCTGCTCATGCGTTCGGTTCCCTCGCCGGGCTCACTCGGCCCAGGCCTTCTTCTTTTTCTTCGGCGCGCCTTCCGGCACCACCAGCCTGAAATCAATGCGCTTGTCCTCGACGCTGGCCTTGAGCACCAGCACCCGCACCGGGTCGCCGAGGCGGAACTTCAGGCCGGTGCGTTCGCCGGCCAGGCTGCGCCGCAGCGGGTCGAAATGGTAGTAGTCGTGCGGCAGCTGGGTCACGTGCACCAGGCCGTTGACCTTGGAACCGGCCAGCTCGACGAACAGGCCGAAGTTGGTGACGCCGCTGACCACGCCGTCGAACTCGTCGCCGACGTGTTTTTCCATCCAGGCGCTGCGGTAGCGCTCGTCCACCTCGCGCTCCACCTCGTCGGCGCGGCGCTCCATCTCGGAGCAGTGCAGCGACAGGGCCGACATTTCCTTGGCCGAGTAGCGGTAGCCGTCCGGGTCGCCGTGCAGCAGCGCGTGCTTGATCGAGCGGTGCAGCAGCAGGTCGGGGTAGCGGCGGATGGGCGAGGTGAAGTGGGCGTAGGCCTCCAGCGCCAGGCCGAAGTGGCCCAGGTTGTCGGTCTGGTACACGGCCAGGCTCTGCGAGCGCAGCAGCACGGTTTCCAGCAGCGGCGCGTCCGGGCGCACGCGGATCTTGCGCAGCAGCTGGGTGAAGTCGCGCGGCTGCACCCGGCCCCAGGGCGGCAGGCTCAGGCCGAACTCGGACAGGTACTCCAGCAGGTCGGCGTACTTGGCCTCGGGCGGGCGCGGGTGCACGCGGAATGGCGCCGGCACCTGCTTGGAGGTGACGAACTTCGCCGCCTCCACGTTGGCGGCGATCATGCATTCCTCGATCAGCTTGTGCGCGTCGTTGCGCTCGAGCATGCCGGCCTGCACCACCTCGCCCTTGTTGTCGAGCACGAAGCGCACTTCGCCCGACTCGAACTCGATGGCGCCGCGGCGGTTGCGCGCCTTGGCCAGCACCTTGTACAGCTGGTGCAGGCGCTGCACCTGCGGCATCAGCGAACCGACCTGGGCCACGGCCTCCTGGCCGGCGTCGGTGTCGGCCTCGCCCACGGCCTTCCAGACCTGGGTGTAGGTCAGGCGCGCGTGCGAGCGCATCACCGCCTCGTAGAACTTCGAGCGGATGACGTTGCCGTCGAAATCCACCTGCATGTCGCAGGCGAAGCACATGCGCTCGACCTTGGGCATCAGCGAGCAGATGCCGTTCGACAGCGTCTCGGGCAGCATGGGCACCACGAAGCCGGGGAAGTACACCGACGTGGCGCGCTTGATCGCCTCGTCGTCCAGCGCCGTGCCGGGACGCACGTAGTGCGAAACGTCGGCGATGGCCACGATGAGGCGGAAGCCCTCGGCGTTCGGCTCGCACCAGACGGCGTCGTCGAAGTCCTTGGCGTCCTCGCCGTCGATGGTGACCAGGGGCACCTTGCGCAGGTCGACGCGGTCGCGGGTTTCGTCCGCGGGGACTTCCACCGGCACCAGCGCGGCCTCGGCCAGCGCCTCGCGCGGGAATTCATGCGGCAGGTCGTGGCCGTGGATGGCTGCCTGCACCACCAGCGAGGGCGTCAGGCGGTCGCCCAGCACCAGCAGGATGCGGCCGATCGGCGGGCGGCCCTTTTCCGGCGGAGCGGTCACCTCGACCACCACCAGCTGGCCTTCCAGCGCACCATTGCGGTCTTCGGGCGGAATGAGCACTTCGGTCAGGATGCGGCGGTCGTCGGGCACCACCATGCCGATGCGCGCGCGTTCGCCATAGCGGCCGGTGAGGCGCGTCAGGCGGTGCTCGAGCACCTCGACGATGGCACCCTCGCGGCGGCCGCGGCGGTCGACGCCGGTGATGGACGCCAGCACGCGGTCGCCATGCAGCGCCTTGCGCAGTTCGCCCGGCGGCAGGAACAGGTCTTCGCCGCCGTCGTCGCACTTGAGGAAGCCGAAGCCGTCGGGGTTGGCGATGACCGTGCCGGCGACCAGGTCGAGCTTGCGCGCCACGGCGTAGCCGCCGCGGCGGTTCATCAGCAGCTGGCCGTCGCGCAGCATGGCCGCCAGCCGGCGCGACAGCGCGTCGAAACGGTCGGGCGCGGTGAGGCCAAGCTCGCGGGAAATCTCCTCGGCCGTCAGCGGGCCGGGGCTGTCGCCGAGCAGGTCGGCGATGGCCTCGCGGCTGGCGATGGGGTTGTCGTACTTGGCGGCTTCGCGCGCGGCCATCGGGTCGGCGCGGAACGGAACCGGGGCGCCGCGGCGCGGTTTGCCGGCGGGCGCCGGGGCGGCGGCCTGGGCGGCG
>NZ_AVCH01000188.1 GCF_000747075.1 Arenimonas malthae CC-JY-1
GGCCGGCGCCGACGGGCTGGTGCACGTGTTCCAGGACGTGCCGGCCGACGAGGCCATCGTGGCGCTGGCGCGCGGGCGGGGCGCCTTCGTGGTTCCCACGCTGTCGGTGGTGGCCGCCTTCGCCGGCGAACCGGCGCCGCTCGGCGCCGATGCCCGGCTGGCGCCCTGGCTGTCGGCAGCGCAGCGCGAAGGCCTGGCGGCGGGCATGCACGCGGGACCGCCGGTGGCGCACCTGCTGGCCAATGCCCGCGAAAGCGTGCGCCGCCTGCATGCCGGCGGCGTGCGCATCCTGGCCGGCACCGACGCGCCGAACCCGGGCACCACCCAGGGTGCCTCGATGCACGGCGAGCTGGCCTGGCTGGTTTCGGCCGGCCTGACGCCGCGCGAGGCGCTGGTCGCCGCCACCTCGGCGCCCGCCGACGCCTTCGGCCTGGCCGACCGGGGCCGCATCGCGCCCGGCTTGCGCGCCGACCTGGTCTTGGTCGAAGGCGACCCGACGCGCGACATCACCGCCACCCGCGCCATCGTCGCGGTGTGGAAAAACGGCGCGCGCATCGACCGCCGCGCCGTCGTGGACGAAGCGCGGCCGGCGCTGCAGGGCGTGCTCGGTGACTTCGAGCGCGAGGACGCCGCGGGTCCGGCCGGCCAGTGGCTGCCCACCAGCGACGCGCTGGCCGGCGGTGCCTCCGAAGCCCGCCTTGCCTGGAAGGAAGGCGGTGCCGCGGGCAGCGCCGGCGCCCTGGCCGTGGCCGGCGAAGTGCGCGAAGGCGCCGCCACGCCCTGGGCCGGCGCGTTCTTCAACCCGGGCGAACAGATGATGTCGGCGGTGGACGCGGGCGCCGCCACGCGCCTGCAGCTGCGCCTGCGCGGCGACGGCCGCACGGTGAGCGTGCTGGTGTTTTCCGGCGCGCCCGGGACGCCGCCGGCGTCGGTGCGCCTGCCCACGGCCGCCGGCTGGGCCACGCACGTGCTGCCGCTGGCGGACTTCACCGGGGCCGACCTGTCCCGGCTGCGCGGGATCGCCGTCACCGCCGGCGCGCCCGCCGGGGCCTTCGCCTTCGAACTCGACGACGTGGAAATCCGCTAAGGTTCGCGGCGATGGAGACCCTGCCCACCCGCGTCCGCCACGCCCTTTCCGGCAACGCCGGGCGCAGCGACCTGCACGACAGCCCCTGGGTCACGCTGGCCTACCTGGTGTTCGTGTTCGTACCGCTGTTCTTTTCGCCGATGGGCGGGCAAAGGGCGGTGCTGGCCAGCCTGGTGGCCGTGGCGGTCTTCCTGCCGATGCATTTCCGCTTCCATCGCCGGGACGCGGCGGGGCGCGCCTGGCTGCCGCCGGCGGTGGCGCTGGTGGGTTTCGCGCTGGTGCCGTTCAACCCCGGTGGCAACACCTTCCTGGTGTACGCCGGCGCGATGTGCGGCTGGGCCTACCCGGCCCGCCGCGCGGTGGCGGTGACGGCGCTGCTGCTGGCGCTGCTGGCACTGGAGTTCTGGTTCGTGATGCCGGCCGGCTACGCGCTGGGCTGGTCGCTGATGTCCGCGTTGCTCACTTCGCTGGTGCTGGCCGGCGCGCTGTTCGCGCGCGACAAGGCCCGGCGTGACGCCGAACTGCGCCTGACGCAGGACGAGGTGGGCCGCCTGGCCGCGCTGGCCGAGCGCGAGCGCATCGGCCGCGACCTGCACGACCTGCTGGGCCACACGCTGTCGGTGATCGCGCTCAAGAGCGAGCTCGCCGGCCGCCTGGTCGAGCGCGATGCGGCGGCCGCGCGGGCGCAGATCGCCGACGTCGAGGCCGTGGCGCGCCAGGCGTTGGCGCAGGTGCGCGAGGCCGTGGTGGGCATCCGCGCGGCGGGGCTTCAGGCCGAACTGGCGGCGGCGCGCCTGGCCCTGCTGTCGGCGGAGGTGCGGCTGGACCAGCGCCTGGCCCCGGTGGAACTTGCACCCGCGGCCGAATCGGCGCTGGCCATGGCGGTGCGCGAGGCCGTCACCAACGTGCTGCGCCATGCCGCCGCGACGCGCGTGGAGGTGGAGCTTTCGGTGGCCGGCGGCGAACTGCGCCTGGCCATCAGCGACGACGGCCGCGGCGGCGTCCTCCGCCCTGGAAACGGCCTGGCCGGCATGCAGGAACGCCTGGCCGAAGTGGGCGGCCGGCTCGAGATCGACAGCCCGCCCGGTGGCGGCACCCGCCTGCTGGTGAGGCTGCCCGCGGCCGCGCTCGAGGGGCCCGCGCCATGATCCGCATCGTGCTGGCCGAGGACCAGGCGATGGTGCGCGGCGCGCTCGCCGCGCTGCTGGGCCTGGAAGGCGACCTGGCCGTGGTGGCCGAGGCCGGCGACGGCGAAGCGGCCTGGGCGGCGGTGCAGGAACACCAGCCCGACCTGCTGGTGACCGACATCGAGATGCCGCACCTGACCGGCCTGGACCTGGCGCTGCGGGCGCACGACGCCGGCCTGGCCACGCGCGTGGTCATCATCACCACCTTCGCCCGCGCCGGTTACCTGCGCCGCGCGCTAGACGCCGGCGTGCGCGGCTACCTGCTCAAGGACGCGCCTTCGGCCCGGCTGGCCGCCGCGCTGCGCCAGGTGCACGCCGGCGGCCGCGTGATCGACCCGCAGCTGGCCGTGGCCGCGTGGGGCGAACAGGACCCGCTGACCGAACGCGAACGCCAGGTGCTCCGGCTGGCGGGCGAGGGCGTGAAGACCGCCGACATCGCCGAGCGCCTGCACCTTTCCCACGGCACCGTGCGCAACTACCTGTCCGAGGCCATCGGCAAGCTCGGCGCCGAAAACCGCATCGAAGCCTGGCGCACTGCCCGCGCCAAGGGCTGGCTCTGAGATAATGGCCAACCGCAACGGTTTGGCCCGCCTTGAAGAAGTCCGACTTCCATTTCGACCTGCCGCCCGAGCTGATCGCCCAGGAACCCCTGGCCGAGCGCTCGGCCAGCCGCCTGCTGGTGGTGCCGCCCGAGGCGCCGCCTTATGCCGACCGCCACGTGCGCGACCTGCCCGAGTACCTGCGGGCCGGCGACCTGCTGGTTTTCAATGACACGCGGGTGATCCCGGCGCGCCTGTTCGGCACCAAGGACACCGGCGGACGGGTCGAGATCCTGCTCGAGCGCCTGGTCGGCGGCCACGAGGTGCTGGCCCAGGTGGGCGCCAGCAAGTCGCCCAAGCCCGGCGGCCGCATCACGCTCGACGAGGGCACGGCCATCGAGGTGCTGGGCCGCGAGGGCGAGTTCTACCGGCTGCGCTTCCTCACCGAGGAGCCGCTGGAAAAGCTGCTGCTGCGCGCCGGCCGCATGCCACTGCCGCCCTACATCCAGCGCGAGGCCGGCCAGGCCGACCTCGAGCGCTACCAGACCCTGTTCGCGCGCCACACCGGCGCCGTGGCCGCGCCCACCGCCGGCCTGCACTTCGACCAGCCGCTGCTGGCGGCGCTGGAGGCCAGGGGCGTGCAATTCGGCCACGTCACCCTGCACGTGGGCGCCGGCACCTTCCAGCCGATGCGGGTGGATTCGATCCACGAGCACGTGATGCACAGCGAATGGCTGAACGTGGGCGCCGGACTGTGCCAGCAGGTGGCGCGCACCCGCGCCGCCGGCGGCCGGGTCGTCGCCGTGGGCACCACGGTGGTGCGCGCGCTGGAAACCGCCGCCCGCGGCGGCGAACTCAAGCCTTACGCCGGAGACACCAACATCTTCATCTTCCCCGGCCACCACATCCGCACCGTGGACGCGCTGGTCACCAACTTCCACCTGCCGGAAAGCACGCTGATGATGCTGGTCTCCGCCTTCGCCGGGCGCGAGCGCGTGCTGGCCGCCTACGCCCACGCGGTGCGCGAGAAATACCGCTTCTTCAGCTACGGCGACGCCATGCTGCTGTTCCCGGAGGCCGCCGCGTGAGCCGCATGCGCTTCGAGAAGCTGGGCCAGGACGGCCCGGCCCGCCGCGGCCGCCTGCATTTCCCGCGTGGCACCGTGGAAACCCCGGCCTTCATGCCGGTGGGCACCTACGGCACGGTCAAGGCCATGCTGCCCGAATCGCTGCGCGCCATCGGCGCCGAGATCATCCTGGGCAACACCTTCCACCTGTGGCTGCGGCCGGGCATGGAAGTGATCGAGGCGCACGGCGGCCTGCACGGCTTCTGCAAGTGGAACGGCCCCATCCTCACCGATTCCGGCGGTTTCCAGGTGTGGTCGCTGGCCAAGCGCCGCAAGATCACCGAGGAGGGCGTCACCTTCGCCTCGCCGACCGACGGCGCCAAGGTGTTCCTGTCGCCCGAGGTGAGCATGCAGGTGCAGCGCTCGCTCGATTCCGACATCGTCATGATCTTCGACGAATGCACGCCGTACCCGGCCACCGAGCCGGTGGCGCGCAAGTCCATGGAGCTCAGCCTGCGCTGGGCCGAGCGCAGCAAGCGCGCGCACGAAGGCAACGACGCGGCGCTATTCGGCATCGTCCAGGGCGGCACCTGGAACGAGCTGCGGGCGCGTTCGGCGGAAGGGCTCAAGGCCATCGGCTTCGACGGTTACGCCGTGGGCGGCCTGGCCGTGGGCGAGCCGCCCGAGGAGCGCGACGCCACCCTCGAAGCGCTGTGCCCGCTGCTGCCGGAGGACCAGCCGCGCTACCTGATGGGCGTGGGCAAGCCCGAGGACATCGTGGAAGCGGTGGCGCGGGGCATCGACATGTTCGACTGCGTCATGCCCACCCGCAACGCCCGCAACGGCCACTACTTCGTGCGCGGCGGGCAGGTGCGCATCCGCAACGCGCAGTACGAGAGGGACCTGCGCCCGATCGAACCGGGCTGCACCTGCTACACCTGCGCCAGCGGCTACACACGCAGCTACCTGCGCCACCTCGACCGCTGCAACGAAATCCTGGCCTCGATGCTGGCCACCATCCACAACCTGCACCACTACCAGCAGCTGATGCGCGACATCCGGGCCGCCATCGACGCCGGCCGCTTCCGGGAATTCCGGGCCGCATTCCACGCCGCCCGCGCCCAGGCCGCTCCTACAGGGGGGTAGGGTGCCTGTGGCATACTTGAACGCTTGATTCCACCTTGAGACGCTAAGTCCATGTCCCTGCTCGATATTCTTGTTTCCCCCGCCGCTGCCCAGGCCGCCGGTGGCCCGGCCCCCGCCAACCCGCTGATGAGCCTGCTGCCGCTGATCATCCTGTTCGTGGTGTTCTGGTTCCTGCTGCTGCGCCCGCAGATGAAGAAGGCCAAGGAGCACCGCGAGCTGGTCGCCAAGCTGCAGAAGGGCGACGAAGTGCTCACCAACGGCGGCATCGCCGGCCGCATCGAGGACCTGGGCGAAAGCTTCGTGACCGTCGAGGTCGCCGACAAGGTGGCCATCAAGGTCCAGCGCGGCGCCATCACCGCGGTCCTGCCCAAGGGCACGTTGAAGTCGGCCTGAGCCGTCCCCATCCGAATCACCCACGGCCCTGACCGGGCCGCCAACGGTTGTCGCCCATGCTTCAGTATTCGACCTGGAAATACGTCGTCGCCGCGATCGTGATCGCGCTTTCCGCCTTCTACTCGCTGCCCAACCTGTATCCCCAGGACCCGGCGGTGCAGGTGGCGGCCAACCGCGGCGCCGTCGTCGACGACGCCCTCGTGCTGCGGGTGAAGGGCGAGCTGGAGGAGGCCAAGGTCGCGGCCAAGTCGGTCGCCATCGAAGGCGAGCGCCTGGTGGTCCGCACCAGCAACCCGGACGAGCAGACCCGCGCCGCCGACCTGCTGCGCGCCGAGCTCGGCACCCAGTACACGGTGGCGCTGAACCTGGCCTCGACCGTGCCCGACTGGCTGACGTCCGCCGGCGCCCGGCCCATGTCCATGGGCCTGGACCTGCAGGGCGGCGTGCACTTCCTGCTCGAGGTGGACCAGCAGGCGGCCATCGAGAAGCGCAGCAATGCCTTCGCCGACGAGATCTCGGGCGTGCTGCGCGAAGGCAAGTTCGCCTACACCAGCGTCTCGCGCACCAACGAAGGCATCCAGGTGCTGCTCAAGAACGCCGACGACATGGCGGCGGTGCGCGCGGCGATCGGCCGCGAGGCCCCCGAGCTGCTGCTCGAGTGGGACCCGGCCCAGCCCGAACGCCTGGTCGCGCGCGTCACGCCCACCCTGGTCAAGACGATCATGGACGGCGCCATCGAGCAGAACCGCACCACGCTCGACAACCGCATCAACAGCCTGGGCGTGGGCGAGCAGGTGATCCAGCGCCAGGGCGAGAGCCGCATCGTGGTGCAGCTGCCCGGCGTGCAGGACACCGCCGAGGCACGCAAGCTGATCGGCGCCACCGCCACCCTCGAATACCGCCACGTCATCGACTATGGCGCCAACGCCCAGCAGGCCGCGGCCACCGGCGTCGTGCCGGCCAACGCCCGGCTCTATTACAGCCGCGAGCTCGGCCCGGACGGCAAGCCGCGCCCGATCCTGCTCTCGCGCCGCGTGATCGTCTCGGGCGACCAGCTGGTCAACGCCACCTCGAACCCCGACCCGCAGTCGGGCACCCCGGCGGTGCAGATCGAGCTCAACAGCGCCGGCGGCAACCGCATGCTGGCCCACACCCGCGAGAACGTCGGCCAGCTGATGGCCGCCGTGTACATCGAAACCATCCCCGAAGTGCGCATGGTGGACGGCAAGGAAGTGCGCACCTCGCGCGTCAGCGAGGAGGTGATCAACGCCGCCCAGCTGCAGGGCGTGTTCGGCAAGAACTTCCAGACCACCGGCCTCGACAGCCAGCAGGAAGCGGCCGACCTGGCCCGCCTGCTGCGCGCCGGTTCGCTGGCGGCGCCGATGGTGATCATCGAGGAGCGCATCATCGGCCCGAGCCTGGGCGCCGAGAACATCGAGCGCGGCCTGACCGCGGTGTTCTGGTCGTTCGGCTTCGTGCTGATCTTCTTCCTCGTCTACTACAAGATGTTCGGCATCGTCACCAACCTGGCGCTGCTGCTGAACCTGCTGCTGGTGATCGCCGTGATGTCCATGATCGGCGCCACCCTGACGCTGCCCGGCCTGGCCGGCATCGCGCTCACGGTGGGCATGTCGGTGGACGCCAACGTGCTGATCAACGAACGCATCCGCGAGGAGCTGCGCAACGGCAACACGCCGCTGGCCAGCATCGCCAACGGCTACGACAAGGCCTCGGGCACCATCGCCGACGCCAACGTCACCGCGCTGCTGGCGGGCGTGGCCATGGCGGTGTTCGGCTCCGGCCCGATCCGCGGCTTCGGCATCACCCTCATCATCGGCATCCTGACCTCGATGTACACCGCGGTCTCGGTGTCCCGCGGCATCGCCACCCTGATCTACGGCAAGCGCAAGAAGCTCGCCAAGGTCTCGATCTAAACGTTTCCCAGGAGAGACGGCGTGGAACTCTTCCCGTCCAACAGCAACATCAATTTCATGCGCGCGCGCCATGCCGCGCTGGCGGTGTTCGTCATCCTCATGGTCGCCGCCATCGGCGCCCTGGCGGCCAAGGGCTTCAACTACGCGCTTGATTTCACCGGCGGCACCGTGGTGGAAGTCGAGTTCGAGAAGCCCATGGACGTCGAGGGCGTGCGCCAGCGCCTGGACGCCGCCGGCTACGACAGCCCGATCGTGCAGACCTTCGGCTCCGGCAACGACATCGTCATCCGCCTGCAGCCGCCCGAGCAGGAAGAGGGCGCGGGCCCGCAGGAAGCCACCCCGACCGAACAGACCGGCACCGCGATCCTGCAGGCCGCCCAGACCCCGGACAACCCGGGCCGGGTGATCCGCAGCGACTTCGTCGGCCCGCAGATCGGCAACGAACTGGCGCTCAACGGCGTGTACGCGGCGGTGTTCGTGGCCCTGGGCTTCCTGGCCTACATCGCCATCCGCTTCGAGTTCAAGTTCGCCATCGCCGCGGTCGTCGCCACGCTGGGCGACATCCTGCTGGTCTGCGGCTGGTTCGCCTTCAACCAGCACGAGTTCGACCTGACCGTGCTGGCCGGCATCCTGTCGGTGATGGGCTTCTCGATCAACGACAAGATCGTGGTGTTCGACCGCGTGCGCGAGAACTTCCGCCTGCTGGCCAAGCTCGAGCCGAAGGAAGTGCTCAACCGCTCGGTCAACCAGACCCTGTCGCGCACGATCATCACCTCGTTCGTGGCCTTCCTGACCGTGCTGGCGCTATACCTGTACGGCGGCCAGTCGCTCAAGGGCATGGCCGAATCGCAAATGGTCGGCATCGTCATCGGCACCCTGTCCTCGATCCTGGTGGCCTGCCCGATCCTGCTGCTGCTGGGCGTGACCAAGCAGGACCTGATGCCCAAGGCCCGCGCCGACGTCGAAGCCGAGCTGGCGCGTCGGCCGTAACGCCTGCGTTCGCAGGAAAAGAAAAGGCCCGCACGAGTGCGGGCCTTTCTTTTTGCCGCCGGGCAGGGTTCAGACCGAGAACGCGGCGGCGTAGTTCGAGGAGACGACGGCGCGCTGGAGCACGTCGCTGATCTTGAGGTTGCCGGCGATGATCTGGCCGGACATCAGCAGCATGTCGGCGCCGCCGCGGAAGTCGCAGGCGCGGCCACCGGCCTCGCGCACCAGCAGCAGGCCGGCAGCGATGTCCCAGGGCTTCACGCCCGCCTCGAAGTAGGCGTCGGCGCGGCCGCAGGCCACGTAGGCCAGGTCCAGCGCGGCCGAGCCGGTGCGGCGGATGTCCTCGGCCTCGGCCAGGGTCGCGCGCAGGGCGTCGAGGTGCGGGGCCAGGCGGGCCCGCTCGCGCGGCGGGAAGCCGGTGATGAGCAGGGCGCCGGCCAGGTCCTTGCGCTCGCCGATGCGGATCTTCTTGTCGTTGAGCAGGGCGCCGGCGCCCTTGGACGCCGTGAACAGCTCGTTGCGCAGCGGATCGAAGATGACGCCGTGCACCGGCTCGCCGTTCTCGACCAGGGCGATCGACACGCAGAAGTGTGGCCAGCCCCGGAGATAGTTCGAGGTGCCGTCCAGCGGGTCGATGACGAAGGTGTAGCGGCCCTTGCCCATGGCGCCCGACTCTTCGCCCAGGATGGCGTAGTCGGGGAAGGCCCGGCGCAGCTCGCGTATGATCTCCGCCTCGGCCTGGGAATCGACCTCGCTGGCGTAGTCCTGCTTCGATTTCTCGAAGACGTTGAGGGCGTCGAGCTTGCCCATGTGGCGCAAGATCAGGTTGCCGGCCGAACGGGCCGCCTTGACCATGACGTTGACGACAGGTTTCTGCATATTCCCGTCCGAATGACCGCTGGATTGTGTGAAGAACAAGGGGCCGGTCGTTGCCGGCGCCGCGCAAGGATAACAGGTTGGAAAACGAAAATATCCGCATCGTGCTCGTGGGCACCCAGCACCCGGGCAATATCGGCTCCGCCGCGCGTGCCATGAAGACCATGGGCCTGTCGGCCCTGCACCTGGTCGCGCCCGAGCGTTTCCCCGACCCGGAGGCCGTGGCCCTGGCCGCCGGCGCCGACGACCTGCTGGCCGCCGCCCCCGTGCTGCCCGACCTCGACGCCGCGCTGGCCGGCTGCCGGCTGGTGGTGGGCACCAGCGCCCGCCGTCGCACCGTTCCCCTGCCCGAACTCAGCCCGCGCGAGGCCGCCCGGCAACTGGTCGCCGCCGCCGCCGAGGGCCCGGTGGCCCTGCTGTTCGGCCGCGAGCGCACCGGCCTGGAAAACGAGGAGCTGCAGCGCTGCCACGCCTCGGTCTGCATCCCGACCCACCCTGGCTTCAGCTCGCTCAACATCGCCGCGGCCGTGCAGGTGCTGGCCTACGAACTGCGCCTGGCCGTGCTCGAGGCCGCCGGCGGCGGGTTGCCCAGCGGTCGCCCGGTGCCCGGCCCGGCCCCGGAGGCCGAGCCCCCGGCCACCGCCGACGAGCTCGAGCGTTTCTTCGGCCACCTGGGCCAGACCCTGGAAGAGATCGACTTCCACAAGGGCAGGGCGCCCGAAATGGTGATGGCCCGGCTGCGCCGCCTGTTCCTGCGGGCGGCCATGGACAGCCGCGAGGTGAAGATCCTGCGCGGCATCCTGTCCGAGGCCCAGCGCATGGCCCGGCTGGCGCGCGGCCCGGGAGCCTAGCGCCGCCCCCCTCCGGCCGAATACAGTAGGCCGGCATTCTTCACACGCCCTGGACCGCCCCCTTCGTGACGCCTAAGTTCCCCAGTGTCCCGTCCGGCGGCCTCCTGCGTCTGGCGTTCCTGCTCCTGCTGGGGCTGGCCGGGCTGGCCCAGGCCGCCGACGGCGTGCTCGTCCTGGGCCGCATCAGCGACGACCCGCGCCGCCACTACGAACAGCTCAAGCCGCTGATCGACTACGTCGTGCCGCGCATGAAGGACGTGGGCATCACCGAGGGCCGCGTGCTGATGGCGCGCGACCCGCAGCAGATGATGAGCTACCTGCGCCGCGGCAAGGTCGACTGGGTCACCGAGACGCCGGGCACCGGCCTGCTGCTTGCCGACAAGGCCGGCGCGCGGCCGCTCCTGCTCACCGAACGCAGCGGTTCGCGCGAGTACCGCAGCGTCATCTTCACGCACCGCGACAGCGGCATTACCGAACTCCCGCAACTGCGCGGCCGCACCATCGCCTTCCAGTCGCCGTCCTCCACCAGCGCCTACCTGGTGCCGGCCATGGTGCTGCGCGAGCAGGGCCTGCCCATGAGCCTGATGGTGTCGCCGCTGGACGAAGCCGACCCGGGCAGCGTGGGCTACGTGTTCGCCAACACCGACGCCAACCTCGGCGCCTGGGTGCACAAGCGCCTGGTGGACGCCGGCGGCTTCAGCGACCAGGACTGGGAATCGCTGCAGCGGGTCTCCGAAGCCGCGCGCCGCGACCTGGTGGTCATCCACACCACGGGCCCGGTGCCGCGCGCGATGGAGCTGGTCAGCGCCGGCATGCCACCCGAAGTGGCCGCCCGGCTCAAGGAAGTGCTGCTCGGCGCCAGCCAGGACCCGCAGGCCCGCGAGGCCCTGCGCCAGTTCTTCCGTACCACCGGCTTCTACGAGCCCGACGAGCAGACCCGGGCCTCGCTCGACCAGCTGCGCCGCGGCGCCCGCGACGTGCGCGAGGCCCTGGAATGAGGCTGCCGTTCCGCCTGGGCCTGCGCGGCGAACTGCTCTGGCTGGTGGCCGGCGTGATGCTGGTCGTGGTGGGCCTGTTCTCGGCCCTGTGGCTGCACACCCGCCGCAGCAACGAAGACGCCCGCCAGCTCAGCGCCGGCGCCGTGCGCGAACTGGCCCGCGAAGGCCTGCTCAGCCGCGGCCAAACCCTGTCGAGCCAGCTGGCCGACGCCGCCACCAACCCGCTGTACTACCTCGACCTGGCCAAGCTGGGCGAACTGGCCCGTGCCACCCTGCGCCAGCCCGACGTGGTGTACGTGATCATCCACGACGCCCAGGGCCAGGTGCTGCACGACGGTTCCGGCGACATCCCGGCCTTCGGCCAGCCCATGTCCGACCCGATGGCCTACGAGGCGCTGCAGGCCGAAGGCCCGCACGGCCAGTGGAGCGAGATGCTGCTCGACGTGGCCAGCCCGATCCGCATCGGCGGCGAGCGCATCGGCGGCGTGCGGGTGGGCCTGTCGCGCGAAAACGCCACCCGGCGCGAAGTGGAAGTGCTGGGGCCGCTGCAGGCGCGCCTGCAGGCCGCCAGCAACGAACACCTGGCCTGGATCCTCACCCTGCTGGCGGCCATGTTCGGCATCGCCGGCATCGCGCTGTGGCTGCTGCAACGGCGCATCGTGCAGCCCATCACCGAACTGGCCGAGGCCGCCGGCCGCATCGAGCAGGGCCGCTACACCGAGGTGACCCTGCACTCCGAGCGCCAGGACGAGATCGGTGAACTGGTGCGCGGCTTCACCCGCATGAGCGAGGCGGTGGCGCGGCACGACCGCGACATCCGCCGCATGGCCTACACCGATTCGCTGACGGGCCTGTCGAACCGCCTGGCCTTCCGCGAGGCGCTCGACGACCGCCTGCTCACCCTGCAGGCCAGCAGCGGCGAACTGGCGCTGCTGTTCGTCGACCTCGACGACTTCAAGCGCGTCAACGACACGCTGGGCCACGAAGCCGGCGACGAAGTGCTGGGCCAGCTGTCGGTGCGCATCCGCCTGGCGGTGGAACGCCTGGGCGGGCAGGGCGCCGAGATCGCGCGCTTCGGCGGCGACGAGTTCATCGTGCTGTTCCTGGCCGACGACATCCGCGCCAGTTCCGGCCGCCTGGCCGAGGCGCTGATCGAGGAAGTCCAGCGGCCGCTGATCCTGCACGGGCGCCAGGTGTTCCTGGGCGCCTCGGTGGGCATCACCCTGTTCCCCTTCGACGCCGCCAGCGCCGGCCAGCTGCTCAAGAACGCCGACATCGCCATGTACCAGGCGAAGGTGGCGGGCAAGGGCTGCTACCGCTTCTATTCCAAGGCCATGGACCAGGCCGTCGAGCGCCGCGTGCAGCTCGAGGAAGAACTGCGCGGCGCCTGGGAGCGCGGCGAACTGAGCCTGCACTACCAGCCCATCTACCGCCTTGCCGACGGTCGCCCGATGGGCGCCGAGGCGCTGTGCCGCTGGGAACACCCGCGCCTGGGCGTGGTGCCGCCGTCGGTGTTCATCGAAGTGGCCGAGCAGAGCGGCCTCATCGAGGCCCTGGGCCGCCACGTGCTGGTGCAGGCCTGCCAGGACGCCGCGACCTGGAAGCAGCCGGGCATGGAGCCGCCCTTCGTGTCGGTGAACATCTCGCCGCGCCAGCTGCGCAGCGGCGACCTGCCCGACGTGGTGGCCAGCGCCCTGCAGGCCACCGGCGTGGCGCCGCAGCAGTTGCACCTCGAGCTCACCGAAACCGCCGTGCTGGGCGACGAGGCCCAGGCCAGCGCGCTGCTCTCGCGCCTGCGCGCCACCGGCGTGAAGGTGTGGCTGGACGATTTCGGCACCGGCTTCTCGGGCCTGAGCCACCTGCGCCGCGTGCCGGTGGACGGCGTGAAGATCGACCGCAGCTTCGTCGCCGACGTGCTGCGCGACCCGGACGACCTGGCGCTCACCTCGGCCATCATCGCCATGGCGCATTCGCTGGGCATCACCGTGGTGGCCGAAGGCATCGAGGCCGAGGGCCAGTACGCCGTGCTGCGCGAACGCGGCTGCGACCAGGGGCAGGGGTTCTGGCTGGGCCGGCCGATGCCGGCCAACGACATGCGCCGGGCTTTCCGCGACGCCTCAGGCCAGTAGGCCGGCGATCCACCCGGCCACGTGGCCGGAGAACACCACCATCACCACGATCTCGGCGATGCCCAGCGCCCACGCCGCCAGCATCAGCCGGCCGTCGCGCTCGATCAGGGCGATGGCGAAGGCCAGCAGGATCAGGCCGAAGGGATAGTTGGTGCCGGGGATGGGCAGCGCCAGCAGCCCGCCCAGCAGCACCAGCAGCAGGCCGGTGAACAGGCGCGCGGCGGGGCGGTCGATCACGCCTTCCGCACGCGGGCGGCTCAGCTTCTCGAGCTTGCGCAGCAGGCCCGAGGTGCGGTCGCGGAACTTCGCCATGCTTTCGCGCGAGAGCGGGCGGCGCGACAGGAACCCCGGCACCCACGGATGCGCCATCAGCGCCAGCAGCTGCAGCCCGGCCAGGCTCACCAGCGGGCCGCTGACGGCGCCGGCGCCCACGGGCAGCGGCACGAAGGCCGGCAGCACCGACAGCAGCAGGAAGATGCCGAAGGCGCGGGCACGGAACTGGTCGAGCACGCCGCCGAGGGTCAGCGGACCGGCGTCGCCATTGCCCTCGGCGAGCGTGTCGAGCAGGGCGCGGGTGCTGATTTCAGCGGGGGTCATGGCCCGGGACTATGGGGCGCGGCGGCTTTATCCGGTCTAAATCCCATCTTCGCGCTCGGGCTCGGGCAGGCGCGCCACCAGCAGCTTGTCGATGCGCGCGCCGTCGAGGTCGACCACCTCGATGCGCCAGCCGCCCCAGTCGAAGTGCTCGCCCGCGTGCGGGATGCGGCCGAAGCGGGCGATCACCATGCCGGCGGCCGTGTGGTAGTCGCTGTCCTCTTCGTCGGGCAGGCTGGTGAGCGACAGCAGCTCGCGCAGTTCCTCGGTGGAAAGGCGGCCGTCCACCAGGTAGGAGCCGTCGGTGCGGGTGACCACCAGCGCCTCGGCCTCCGGGGTCTCGGTGGTCTGCACGCGGCCCAGCACGGCGTGCAGCAGGTCGTTGGCCGACACCATGCCCTGCACGTCGCCGTATTCGTCCACCACCAGGGCCAGGGTCTGCTGTTCCTCGCGGAAGATCTCCAGCAGCTTCATGGCCTGGGTCGATTCGGACACGAACAGGGCCGGGCGAAGGTCGCGGAACAGGTCGGCGCGGGCGCCCTCGCGGCCGATCATGCCGGTCAGCGACTTCACTTCCAGGATGCCCAGCACCTCGGCGTCGGAGCCGCGGTAGACCGGATAGCGGGCGTAGGGCGTCTCGCGCATCACCGCCAGGTTCTCCTCCACCGAGGCGGCGGCGTCGAGCCAGACGATGCGCGTGCGCGGCGTCATCAGGCCGGCGCTGCTGCGGTCGCCCAGGCGCAGGACGCGGTTGATCATGTTGCGCTCGTCGGCGTCGATCACGCCCTGCTCGTGGCTCTCGGCCACCAGCATGCGGATCTCCTCTTCCGTCACCTGGTCGGCCTGGCCGCGGTCGAGCCGCATCACGCGCATCAGGGTGCGGGTGCTCAGCGAGAGCAGCCAGACGAAGGGCGTGGCCGCCAGCGAGATCCACTTCATCGGCAGGGCCACGGCCGCGGCGATCTTCTCCGGCGCCAGCAGGGCGATGCGCTTGGGCACCAGCTCGCCGATGATGATGGAGAAGTAGGTGATCAGGGTGACGGCGACGCCGGTGCCGATGCCCTGGGTCAGCTCGGGGTCCAGCCCCAGCGGCGTGATGGCCTCGGCCACCTGGTTGCCGATGCTCTCGCCGCCGAACACGCCGGTGAGGATGCCGATCGAGGTGATGCCCACCTGCACGGTGGACAGGAAACGCTCCGGGTGTTCGGCCAGCTCCAGGGCGGCCTTGGCGCGGCGGCTCTCGGCGGCCTGCTGCTTCAGGCGGGCCTTGCGGGAGGTCACCACGGACATCTCCGACAGCGCGAAGAAACCGTTGCAGAGGATGAGGAACAGGACGAGGGCGAGTTCGAGGGTCATGGGCTACCGGACGGGGCCGGCGGAAAGCTCCGGATGCGGGGGTGGGGAATGCCCGCAACTATGCCATACCGGCCCCCCGGCCCCGGGGTGCCGGCTGTCACGCCGGTGTAACATATGCGCCATTCGAAGGCCGGGCAGCCCGGCCAGACTGAGGATTGCGCATGTTTTCCCTCCAGACCATCTTCGGCAAGGGCGACAAGTTCTACGGCCTGCTCGAATCCAGCGCCGCCGCCGCCCGTGAAAGCGCCCGGGCCCTGGGCGAGCTGCTGGCCACCCCGCCGGCCCAGCGCAGCCTCGAGAAGTTCAAGCTGGCCCGCCAGCGCGAGAAGGACCTGGCGGCCGAGATCAGCCAGGAGCTGGTGAACACCTTCGTCACCGCGCTCGAGCGCGAGGACATCGAGGCGCTGTCGAACGCGCTGTACAAGATCCCCAAGGTGGTCGAGAAATTCGCCGAGCGCTACGCGATGGCCTCCGAGCGCGTGGCCGACGTGGACTTCATCCCGCGCGCCGCCATGCTCGAGCGCGCCTGCACCGTGCTCGAGGAGATGGTGGGGCTGCTGCGAAAGGGCATGGCGCTGGAAACCACCAAGCAGCTCAACGACAAGCTGCAGGCCATCGAGGCCGAGGCCGACCGCCTGATCCTCGAGCTCTACCGCGACACCTACCTCAACGAAACCGACCCGATGCGCTACCTGATCCTCAAGGACCTCTACGAGATCCTCGAGAAGGCGATCGACCGCTGCCGCGACGCCGGCAACGTGATCTACGGCATCGTCCTCAAGAACGCCTGAGCCGATGACCACCGCCCTCGTCCTGGTGCTGGCCGTCATCCTGACGGCCCTGGTGTTCGAGTACATCAACGGGTTCCACGACACTGCCAATTCCATCGCCACCGTGGTGGCCACCAAGGTGCTCAACCCGACCCAGGCCGTGGCCCTGGCGGCGTCGATGAACCTCATCGGCGCCCTGGCCGGCACCGCGGTCGCCAAGACCATCTCCTCGGGCCTGATCGACGCCGAGGTGGTGGACGTGAGTTCGCAGCTGATCATCTGCGCGCTGTCCGGCGGCATCGTCTGGAACCTGATCACCTGGTGGTTCGGCCTGCCGTCCTCGTCCAGCCATGCCCTGATCGGCGGCCTCATCGGCGCCGCGCTGGCCGCGGCCGGCAACAACTTCGACGTGCTGATCTGGTCGCGCGTGGCCGAGGACTGGACCAAGAGCCAGGGCATCTTCTGGAAGGTGATCGTGCCCATGATCAGCTCGCCGGTGGCGGGCTTCTTCCTGGGCCTGGTCATGATGGGCACCCTGATGGCCGTGATCAGCGCCATGAACGGCGCCGGCGGCTGGATCGCCCGCATCTCGCGCCCGCGCTGGGTGAATGCGCTGTTCGGCAAGGCGCAGATCTTCTCCGCCGGCTACATGGGCTTCGCCCACGGCACCAACGACGCGCAGAAGACCATGGGCATCATCGCCCTGGCGCTGATCGGCGCCGAAGCCTCCGGCACGCTCGACAACCTGCCGTCGTGGCTCGCCTTCATGCACCCCGGCGACAGCGAGGGCATCGAGACCTGGATCGTGGTCACCTGCGCCCTGGTGATGGCCGCGGGCACCGCCGCCGGCGGCTGGCGCATCATCAAGACGCTGGGCCACAAGATGGTGAAGCTGCATCCCATCCACGGCTTCGCCGCGGAAACCAGCTCGGCCACCATCCTCACCCTGGCCGCGCACTTCGGCATGCCGGTGTCCACCACCCACAGCATTTCCACCGCCATCATGGGCGTGGGCGTGGCCAAGAACCCGCGCGCGCTGCGCTGGTCGGTGATCCAGAAGATCGTCTGGGCCTGGATCCTGACCATCCCGGCTTCGGGTGGCCTGGCCTGGCTGATGTTCAAGGGCCTTGAAGCGCTCGGCTGGACCTGAGGCCTGTCCTGAGTCCGGCGGCATGCACGTTCCCGCGTGGATGCCTTTCAAACTGCAACGCCTCCTGCTGCTGGGCGGCCCGGTACTGTTCCTGCTGGGCCTGTTGGTCACGCCTGCACTGGACGATCTCCGCGGCCGGCCGCTGCGCCAGACGCTGGTGCTCCTGCTCCTGCCGGTGCTGCTGTCCGCGCTCGCCGCGAAGCCGCTGCGTTTGCGCCTGGCCAATGCCCTCGCTTTGCTCTGGGCCGCCCCGCTGCTCGTGTTCGCCGGCGCCGGCCCCGTGCTGGCGACGCTGGTGCTGTGCCTGGCGGCGATCGCGCTGGGCGGGCGCATCGCCCCGGCACGCGCGGCGCCGCTGCAACTGGCGCTCGGCCTGGTGCTGCTCGCCGGCGCGGTGGGCTGGCTGTTGCCGCTGCCGGTCCACCACGCGGCGGCCTACTGGCCGGCGCTGCTGGCCCTGCTGGCCTGGCGCTGGCGCCCGGTGCTGGCCTCCTTGCAGCAGTTGCACGCCGGGTGGCGCGACGCCGTCGACGCCGCGCCCCGGTCGGCGGCGTGGGCGGTCGCCAGCGTCGGCCTGCTGAGCACCGCCGCGTGGCTGCCCACGCTGGCCTACGACGACCTGGCCTACCACCTCGCCCTGCCGGCGCAGCTTGAGCAACTGGGCTACTACCGGCTCGACGTGCGGTCCCAGTCGTGGGCGCTCGCGCCCTGGTCGCCGGACGTGCTGCACGCGATCGTGCAGGTGATGGCCGGTGCCGAAGGCCGCGGCGCGCTCAACATGGCGTGGGTGCTGCTGGTGGCCGCAGGAGGCTTCCAGGCCACGCAGGCGATCGGTGGCGACCGCGCGGCCGCCTTCGCCACCGTGGCGCTGGCCGCTTCGGTCCCGATGATGGCGTGGCTGGTGGGTGGCATGCAGGTGGAGCTGCCCGCCGCGGCGCTCGGCCTGGTGTTGGCCGCGGTGCTCGCCACGCGTGCCGCCGGGGCCGCCGACGGCGGGCCGGTCGCGTCGCGCGACCTGCCGGCCCTGGCCGTGCTCGCGGGTGGCCTGGTGGCCACCAAGGCAAGCCTTGTGCTGATGCTCTTCCCGCTGGGGCTCTGGTGGCTCTGGCTGGTGCGGGCGCGCCTGCCCTGGCGGGCGCTGCCGGGAGGCGCGATGCTGGCCGTCTTCGCCGGCGGCTCGAGTTATGCCTACGCGGTGGCGATTGCCGGCAACCCGCTCCTGCCCCTGTTCAACGACTGGTTTCCGAACGACTACGCGGCCGGCCGGATGATCGACTCGCGCTGGCTCGCGGGCCTGTCCTGGGACATCCCCTGGCGCATGGCCTTCGAGTCGCCCCGCTACGACGAAGGTTTTGCCGGCAGCGCCGGCTTCCTGCTGGTGCTGCTGGCCGGGCCGTGGCTGCTTGCCTTGCTGCGCCCCGGTCCGGCGCGAACCCTGGCCTGGGTGTCCCTGGTCGCCGGCCTGCTGCCGCTGCTTTTCATCCAGTACGCGCGTTACGTGCTGCCGGCGATGCTGCTCGGCCTGCCTGCGCTGGTCGCCACCTGCCGCAGCCTGGGGGGCGTCCGCGCGGGCACGGCGCTGCTGGCCCTGGCCTGGGGCGCGAACGTGGCGTTTTTCGCGAACGGCTCGTGGATATGGCGCACCGGTGCGCCGCTGCAGGCGTTCCAGCCGCGCGAAGCGGCGCGGCAGGCCCTGTGGCTCGAATATGCACCGGAACGCGCCTGGGGGCCGCTGCTGCGCGGGCAGGCCGACGCGCGGCTGCTGGTGCTGTCGCCATCCCCGGCGGTCGCGGAGTTCGGCGGCCGTGCTTTTTCGCCCTCGCGCTACGACCCGGCGCTGCAGGAAGCGGCGACGCATGCGGCGGGTTCGGCGGAGGCCTGGCGGCGCCTGCTCCTGGACCATGGGTTCACCCACGTGAGCCTGCGCGAAGCCGGCGATCCGGCCGTGGCGGCGGCGCTGGCGCAACTGGGAGCGCGCCGCGAGGCGGTGTCCGGCGAAGCGCAGCTGTGGCGGTTGCCGCCCGATCCCGGCGCGCGCGACCTCATGCGGGAGCGTGACGTCGCCGCGCGGTGGCGGGCCTCCGTGCTCGCCCGGTAGGCGAGGCGACCGACCTCAGAGCAGGTCGCCGCCGGCGGAGAGCATGCGCTCCATCTGGTCGCCCAGGCCGCCGATCTCGAGCACCAGGCGGTCGATCTCGGCCGCGTTGAGGGTGTCGTAGGGGCGGTTCTCGCACAGCTGCAGGTAGGGCACCGAGTCGAGTTCGCCGATGGCCAGGTAACCCACGCGGCTCTCCCAGTTGAACGACAGCATGCGGCGGGCGTCGATGCCGGTCATCGGCGCGATCACGGTGCTCACGCGCAGGTAGGGGCGCTCGTCCTCGCCGACCATCTCCGACAGGAAGATGCTCTGGTGGCGCTTGCCCTTGTCCAGCGACAGTTGCACGCAGGCCAGGTAGGGCTCGCTGGCGGTGAGCTTGTATTTGCCCTGGAGGTGGCCGCGGATCTGTTCGAAGTTCTGCATGTCTGGACGGTTCTAACGGGGGGAGCGTTATCCTAAACCCCCATGCCCGGAAAACCCACCGAAAACCCGGCCGAAAAGCACCGCCGCCTCATTTTGGCCGCGGTGCGCGCGGTGCCGCGCGGGCAGGTGGCCGGCTACGGGGAAATCGCCCGGCGCGCCGGCCTGCCGGGCCGGGCCCGGCTGGTGGCGCGCATCCTTTCCGAGGGGGACGAGCCCGGCCTGCCCTGGCACCGGGTGCTGCGGTCCGACGGCCGGGTGGCCTTCCCGCCGGGCTCCGAAGGCTTCGACGAACAGGTCCAGCGCCTGCGCGCCGAAGGCGTGCGGGTGGAGGGCGGGCGGGTGCGCGGCCAGTCCGCCGCGGCCACGCTCGACGAGATGCTCTGGGCGCCGCCGCCGCGCTGAGGGTCAGAAGTCAGGCCGCAGCCGGACCTGGTCGAGCTCCTTGCGCAGCGATCGCATGAAGAGCGCAGGCGCGAACCACGTGTAGGCGCAGAAGCCCAGCCAAAGGTTGCGCAGCGGAACCGTCAGGTCTTCGCGTCCCGCCTCTTCCAGCAAGATTCCGGTGGCTCGGTAGAGAAGGAACGCCGCGAGGAGGATAAGCACCGTTCGGGTACCGCTTCCCGAGGTGACGAACGTCTGGAATCGCCACCAAAGGCCGAGAAACCAGCTCTTGCGAGCCTTGATGCCGCAAAGCAGCGCCAGGGCCGAAGGATCCTCCGGTGTGAGCTGGAGTGCCCAGACGGCATGGTCACGCGCAGCATCGACCCGACCGGCTGCCAGTTCGCAGCGGCCGTGCAACACAAGCGCGGACACTTGCTCGGGATTGCGCTCAAGTGCCTCCACAGCCAGGGCCGAGGCTTCCGCCATTCGGCCCTGGGCGAACGCAACCTCTGCCGCGGCCACGCAAGCCGCCGGGTCGTCCGGGGTAAGCACCAACAACGCCTGAGCATGGCGATCTGCCTCGTCGGTCCTGCCCCAGTAGAGGTGCAGGTCGACAAGCTGCAAACGCGTTGCGACGACTTCCGGATCGAGTTCGAGGGCCGCATGCAAATGTGCTTCGGCTACCTTGGGGCGGCCCTTTGCCTGGGCTACGCTGGCGGCGGCCACGTGTGCCAGCACGCTGTCGGGCGCCAGTGCCAGCGCAGAGCTCGCCTCGAGATCCGCGGCATGCAAGCGCTTGCGACGTACCAGGCACATGGCAAGCAGGGCGTGCGCCTCGGCATCGTCAGGGTCATTGCCCAGACGGTTGGCGAGGGTGTCGATGGCTGCGTCGAGTTGTCCGCGTTCGGCCTGGGCCTGGGCTCTCCGGAGGGCGTGGTGCGAGTCGCGCGCCGTCATTCCAGTACCAGCCAGTAGATGCTGCCTTGCAGTGGCCCGAGGACGAAGGGGGTGGCCAACATACCCAACACTACCACCAAGACGCCGTTGCGCGGTGCGCCGCCGAAGTACTGCCAGATTTCGAAACCTCGAGTTTGCAGGATGACCACCGCATAGCCCATGCCGAGCTTCAGCGCGACCATCGAAAGAGCCGCCAGCCGGAGTGAAGTTCCCTCCAGTACGCCCGATTCGTTGAGTGCGATCAGCACGGTAGCGAGCAGGAAGGTGCCAGCGGCCGCCACCGCCAGCGCGATCCACTCGCGCACGCGGGTGGCGCTGCCAAGTGCGATGCCGTTGAACACGAACCAGGGTAGGGCCAGCCAAAGGCCGCCGAGCATCAGCGCAAAAAAAGGGTTCTTCTCC
>NZ_AVCH01000189.1 GCF_000747075.1 Arenimonas malthae CC-JY-1
CCCCCGCCCACCCCGCGTGGCGAAGCCCCGCGCGCGCCGGCGCCGCAGGTGACGGTGGCCGAAGGCGCCGCGGCTGGCGCGGACTACCAGCCGCCGCGCGCGGTCCTGGCCAAGCCGGCGCGGCTGCCATACCTTGCCGGGCGCGCCGATGCGGTGCTGATTGGCGCGGTGCTGATGCGGGTGGACATCGACGCGACCGGCAAGCCGGCCTACGTGGCCGTGGCGGAGAACAAACTCGGCCCGACCTATGCGCGCAATGCCATCGCCGCGGTCAAGCGCTGGCGCTTCGAACCGGCGCGCCGCAATGGCGTGGCCGAGCCGGCCACGGTGCTGGTGCCGGTGTCGTTCGGTACCCGCAACCTGCGTGCGGATTCGCTGGCCGGTGAAGCGGTCGTGCATCCCCTGCCCACGTATTCGCCGCCGCCCCAGCACGTGGCGCGGGTGCAGGCGCAGCCCCTGCCGCAGCCTGGCGGCGGGCGCTGACCAAAGGAGCATGGCGCGGGGCCGTGTTGGCGAAGCCAGCACTGCCCCGCGCCGATTTCATCATTCGCCCAGCAGGTGCTTCTGCCAGAACAGCACGCTGGCCGCGCCGAAGTAGTCGCTGTTGGCCTTCTTGCGGAAGCCGTGGCCCTCGTCCTTGAACAGCAGGTACCACACGTCGCCGCCGTTGCCGCGCACGGCCTTCACGATCTGCTCGGCTTCGGTCCACGGCACGCGCGGGTCGTTGAAGCCCTGGGCCACGAACAGCGGCGCCGTGATCCTGCCGGCGTTGTTGAGCGGCGCGATGCGGTCGTGGAAGGCCTTCATCTCCGGGATGCGCTCGTCGCCGTATTCGGCCCGGCGCAGGTCGCGGCGGTAGCTCTCGGTGTTGGCCAGGAAGGTGCCGAAGTCCGAGATGCCCACCACGTCGATGCCGGCGCGGATGCGGTCGTGGAAGTGCACCAGGCTGGCCAGCACCATGTAGCCGCCGTAACTGCCGCCGGACACGCCCACGCGGTTGGCGTCTAGCTCGGGCTGCCTGCCGATCCAGTCGAGCAGGGCACCGATGTCCTTGACGGAATCCTCGCGCAGGAAGCCGTTGTCGAGCTGCAGGTAGGACTTGCCGTAGCCGGCCGAGCCGCGCACGTTCGGCACCAGCACCGCCACCTTCAGCTCCTCGAGCATGAACTGGATGCTCGGGTTGAAGACCGGCAGCGCCTGCGCTTCCGGGCCGCCGTGGATGTTCACCACCACCGGGAACGGGCCCTCGCCCTCGGGGCGGTAGTAGAAGGCCGGGATGGTGCGCGGCTTGCCGTCCACGGTGTCGAAGGTGGGGTAGCGCACCAGCGTGGGCGCGCGGAAATTCGCGGCGTCCAGGCCGCCCACTTCGCTCTGGGTCCAGCGCACCAGCGTGGCCGTGGCCAGCTCCACCACGTACACGTCGCTGGGCGAGGTGGCGCTGTTGAGCGTCAGCGCCAGGCGCTGGCCGTCGGGCGAAAAGCCGAGGCCGCCGATCACGCCGATCGGCAGTTCGGGCAACGGGATCTCGCGGTGGCCGGGCAGGGACAGCACGCGCAGCTTGCCGATGCCGTCTTCGTTGGTGACATAGGCCAGGTGCCTGCCGTCGTCGGCGATGGCCAGCTCGGACACGTCCCAGGGCACGTGGCCGCTCACCAGCGTGGGCGCGCCGCCGGCGGGGTCGTGGTGGCGCAGGGTGAGGAACTCGCGCTCCTCGTCGGACACGTAGTACACGCTGCGGCCGTCGGGCGCGTAGCGGAAGGCATTGAACGCGGCCTTGCCGCCGTCCACCGGGAAGAGTTCCAGCTTGCCGGTGGCCAGGTCGAGTTCGCCCGGATAGGACTCGTTGATCGACACGTAGCGCAGCACCAGCAGGCGCTTGCCGTCGGGCGAGAAGTCCATCGGCGTCCACAGCCCGCCTTCCTTCAGCACGATGCGCGCTTCGCCGGTGGCCATGTCGCGCACCCACAGGTCGTAGTCGGTGCCGTTGCGGGCGGTGCTGGCCCAGGCCAGCTGGCGGCCGTCATGCGACCACAGCGGGGTGGTGTTCTGGCTGCGCTGGCCATCGGTGAGCAGGGTCACGTCGCGGCTGGCCAGGTCGTACCAGAACAGCTGCCAGAACTCGGAGCCGCCCACGTCCTTGCCGAACACGAAGCCGTCGGCGCCCTTGGCCGGCGCGGTGCCGACGGCGTTGATCGGCTCGCGGTAGAAGGTGAGCTGCTCGCGCATGCCCATCGGAATGCGCACGCGGTGGGCCTGGTTGGTTTCGGCGAAGCGGGTGGTGACCACCAGGCTGCCGTCCTCCAGCCAGCCGGCGAAGCTGGCGCCGCGCGTGTTCTGGTAGCGGTCGAGGCGCTCGATCAGTTCCGCCGGCACCTCCGGCAGGTTCTCGCTGACGCGGTTGCCCGCTTCCACCCGCGCGACGGCGGGCGTTTCGGCGAGCGCGGGCGGCGCCATCAGCGCCAGGCACAACAACAGGCTGGTCGTTCGCATTCCGGGGTCCCCTTGAAATGGAACCCGGAGCATAGCCGCCCCGGCCGCCGCGGTCGCGTGAAGCGGGGTCGTCTCAGCGGGGGGCGTGGAGGTCGCGCAGTTCGGCCTTTTCGGCGGCGCTGAGGCCGGACATGCCGACTTCGTTGATGCGGGCCTGCAGCTCTTCCACGCGCTGCTGGCGGACCTGGCGGTCGAGCTGGGTCAGGGCGTCGAGCAGTTCGGCGCGCCAGCCGGATTCGTCGCCCGGGAAGACCTGCAGGGCCAGCTTCTGCAGCGCCGGTTCCTCCTCGCGCCCGGCGAAGTGCTCGAGCACGGCGCCGGTGGTGATGCCCGGCCGCTCGCGCGCCAGCGACACCAGTTCCACCAGCAGCGGGATGCCGGGCTGGCGCAGCGCGCCGAACAGATAGGGCGGCTCGATGGCCGAGGCCAGCGCCGGCTTCTGCAGCAGCAGCGCGATGGCCGTGCGCACCAGGCTGCGCTTGGGCGCCGGCGCGCCGCCGCGGCCGCCGCGCATCGACGGCACGGGCTTGGCCGGTTCCGCCGCCGCTGCGCGCTGGCCGACGCCGGTCATTTCGGTCAGCCGCTGCAGCATCAGGTCGCGGAAGGCGCCGTCGGGGATGCCCGCCAGCAGCGGCTTGGCGCGTTCGGCCAGGCGCGCCTTGCCTTCCATGCCGGCCAGGTTCACGTCCTTGGAGAGCTCGTTGTAGAAGAACTCCGACAGCGGCATCGCCTGCGCCAGGCGCGCGTCGAAGCCGGCCGCGCCTTCCTTGCGCACGATGGTGTCCGGGTCCTCGCCTTCGGGCAGGAACAGGAAGAAGGCCTGGCGGCCGTCGCGCATGCGCGGCAGCACCGATTCCAGCGCCTTCCACGCGGCGCCGCGGCCGGCGCGGTCGCCGTCGAAGCAGAAGTACACGTCGGCGGCGTTGCGGAACAGCAGCTCGGCGTGGTCGGGCGTGGTCGCGGTGCCCAGGGTGGCCACGGCGGTGTTCACGCCGTACTGGAACAGCGCCACCACGTCCATGTAACCCTCGACCACGATCAGCCGCGGGATCTTCGCGTGCGCCTGCCGCACCTGCCACAGGCCGTAGAGTTCGCGGCCCTTGTGGAACAGCACGGTCTCGGGCGAGTTGAGGTACTTCGGGCCGTCGTCCTTCTCCAGCACGCGGCCGCCGAAGGCGATGACGCGGCCGCGGCGGTCGTGGATGGGGAACATCACCCGGTCGCGGAACTTGTCGTAGACGCGGCCGCTGTCGTTGCGCGAGAACATGCCCACCTTCTCGAGCAGGGCCAGCCGGCGCGGGTCGGTGCCCAGCGCCGACTTCAGGCCTTCCCAGCCCTCCGGCGCGTAGCCGATGCCGAAGCGGGCGCGGTTCTCGGCGTCCACGCCGCGGCGCTCGAGGTAGGCCTTGGCCTTGGCGCTGGCCTGCAGCTGCTGCTGGAAGAAGTGCGCGGCCGCTTCCACCGCCGCGTACAGCTCGCGCGACTCGCCGCTTTCGTTGCGCTGGCGGGTGTCGCGCGGCACTTCCAGGCCGACGCGCTTGGCCAGCTCCTCGACCGCGTCGAGGAACTCGAGGCGGTCGTAGTTCATCAGGAAGCTGATGGCGGTGCCGTGCGCCCCGCAGCCGAAGCAGTGGTAGAACTGCTTGTTCGGCGACACCGTGAACGAGGGCGAGCGCTCGTCGTGGAACGGGCAGCGCGCCGAATACTCGCGCCCCTGGCGCTTGAGCGGCACGCGCGAGCCCACGACCTCGACGATGTCCGTCCGGGCCAGCAGGTCGTCAATGAACGCGTCGGGGATCCGTGCCATCGCCGCCTAGGATGCCCGAAAACCCGCCGGCGCCTGGATGCTCAGCCGGCCAGGGCCTTCTTCACCAGCTGGGAGACCAGGCCCATGTCGGCCTGGCCGGCGAGGCGGGGCTTGAGCACGGCCATCAGCTTGCCCATGTCGGCGGGGCCGGCGGCGTTGGTTTCGGCCTTGGCGGCGTCGATGGCGGCCTGCACCTCGGCCTCGGACATCTTGGCCGGCAGGTAGGCCTCGATCACGCCCAGTTCGTAGCGCTCGATGGCGGCCAGGTCCTCGCGGCCGGCGCCCTCGTACTGGCTGATCGAGTCCTTGCGCTGCTTGACCATCTTCTCCAGCACGGCCAGCACCAGCGCGTCGGTCATCTCCACGCGCTCGTCCACTTCCTTCTGCTTGATGGCGGCGTTGATCAGGCGGATGACCGCCAGGCGGTCCTTCTCGCCGGCCTTCATCGCGGCCTTCATGTCTTCGGTCAGCTGGGTCTTGAGGCTCATCTCGGTTCTCCTGGAGTCAGAAACACAAAAAGCCGGCCACGCTCGCGCGTGCCGGCTTTCTGGCAAGCAACGCGACTCAGTACAGGCGCTGGCGCTTGGTGACGTCGCGCGAGCTGCGGCGCAGCTGGCGCTTCACCGCGGCGGCGGCCTTGCGCTTGCGCTCCTGGGTCGGCTTCTCGTAGAACTCGCGCTTGCGGGTTTCGGCGAGCACGCCGGCCTTCTCGCAAGTGCGCTTGAAGCGACGCAGCGCAAACTCAAACGGCTCGTTTTCGCGGACTTTGACAGACGGCATTGTGGAATTCCTGGATACGTGGATTTCGCCCGGCTTGGCCGGCGAGCCGCGTATGATACGCGGGTCCCGGGGCGGCAGGCAAGCCAGTCCTGGGTTTTTCCCTTGAATCCGGCCGGAAAGCCCCGAAAAACAGCCACATGCGCGTCCTGGGCATCGAAACCAGCTGTGACGAAACCGGCGTGGCGGTGTACGACACCGACCGCGGCCTGCTCGCGCATGCGCTCTACACCCAGGTCGCCCTGCACGCCGAATACGGCGGCGTGGTGCCGGAGCTGGCCAGCCGCGACCACGTGCGCAAGCTGCTGCCCCTGGTCCGCGAGGCCCTGGCCGGGGCCGGCCTGGCCCCGGCCGACCTGGACGGCGTGGCCTACACCGCCGGCCCCGGCCTGGTGGGCGCCCTGATGGTGGGCGCCGCCGCCGGCCGGGCCCTGGCCTGGGCGCTCGACCTGCCGGCCGTGGGCGTGCACCACATGGAAGGCCACCTGCTGGCCCCGCTGCTGGAAGACCCCACGCTCAAGCCGCCCTTCGTGGCCCTGCTGGTCTCGGGCGGCCACACCCAGCTGGTGGAGGTGGCCGGCATCGGCGAGTACCGCCTGCTGGGCGAGACCCTGGACGACGCCGCCGGCGAGGCCTTCGACAAGACCGCCAAGCTCATGGGCCTGGCTTACCCCGGCGGCCCCGAGCTGGCCCGCCTGGCCGAAACCGGCCGCCCCGGCGCCTTCACCTTCTCCCGGCCCATGACCGACCGGCCGGGCCTGGATTTCAGCTTCTCGGGGCTCAAGACCCAGGTGCTGCTGGCCTGGCAGGCCTCGGACCAGACGCCGGAAACCCGCGCCGACATCGCCCGTGGCTTCGAGGACGCGGTGGTCGAGACCCTGGCCATCAAGTGCCAGCGCGCGCTCGAACAGACCGGCGCCCGCACCCTGGTGGTGGCCGGCGGCGTGGGCGCGAACGTCCGCCTGCGCGCCCGCCTGCAGGCCCTGGCGGAAAAGCGCCGTGGCCGCGTCTGTTTCCCGCGCCCGGCCTTCTGCACCGACAACGGCGCCATGATCGCCTTCGCCGGCGCCCTGCGCCTGCAGGCCGGCCAGCATGAAACCCCGGCCGTCACCGTGACGCCACGCTGGGACATGGCAAGCTTGCCCCCCGTTTGATTCCCGGACACCCCATGGACAAGGTTTTCATCGAGGCGCTCGAGATCGAGTGCGTGATCGGCATCTACGACTGGGAGCGCAAGATCAAACAGCCCGTCGTGCTCGACATCGAGATGGCGTTCGACAACACGCTGCCGGCCGCCACCGACGATATCGCCGACACGCTCGATTACAAGGCGGTGAGCAAGCGCCTGATCCAGTTCGTGTCCGAGTCCGATTTCGGCCTGGTGGAAACCCTGGCCGAGCGCTGCGCCGCAATCATCACCAGCGAGTTCGGCGTTTCCCACGTGCGCCTGAAGCTGAGCAAGCCCGGCGCCGTGCGCGGTTCCAAGGCCGTGGGCGTGATCATCGAGCGCTACGGTTCGAAGTGAGCACCGCCTGGCTGAGCCTGGGCAGCAACCAGGAGGCGGAAGCGAACCTGCGCGCCGCCGCCGACGCGCTGCGCGAGCGTTTCGGCGCGGTGGTCTTCTCGCCGGTGTACCGCACGCCGGCGGTGGGTTTCGAGGGCCCGGATTTCCTCAACGCCGCGGCCGCCATTGAAACCACGCTCGATCCCTTCGAGCTCAACGACTGGCTGCACGCGCTCGAGGACCGCATGGGCCGCGACCGCAGCGGCCCGCGTTTTTCCAGTCGCCCGATCGACGTGGACATCGTGTTCTACGACCAGCGCGTGCTCAAGGGCCCCGGCAACCTCGAACTGCCGCGGCCCGAGCTCCGCCACGCCTTCGTGCTCAAGCCGCTCGCCGACATCGCACCGGAATACCGCGTGCCCGGCGACGGCCGCACGCTGGCCGAGCTGTGGGCCTCGCACCCCGAGGCCGCGTCGCCGCCGGCCACCGACCCGCTGCGGCTGGCCTAGTCGCAGCGCGCGGTCTCGCCGCGGAAGTCGCGGTTCATGCGCTGCACGGGCTCCAGCAGTGCCGCGGGGCGGCCCTCGAGGTCGTACAGGCCGCCGTACTGCACGTGGTCGAACAGCGCCAGGTCGCGCAGCGCGAACGCGCCGGAGCGCGCGTGCACGTCGAAGGCCAGGCCGTCGGCGCCGGGCTGCGGCGCGATGTCGACGCAGCGGCGCTGCAGGCCGGTGCCCTCGAAACGCAAGGGCACGAGCTTGCCGCCGGCGCTGACTTCGACCACGCCCGGCGCGCGCACCTCGGCCTCGACGCAGGCGCGGTCGGCGCGCGCGTCGTCGGCGCGCGGCAGGCGGCCGCGGCGCGGCGGCACGAACTGCGACAGGTGGTCGCCGGCGGCGAAGGCCAGCTGGAAATCGCCGCTGGGCAGGGCTTCCAGCGCCTGCGCCGGCTCGCCCTGCGCGCGCTGCAGCGTCCAGCCGTCGAGGCCGTAGCCGAAGGCGGGGTTGTGCAGCGGGCTTTCGGCGTAGTCGCGCGTGGTCCAGTAGCCGTAGCCGAGCACGCCGCGCCGCTTCATCGTGCACACCGAGGCGTGCAGGAAGGCCGCGGTCTCCTCGGGCTTGATCACCGCGTTGTGTTCGTGGCCCGGGGTGTTGTCCACGACGTTGAACTGGTCGATGAACACCGGCGCGGCGGATTTTTCCGCCAGCTGCGCCAGCATCGCGTCCAGCAGCTCCAGGCTGCGCGCGGCGGGCAGCTGTTCGCCCTGGTTGAGCGCGCCCCAGTAGGGCGCCCAGTAGATCGTCAGCGGCTGGCCGGCGGGCAGGCGCAGCATGCCGTCGTGGCTGATCCACTCGGCCACCACGGGCGCGCCGTCGGGGCCGGGCTCGAAGCGCGGGTCGCTGTCCACGCGCGCCTCCAGCGACAGCGCCGGGAACAGCGGCGCGGCCGGCGCGACGAATTTCTCCACCAGCAGCCAGTCCCAGTAGGCGTGGAAAAGCGCCGCGTCGGCGACCGGGTCGGGCAGGCCCGCGGGGCGCGGCTCGCCGGCGGGGCGCGTGGCCAGGAACTCGTTCCAGGTGCCCGCCGCGCTTTCGTCCACGCGGCGCAGCCACAGGTCTTCCCAGCTCAGGAAGGAAAGTACCAGGCCCTCGCGGCCGGCGGTTTCCGTGGACACGCGCGCCAGGAAAGCGAGGAAGGCTTCGCGCGCGGCCGGGTCGTTGAGCACGCGCTGCTGGCGGTCGCCGATGTCGCCCGCGTCGGGGTGGAAGCTCCAGCCGTAGCCCAGGCGCAGCATCACCTCCAGGCCGGCGGCGTCGGCTTGGTCGAGCAGGAAGCGCAGGCGTTCGAAGGCGCGTTCGTCGTAGCTGCAGCAGGGCGAATACACCGGCTGGAAATCGCCCCAGGCCACCAGCAGCACCACGGTGTCGAAGCCGTCGGCCTTGAGTTGGGCGAAGTCGGCGGCGACGTGTTCGCGGCGGAACCCCGGCAGGAAGTTCTTCGGCCACTGGCGGCCGAACCAGTGCGCCGCGACGCGGCCGCGCACGGCGTCGGCGGGCGTGGCCGCGGCGGTGGCGGGCGCTTGCGTGGCGTCGGGCGCAGGCGCTCGCTGGCAGCCGGCCAGCAGGGCCAGGCCGGTGATTGCTGCGAACGCGGGCAGGCGAAGGGTCATCGGGTCGTCCGGAATGGCCTGCAGCGATTATAGGCAGCGCAGGGGTGACTTCCGGCCTTGCGGGGGCCCCGGCGCAATCGCATGATCAGCACACGATTCCCGCGGAGGTGGCGCCATGTTCGACAAGGTTTCCCGCAGCTGGCACCTGGTCAAGGCCAGCGCCGGCGTGCTGCGCACCGACAAGGAACTGCTGCTGCTCCCGGTCATCTCCGCCATCGCCACCCTGCTGGTGGGCGCCACCTTCCTGGTGCCGGTGCTGGGCCTGCGCCTGTTCGAAGGCGGCGAGATCGGGCCCATGGGCGCGATCGTCGGCTTCCTGTTCTACCTGAGCCAGTACTTCGTCATCTTCTTCTTCAACACCGCCCTGGTGGGCGCGGCCATGATCCGCCTCGAGGGCGGCGACCCGACCGTGGCCGACGGCCTGCGCATCGCGCGCGGCAAGCTCGGCGCCATCCTGGGTTACGCGGCGCTGGCGGCCACCGTCGGCCTGGTGCTGAAGATGCTGGGCGAACGCGCCGGCGCGGTGGGCAAGATCATCATCGGCCTCATCGGCATGGCCTGGACCCTGGCCACCTTCCTGGTGGTGCCCATCCTGGTGTCGCGCGACATCGGCCCGGTGGACGCGGTGAAGGAAAGCGTGGACCTGCTCAAGCGTACCTGGGGCGAGAACGTGGTGGGCAACGTGGGCATCAACCTGGCCTTCGGCCTGGTCACCGCGCTGGTGGTGGTGATGGCCATCGGGCTGACCGTGGCCGCGGCGCTGATCGCCGGCGCCACCGTGGCCATCGCCGTCGCGGTGCTCGGCGCCATCGCCATCGCCCTGGTGGCGGTGGTGCAGGCGGCGCTCTCGGGCATCTACGCCGCGGCCGTGTACCGCTACGCCGTGGACGGCGCCGCGCCGGCCGGTTTCGCCGGCGGCGAGCTGCAGGCCGCCTTCCGCCCGAAATAACAGCGCTCTTGTAGGAGCGGCTTCAGCCGCGACCGCATTTCGCCAAGAGCGGTCGCGGCTGGAGCCGCTCCTACAGGGATCGGGTCAGAGGATGAGAGAGCGGCCGCCGTCCACGCGGATGACCTGGCCGGTGGTGTAGCGGGCGTCCTGCAGCAGCCAGCGCACGGCTTCGGCCACGTCGCCGGGGTCGCCGGCGCGCCTGAGCGCGGTGGCGGCCAGCATGGCGGCCTTCTCGTGTTCGGCCTTGCCTTCCTCGGGCCACATCACCGCGCCCGGCGCCACGGCGTTCACGCGCACCTCGGGGCCCAGCTCCTTCGCCAGCGACTGCGTGAGCATCAGCAGCGCGGCCTTGGCCATGCAGTAGATCGGGTGCTTCGCGAGCGGGCGTTCGCCGTAGATGTCGCCCAGGTTGACGATGGCGCCGCCGGCCCGGCGCAGCGCCGGCGCCGCGGCCTGGGCCAGGAAAAACGGCGCGCGCGCGTTCGAGGCGAACAGCTCGTCCCAGTCGTCCGGCGTGGCGTGGCCCAGCGGCGTGGGGCGGAAGGCGCTGGCATTGTTCACCAGCGCGTCGAGCCGGCCGTAATGCGCTTCGGTGGCGATGACCAGGTCGGGCAGGGCGGCGGCATCGGCCAGTTCCGCCTTCAGCACCAGCGTGCTGAACGGCCGCGCGGCCTCGAGTTCGGCCACCAGCGCGGCCATCTCCTGGCCGGAATGGCGGTGGTGCAGGGCCAGGTCGTAGCCGGCGGCGTGCAGGCGGCGGGCGATGGCGGCGCCGACGCGCTTGGCGGCGCCGGTGACCAGGGCGACGGGACGTTCGGCGGGCATTGGGCTGGGCTCCTTGCGTTTGCCGGTATCCTGCGCGCTGGCACATGAAGATTCCAACATGAGCGCGCAACTCCCCACCCCCGACGCCGATGCGCAGGCCCACAGCGACCGCCTGCTGGCGCTGCTGAAGGCCCAGGTGGCCGCCGCCGGCGGCGCCATTCCCTTTTCCCGCTACATGGAGCTGGCGCTGTACGCGCCGGGCCTGGGCTATTACAGCGCCGGCGCCCGCAAGTTCGGCGCCGAGGGCGATTTCGTCACCTCGCCCGAACTGGGGCCGACGTTCGCCGAATGCGTGGCGCAGTGCGCGGCGCAGGTGTTCGAACAGCTGGGCGGCCAGGCCGACTTCCTGGAGCTGGGCGGCGGCAGCGGTGCCTTCGCCGAGGCCGCGCTGCGCCGCCTGCAGGAACTCGATGCGCTGCCGGCGCAGTACCTCATCCTCGAGCCCAGCGCCGACCTGCGCGAACGCCAGCATGGACGCCTGCGCGAGGCGCTGGCGCCGGACGTGTTCGCCCGCGTGCGCTGGCTCAACGGCCCGCCGGAAGAACAATGGCGCGGCTTCCTGTTCGCCAACGAGGTGATCGACGCGCTGCCGACGCCGCGTTTCAGCGTGCGCGGCGGCGAGGTGTTCGAGGAGTTCGTGGCGCTGGGCGCCGACGGCGAACTGGCAAGCGTGGAGCAACCCGCCGACGCGATGCTGCATGCGGCCGTGCGCCACGTCGAACGCGACATCGGCGCGCCCTTCGCCGACGGCTACCGCTCCGAACTGTTGCCGCAGCTGCCGTACTGGATCCAGGCCGTGGGCGGCCTGCTCGTGGACGGCGCGATGCTGTTCGTCGACTACGGCTATCCGCGCCGCGAGTACTACCTGCCCGAGCGCAGCGACGGCACCCTGGTGTGCCACTACCGCCACCGCGCGCATGGCAATCCCTTCCACCTGCCGGGCCTGACCGACATCACCGCCTTCGTGGACTTCACCGCGCTGGCCGAGGCCGGCGTGGGCGCGGGCTTCGACCTGGCCGGCTACTGCGCGCAGGCCAGCTTCCTGCTCAACAGCGGGCTGGCCGAGCGCCTGGCGGTGATCGAGGCCATCGCCGACCCGGTCGAGCGCCACCGCCGCACCAACGAGGTCAAGCGGCTGACGCTGCCGGGCGAAATGGGCGAACGTTTCCAGGCCATGGCCTTCCAGCGCGGCGTGGACATCCGCCCGGTGTTCGCGCGCGGCGACCTGAGCCGGCGGCTGTGATGCGCGATTTCCGTCGCCCCCGGCTCTGGCTGGGGCTGTGGGTGCTTGGCTGGGGGCTGTGCATCGCGCTGTCGCTGCTGCCGGCGATGCCGCTGCCCGGGCCCGAGGGTTCCGACAAGGTCGGCCACTTCCTCGCCTACTTCACGCTCACGGCCTGGGCGGTGGCGATCTTCCGCACGCGCGGGGCGCACCTGCTGGCGGCGCTGTCGCTGGTGGCGCTGGGCGTGGCGATGGAGCTGGCGCAGGCCACGCTCACCACCGTTCGCCTGGGCGACCTGCGCGATGCCCTGGCCAACACCGCCGGCGTCGCGGTTGGCCTGTCGCTGTCCTTCACCCCGGCCGCCACGCTGCTGCTTCGCCTGGATCGCCGCTTGGGTCCTTAGCGGGGCCTGCGTCCGCAGGAACTGCCGGCGCCGGATCGCCCCTATTCTTTCGCGTCGCGGATGGCGGCGATGCGGGCCTTGCGCAGCCATTCGCCGACGTCGGGGCCGCTGAGGCCGGAAGCCACGGCGTGGCCGGCGGAGATGGCGGCGGCAGCGGCGTGCAGCTTCACCAGCAGGGCCGCGGACGGATAGGGCGTTTGATCGCGGCCCAGGCGGCCGCGGGCGTCGGCTTCGCAGGCCACGGCCAGCTGGCGGATGCGTTCGGGCTTGCGGAAGCCGTCGCAGCGCGCGATCAGGTCGTGCACGGTGTCGGGGCGCAGTTCGGCCAGGCGATGCACGTTCAGGTGCTCGCGGCAGACGATTTCCGCCACCGCCGCGTATTCCGCCGGCACCTTGTAGCGCGCGCACACCGCGCGCAGCGGCCGCACGCCGCCGTGTTCGTGGCCCACGTGGCGCGGCAGCTGGTCCTTCGGCGTCAGCGCCTTGCCCAGGTCGTGGGTGAGCGCGCAGAAGCCGATGAGCGCGTCGCCCGGCGCCAGCCGCGCCGCCATGTCCAGCACCATCGCCAGGTGCACGCCGGTGTCCACTTCCGGGTGGTATTCCGGGCGCTGCGGCACGCCGTAAAGCGCGTCCACTTCCGGAAGCAGCCGCGCCAGCGCGCCGCAGTCGCGCAGCAGCGAAATGGCCGCGGAAGGCTTCGGCATCTCCAGCGCCTTCTTCAGCTCCTGCCACACGCGTTCGGGCACCAGGTGGTCCACCTCGCCGGCGGCCACCATGTCGCGCATCAGCTGCAAGGTTTCCGGCGCGATGGTGAAGCCCAGCGGCGCGAACCGCGCCAGGAAGCGCGCCGCGCGCAGGATGCGCACCGGGTCCTCGGCGAAGGCCGGCGACACGTGGCGCAGCACCCGTGCTTCCAGGTCGCGCTGGCCGTCGTACGGGTCCGCCAGCGTGCCGTCTTCGGCTTCGGCGATGGCGTTGATGGTGAAGTCGCGGCGCGCCAGGTCCTGTTCCAGCGTCACGTCGGGCGCGGCGTGGAAGACGAAGCCGTGGTAACCGGGCGCGGTCTTGCGCTCGGTGCGGGCCAGCGCGTGCTCTTCCTTCGTCTGCGCGTGCAGGAAGACCGGGAAATCCCTGCCCACCGGCAGGTAGCCGGCCCGGATCATTTCTTCCGGCGTGGCGCCCACCACCACCCAGTCGCGGTCGCCGCCCGGCAGACCGAGCAGCCGGTCGCGCACCGCGCCGCCGACCAGGTAGCGTTGCATGGGCTCAGCGCGCCGCGCGGAAGCGGGCGTAGCGGGCCTGGCGGTCCGCGGCGTGGCCCAGGATTTCCGGCAGCTTCGCCGCCACGCGCGTGGGCGTGATGCCCAGGCGGTGCAGGCCGTCGATGCCGCCCACCGAGTCGGTGAGCAGCGAGCGGAAGTTGTCCGACGAGAACGGCTTGCCCGGCACGAAGTCGAACACCAGGCCCTGCAGGCGGCCCAGCGCATCGGGCAGCGGCAGCACGATGCGGCGCAGGCCGCACTGGCGCGCCGTCATGCGCACGATCTCGGCCATGGTGAACACGTCCGGCCCGTAGAGTTCGTACACCTCGCCGCGGCTGCGGCGATCGCGCAGGCAGCGCACCATCGCCTCCACCACGTCGCCCACGTACACCGGCGCGAAGCGGGCGCCGGCGCGCGCCAGCGGCAGCACCGGCGCGTGCCGGATGAGGGCGGCGAAGCGGCAGAACAGGCCGTCGCCCGGCCCGAAGATCACCGAGGGTTCGAAGATCGTCCAGTCCAGGCCCGAGGCCTTCACCGCCGCCTCGGCTTCGCCGCGCGACTTCAGGTAATGGCTGTGGCCGCGGCCGGCGTTGAGCGAGCTCATCTGCAGCAGGCGGCGCACGCCGGCCAGCTGCATCGCCGCCAGCACGAGCTTGGTCAGCTCGACGTGGGCGCGGCGGAAGCCGCGCCCGTTGTCGCCCTTCTCGTTGAGGATGCCGACCAGGTTGATGACCGCGTCGGCGCCCGCGAAGGCGTGGCGCAGCGCGTCCGGGTCGTACACGTCCACTTCGCGCAGCACCACGCCGGGTGGCAGCAGGCGTTCGTGGTGCACGCCGAGGTTGCGGCTGAGCAGGGTGATGGCGTGGCCGTCGGCGGCGAGGCGGGCCACCAGGTGGCGGCCGACGAAACCGGTGCCGCCGAGGACGACGAGCTTGAGGGGAATCATGGCGAGGGCAGGGAACCAGGGCTGAGGGGGCAGGCGAAGGGACGCCGGGCGGACTTGGCGACGGTGCGGCCGAGCAGGCGCTCGTTCACCGGCACCGCGCTGCCGTCCAGGCGCCAATCGTAGATGACGCTGAAGGCCAGCACACGCGCGACGTAGTCGCGGGTTTCCTTGTACGTCACGGTTTCGATCCAGAAATCCGGGTCGAAGCCGGGACGGTCGCGGTTCCAGCGCTGCACCGGGGTCGGGCCGGCATTGTAGGCGGCGATGGCCTGGTAGGCGATGCCGCCGTGCTGGTCGAGCTCGTGGCGCAGGTGGGCGATGCCCAGCACCAGGTTGGTCTCGGGCTGGTACAGGCTGGCCGCGCCGCCGAAGGCGATGCCGAGCTTGCGCGCGGTGCGCGCGGCGGTGGAGGGCAGCAGCTGCATCAGGCCGCGGGCGTCGGCGTGCGAGCGTGCGTTGGGCATGAAGGCGCTCTCGGCGCGCGTCTGCGCGGCCACCCAGGCCGGGTCGATGCCGTGCCGGCGCGCTTCGCGGCGCAGCACGTTCTCGTGGTGCAGCGGGAAACGCAGCGAGTAGTGGCGCAGGTCCTCGGGCGTGTCACCGATGGTGAACACGGCGCGGTCGTACCAGTTCACGTCGCGCGCGAACTCGATCGCAACCTTGCGTTCCTCCGGCGACAACACCCGCAGCAGCGCGGCCCATTCGCGGGTGGCCAGCGGCACGCGTTCGATTTCCCACAGTTCCAGCGCACGCACCAGGCCCGGGTGGCCGGCGACGCGGGCGCGCAGCGCGGCGTCCTTCGACGGCTCCAGCGGGCACAGCGCGTAGGGCTGGCCGCTGCGGTCGGCGGCCAGGAAGCCATGGAAGGTGGCGGTGGTGGCGGCCTGCCGGTACAGCGCCTTCGCCGCGTCGTGCTGGCCCAGGCGTTCGCGCAGGCGCGCTTCGAAATACTGCCAGCGCGGGTCCTGACGCTGCGCGGCCGGCATGCGTTCGATGCCGCGCAGGGCGCCGGCGTCGTCGCGCCGGTGCATGGCTTCACGGACGCGCCATTCGTGCAGGCGTTCGTCGTAGGCGGAATCGGGCACGGCTTCGAGCCGCTGCTGCGAGCCGGGCAGGTAGGAGGCGACCGTCCACAGCGCCACCTGGTAGAGCACCTTGCCGCGCTCGGCTTCGCTGAAATCCAGCGCCGGCGCCAGCGTGGCCAGCTGCGCCGCGGCGGCGTCGGGCGAACGCCTGGCCAGGCGCGCCAGGCCTTCGGCGGCGATGGTGCGGCTGCGCGGGGTCTTGGGCCAGCCGGCGGCGCGGGCGTGCGGCGCGTCGAGGAAATCGGCGTAGTCGCGGGCCAGCGCGGCGTCGCCGGCCGGCAGGCCGCCGGCGAGGAAACGCACCAGGCCGGTCTGCCCCGCGAGCGCGGCCAGTTCGATGCGCTGCCAGCGCAGGTCGGCATCGAGCTGGCCCAGCGACTGCAGGGACTTGAAGGGCGTGTCGCAGGCCGCCGGCAGCGCCTCGCCGGTGAGCCAGAGCGCGCGCCCGTCGGCGATCCAGTCCGCGTCGGTGGCGCCGGTGGCCAGGCGCGCCGCCAGGTGGGCGCAGCGCAGGTCGGCGGCGGGGCTGTCGCGGTAGTCGGCCAGGAAATCGGCCCAGCGCGACTGCTTCGCCAGTTCGCGCAGCCAGGCTTCGCGCAGCCAGTCGGCGGCGGCGGTGCCGTCGTGCCGGCGCAGCGCGGCGCGCACTTCGTTCGTGGGTGCATTGGCCAGGCGCCGGCGCAGCTGGGTGGCGTCGATCCAGGGCAGCAGCGGGTGGTCGGCCACGCGGGCGCGGCCGGCCGTGTCCAACTGGCCCAGTTCGGCCAGGCGGAAGGCCTCGAGCACGGCACGGCGTTCGCCGGACAGGTCGGGCGGGCGGTCCTGCGCCAGGCTGGCACCGGCCAGCAGGCAAAGGGCCAGGAAACTCGGAATTCGGCGCGACATGAGGCAGAGTCTAGCCCATGGTCCCCGAGTCCTCCGCCCACCGCGCGGCCCGCGCCGCATGAGCCTTGCCTGGTTGCTCTACCTCGCCCTCGGGGCGGTGGCGGGCGTGCTGGCCGGCCTGCTGGGCATCGGCGGCGGCCTGGTGCTGGTGGCCGCGCTGGTGTGGCTGCTGCCCACCCAGGGCGTGCCCGCCGACCAGGCCGTGCACGTGGCCCTGGCCACCGCGCTGGCCAGCATCGTGCTCACCGGCCTGTCCTCGGCGCGCGCGCACCACCGGCGCGGCAGCGTGCTCTGGCCCACCGTGGCCTGGCTGGTGCCGGGCCTGATGCTGGGCGGCTGGCTGGGCAGCGGCCTGGCCACGTCCCTGGAGGGCGGCTGGCTGCGCGCCTTCATCGCGGTGTACTGCTACCTGGCCGCGGCGCAGATGGCGCTCGACTGGCCGCGCTCTCGGCTCGAGCGCGCCGACCCGCCGCGCGGGCCC
>NZ_AVCH01000190.1 GCF_000747075.1 Arenimonas malthae CC-JY-1
CCGCCGCGGGCGCCGGCATCGGCGCGGTGTCGGCCCTGGTGGGCATCGGCGGCGGCAGCATGACGGTGCCGCTGCTGGTGTGGCGCGGCGTGCGGCCGGTGCGGGCGGTGGGCACGTCGAGCGCCTGCGGCGTGGCCATCGCCCTGGCCAGCGCCGCCGGTTACGCCCTGCAGGGGGCGCCCCAGGGCCTGCCCGCGGGCAGTTGGGGCTTTGTGTTCCTGCCCGCCGCGGTGGGCATCGCCCTGGCCTCGGTGCTGACGGCGCCCTGGGGCACCCGGCTGGCCCACCGCATCAGCGGCCCGGCCCTGCGCCGGCTGTTCGCGGCCTTCCTGGCGGTGGTCGGGACCAGCGTCTGGCTGGCTCCCTGAACGAAACCGGCCTCGGTTGTCCAATTGCACTAACGCGCTGAGTATTCGTGACCGTTGTCACGTTTTGACGATTTCTTTACAAGGGAAGGCAGCCGGGGCATTGGGGGCAAGGCGCCGGCACCACCAACCCATGGGGAATGCAATGAAGACCATCCGTACTACCCGCCTGAGCCAGGCGGTCCGCGGTGCATTGCTGTTCGCGCTCATCCCGGCGGCGGTCGCCGCGCAGGACGCGCCGGCCGAAGACGAGGTCAAGACGCTCGATCGCATCGAGGTCACCGGCACGCGCATCAAGACCTCGGAAGCCGAGGGCCTGGTCCCGGTGCAGCGCATCACGCGCGAGGACATCGACCGCAGCGGCCTCACTTCCGTCGCCGACATCATCCAGTCCCTGACCGGTTCGGGTTCGGCGCTCAACACCAAGTTCAACTCCAGCGGCAACTTCGGCTTCCCGCCGGACGGCAGCGGCGTCGGCGCGGGTTCCGCGCAGGCCGACCTGCGCCACCTGGGCTCCAAGCGCGTGCTGGTCCTGGTGGACGGCGTGCGCTGGGTCAACGAAGCCTCCGCCTCGGGCGTGGGTTCGTCCACCGACCTCAACACCATCCCGCTGGCCATCATCGAGCGCATCGAAGTGCTCGAGGACGGCGCGTCCTCGCTGTACGGCTCGGACGCCATCGCCGGCGTGATCAACATCATCACCCGCAAGGACTTCGAGGGCATCTCGGTCAACGCCCAGTACGGCCAGTACGGCGAAGGCGACGGCGCCACCTCGTCCATCGACCTGGCCTGGGGCGGCAGCACCGACCGCGCCAACTTCTTCCTGGGCCTGAGCTACACCGACCAGGAAGTGATCTATTCGCGCGACCGCGAACAGTCGAGCTTCCCGGTGCCCGGCACCGGCGTCGCCTTCGGCAGCTCGGGCACGCCGACCGGCCGCTTCATCTTCGTCGACCCCAACACCGGCGAAGTGCTCGACATCACGCCCAACAACGGCGCCAGCGACCCGACCTACGACGGCTCGCAGATCGGCTGCGTGCGCACCGACGACTACCACTGCTTCTCCACCGCCGACCGCTTCAACTTCTCGCAGTACAACCTGCTGCTGACGCCGTCCGAGCGCATGGGCGCCTTCGGCCAGGTGCGCTTCGAGTTCAGCGACGCGGTGAGCGGTTACGCCAAGGTGCTGTACAACCGCCGCGAGTCCACCAACCAGGCCGCGCCCGAGCCGCTGTTCCTCGGCCCCGAGGCCGGTACCGGCAACCCGCTGGCCGACAACATCTTCATTTCGGCCCTGAACCCGTACAACCCGTTCGGCTTCGACCTCGATTCGGCCACCAACCTGATCCTCATCGGCCGTCGCCCGGTCGAGGGCGGCGCGCGCGTGTTCGAGCAGGACGTGGACACCTGGTACGTCGGCGCCGGCCTCGAGGGCGTGTTCGACGCCGGCCAGCGCACGCTGTACTGGGACGTCAACATGGCCTTCAGCGAGAACAAGGCCGAGCAGACCAACTACGGCAGCTACAACATCCGCAACATCGCCCTGGCCCTGGGCGACCCGGCCGCCTGCGCCGCCGTGGCCGGCTGCACGCCGCTCAACATCTTCGGCGGCCCGGGCACGATCACGCCGGCCATGCTGGCCTGGATCCAGCCGATCGTGCGCGACGAGAGCCAGAACGAACTGGCGCTGTTCACCGCCAACCTCTCCGGCAGCCTGTTCGACCTGCCGGCCGGCTCGGTGGATTTCGCCGCGGGCCTGGAACACCGCCGCCTCGAGGGCTGGTACCAGCCCGACGCGCTCACCATCGCCGGCGACTACAACGGCGTGCCGTCCCTGCCCACCTCGGGCAAGTACGACGTGAGCGAGCTGTTCTTCGAGCTCAACTTCCCGCTGCTGCAGGACACCGAGATCGGCCAGAAGCTCGACTTCACCGTGGCCGGCCGCTATTCGGATTATTCCACCGGCATCTCGGAGTTCACGCCCAAGTACGGCCTGCGCTTCCAGCTGGTCGAGGAACTGGTGCTGCGCGCCAGCTACGCCGAAGGTTTCCGCGCGCCGTCGATCGGCGAGCTGTTCGGTTCGGCCAGCCGCTTCGACGCCCAGCTCAACGACCCCTGCGACACGCCGCTGCTCAACCCGTCGCTGGCCGGCAACTGCGCCGCGCTCGGCGTGCCGGCCAACTACCAGCAGCCGAACCCGCAGATCTCGGTCACCACCGGCGGCAACGACCAGCTGGACCCGGAAAGCTCCACGAGCTTCTCGGCGGGCTTCATCTGGAGCCCGGGCTTCCTCGAGGATTCGGCCTGGGCCGAGCGCGTGGACTTCGAGGTCACCTACTACCGGCATGAGATCGAAGGCGCCATCCAGGCCATCGACGCCCAGACCCAGCTCGACCTGTGCGTGCAGACCCTGGACGCGCTGTACTGCGACGGCATCACCCGCGCGCCCACCGGCGGCATCAACGGCTTCAACAACCGCCTGACCAACCTGGGCACCATCGACACCGACGGTTGGGACGTGGACCTGTTCTGGGTGTTCCCCGCCACCGACTTCGGCCAGTTCAAGGCCTCGTGGCGCAACACCTTCGTCGGCGACTACCGGGCCGTCGGCGCCGCCGGCCAGGTGCAGCCGCAGGGCCCGGGCATCGAGGTGGTCGACAGCGCCATCCCGGAGTGGACCTCGAACTTCACCCTGGACTTCAAGCGCGGCAACTTCGACGCCGCCTGGACGCTGCGCCACATCAGCGAGCTGCGCGAGGAATGCGGCCGGGCCGTGGGCTTCCCGGTGTGCAGCAACCCGGCCACCGGCACCAACGTGCTCGAGGCGATCACCTACAACGACCTGCAGCTGGGCTACCGCTTCGAGGACTACAAGGACCTGCGCATCGCCGTGGGCGTGAACAACGTCTTCGACGAGGACCCGCCGATCTGCCTGTCCTGCTCGCTCAACGGCTACGACGCGTCCACCTACGACATCCCGGGTGGCCGCTTCTGGTACCTGCGCGCCGACATCAAGTTCTGACCGGCCGGCGTTTCAGCGCGTGACGAAGGGCCGGCGGGCAACCGCCGGCCCTTTCATTTGGGCAGCAGCTCCACGCCGACCGCCATGTGGTCGGAACCGGCGGCCGGCACGGCCTTGTAGTCGAGCACCTTGAAGCCGCCCACCAGCACGTGGTCCAGGCCGCGTTGCGGCGCCCAGCTGGGGAAGGTGGCGATGCGGTGCGGCGGCGGCTCGAGCGAGGTGCCGCGGTAGAGCGCGCGCATCTCGGGCGCATCGAAATCGCAGTTGAAGTCGCCCATCAGCACCAGCCGCGGCGAATCGGCCAGCAGTTCGGCCAGGAAGCCCAGCTGCAGCTGGCGCGACTTCACGCCCAGCGACAGGTGGGTGATGGCCAGCTGCCAGGCATCGGCGCCTTCGCCGAAGCTGGCCAGCAGCACGCCGCGGCCGGCGATGCGGCCGGGCAGGGCGTAGTCGAGCAGGTCGGTGGGCTGCAGCCGGCTGAGCAGGGCGTTGCCGCTGCCGGCGATGCGCGAGATGCGCCGGTTCGGCTGGTGGCTCCAGAACGGGAAGTGCGCACGCTCGGCCAGGTAGTCGGCCTGGTTGGTGAAACCCGAGCGCAGGCTGCCGGGATCGGATTCCTGCAGGCCCACCAGGTCGTAGTTGCTGGCCAGCTCGGCCAGGCTGTCGAGGTTGAGGCGCTTGCCGCTGGGCAATACGTGCGACCAGCTGCGGGTCACGTAATCACGGTAGGCGCGGGTGCTGGAGCCGGCCTGGATGTTGGCGCTCAACAGGCGCAGCGTCGGGGTCGGGGCGTCGGCCATGGGGAGATGGTGCGGCCGCGGCGCGGCCGGGACAAGGGCGGGCAAAAAAAAGGTTCTTCACCGAAGTCCGGGGA
>NZ_AVCH01000191.1 GCF_000747075.1 Arenimonas malthae CC-JY-1
GTCATCGCCAGGGGCTTTTCCCCTAAAACCCCCGCCAATCGGCGGGGGTTTTTCTTTGCGCCGCGGAAACCAGGGCAACAAAAAGGCCGCCCGGTGGGCGGCCTCCTTGTTGCGCCAGGCGCCGGGCTTCAGCGCAGCGCGTAGCCGAACTGCTGGCGGAACTGCTCGGCGAATTCGTCGTAGTCGAAACGCTGGTTCTGCGGGCCCAGGTGCTCGATCTTCAGGGCGCCCATCAGCGAGGCGATGCGGCCGGTGGTGGCCATGTCCATTCCGTTCATCAGGCCGAAAATCAGGCCGGCACGGTACGCGTCGCCGCAGCCGGTCGGGTCGACCACGCGCATCGCGTTCGCGGCCGGGATATGCAGTTCGCCGCCCTGGGTGTGGACCTCGGAACCCTTCGGCCCCCGGGTGATGATGTAGGCCTTGACGCGTTCGGCGATGTCCTTCTCGCTCAGCCCCGTCTTCTCCTGAAGCAGGTTCGACTCGTAGTCGTTGACCGTCACATAGGTGGCCTGCTCGATCATGGTGGTCAGCTCCTTGCCGTTGAACAGCGGCATGGCCTGGCCGGGATCGAAGATGAAAGGGATGCCAAGTTCGGCGAACTCGCGGGAATTCTGCAGCATGGCCTCGTAGCCATCCGGGCCGACGATGCCGAAGCCCACGTCCTTCACGTCGCGCACGTGGTTCTCGTAGGAACGCATCATGGCGCCGGGGTGGAAGGCCGTGATCTGGTTGTCGTCCAGGTCGGTGGTGATGAAGGCCTGCGCCGTGTACAGGTCCTCGATTTCCTTGACGTGGTCGAGGCGGATCTCGCAGGCGTCGAAGTGCTCCCGGTAGGGACCGAAGTCCTGGCCGACGGTGGCCATGGGGATGGGGTTGCCGCCCAGCAGCTTGAGGTTGTAGGCGATGTTGCCCGCGCAGCCGCCGAACTCGCGGCGCATGCGCGGCACGAGGAAGGACACGTTCAGGATGTGGACCTTGTCCGGCAGGATGTGGTTCTTGAACTGGTCCTGGAACACCATGATGGTGTCGTAGGCCAGGGAACCGCAGATCAGGGCTGAAGGCATCGTCTCGACCTCGTGGGCTGGGGCGGTGGGACCACCCCCCGCAAAGGCGCACATGGTAGCGTGGCAAGGGCTGGAAGGCACGGAATAACGGGTTTTTTCCTTGCCGCCACGTAGGGTGGTTGTTACGCTAGCCCACCCCCGAAACCCCACTCTCCACGGGCCTCCCCCAGATGTTCAAGAAGCTCCGCGGGCTGTTTTCGAACGACCTCTCGATCGACCTCGGCACCGCCAACACCCTCATCTTCGTCCGTGGCCAGGGCATCGTGCTCAACGAGCCGTCCGTGGTCGCGGTGCGCCATGGACCCGGCGGCCGCGAGGTCGCCGCCGTCGGCGCCGAGGCCAAGCGCATGCTTGGCCGCACCCCGGGCAACATCACCACGCATCGCCCCATGAAGGACGGCGTCATCGCCGACTTCACGCACACCGAGGAAATGCTCAAGCAGTTCATCAAGAAGGCGCACACGTCGCGCTTCCTGCGCCCGAGCCCGCGCGTGCTGATCTGCGTTCCCTGCGGTTCGACCCAGGTCGAGCGACGCGCCATCAAGGAGTCGGCCGAAGAGGCCGGCGCCCGCGAGGTGTACCTGATCGAAGAGCCCATGGCCGCCGCGATCGGCGCCGGCATCCCGGTCGACGAGGCGCGCGGCTCGATGGTCATCGACATCGGCGGCGGTACGTCCGAAGTCGCGGTGATCTCGCTCAACGGCATCGTCTACTCGCAGTCGGTGCGCATCGGCGGCGACCGCTTCGACGACGCCATCATCAACTACGTGCGCCGCAACCACGGCACGCTCATCGGCGAAACCACTGCCGAGCGGATCAAGATCGAGATCGGCTGCGCGTTCCCGCAGGCCGTGGTCAAGGAGTTCGAAGTCTCCGGCCGCAACCTCGCCGAGGGCGTGCCGCGCATGATCGTCATCAACTCCAACGAGGTGCTCGAAGCCCTGCACGAGCCGCTCAGCGGCATCGTCAGCGCGGTCAAGCAGGCCCTCGAGCAGACCCCGCCGGAACTGTGCGCGGACGTGGCCGAGCGCGGCATCGTGCTCAGCGGCGGCGGCGCGCTCCTGCGCGACCTGGACAAGCTGATCTCCGAGGAAACCGGCCTGCACGTGCACGTCGCCGACGACCCGCTCACCTGCGTCGCCCGTGGCGGCGGCCGCGCGCTCGAGCTGATCGACATGCACGGCAACGAGTTCTTCTCGGCCGAGTGAGCCTGCATGCAGGCGCATTCCTCCTACGGATGACGCCGTGGCCTATCCCGGAACCGCGGCGCCCCGCCTGACCGAGGGCGCCGGCGGCACGCTCCCGCTGCTCGCCTACCTCGCGCTGGCCACCGTGCTGATGGTCGCCGACCAGCGCGGCGGTTTCGCCTCGCAGGCCCGCCAGCACCTTTCCGCGCTCGCCGAGCCGGTCTGGTGGCTGGCGTCGTCGCCAGGCCGGCTGGCCGAAGGCGCGCACGAGCTCGTCACCACCCGCTCGCGCCTGCTGGCCGACAACGAGCGCCTCACCCGCGAGCTGCAGGTCAATGCCAGCCGCCTGCATCGCCTGGCCGCGGTCGCCGAGGAAAACCAACGGCTGCGCGAACTGCTCGGCGGCACGCGCGGCTACCGCCTCGAGGCGAAGCTGGCCGGCATCATCGACGTGGACCTCGACCCTTCGCGCCAGCGCATCCTGCTCGACGCCGGCAGCGACGACGGCGTGCGCGTCGGCCAGGCCATGATCGATGCCGGCGGCGTGCTAGGGCAGGTCATCGAAGTCACGCCGCGACGCGCCACGGCGCTGCTGCTCACCGACCCCGAACACGCGGTGCCCGTGCAGGTCGCGCGTTCGGGACTTCGCACCATCGCCTTCGGTACCGGCCGCACCGACATGCTGCGCCTGCCCAACATCCCGCAGAGCGCGGACATCCGCGTCGGCGACCGCCTGGTCACCTCCGGCATCGGCGGACGTTTCCCGGCAGGTTTCCCGGTGGGCACCGTCGAACAGCTGCATCCCGACGACACCCGTCTGTTCGTCGTGGCGCAGGCTCGCCCGGCGGCCCGCCTCGACCGCGGCCTCGAAGTGCTGCTGGTGAACAACACCCTCGACGCCGTCGACGACGGCCCGCCGCTGCCGCCGCCACCGGCGGCCGAGGCGCCGGGCGAACCCCCTGCGGAAAATACCGCCGGTGCTGACCCGGCCACCGCGCCCGCCGGGCAGGGGCCCACGCCGTGAACCGCGCCCCCTCCGGCGGTCTTGTCTACGGCGGCCTGTTCGTCGGCCTGCTGCTGATGGTCGTGCCGCTGCCCGCCGGCATCGAGCTCGCGCGGCCCTACGTGCTGGCCATGGTGCTCTGCTACTGGCTGCTGGAAACGCCGGAGAAGGTCGGCCTAGGCACGGCCTTCCTCGCCGGGCTCGCGGCCGACCTCGTGTCGGGAACGCTGCTCGGCGAACAAGCGCTGCGCCTGGTGATCCTGGCCTTCCTGGTGCAGCGCTTCCGCGCCCGCCTGCGCTTCTTCCCGCTGTGGCAGCAGGCGCTGGCGGTATTCGCGCTGTTGCTCAACGACCGCCTGGTGGACCAGGCCATCCATGCCGCCGCCGGCGACGGCTGGCTGCCCTGGGCCACCTGGCTGGCGCCGTTCGTGGGCTTCGCGCTGTGGCCCTGGCTGTTCCTGCTGTTCGACGAGCTGCGCCTGCGCTCGCGCGACCGCGCCGGCTGACGCCATGCGCAACCTGCGCCGCACCAAGCTCAAGAACCTGCATGCCGAGGCGGAACAGTTCCGCCGTCGCGCCGTCGTCGGCTTCCTGGTCATCGCGCTGGCCATGCTCGGGCTGGCCGCCGGTTATTTCCGCCTGCAGGTGCTGCAGCACGAGGAATACCAGCTGCGTTCGGAAGCCAACCGCATCAAGCCGCGTCCCATCGTTCCGGCGCGTGGGCTCATCTACGACCGCAACGGCCGCCTGCTGGCCGACAACGTGCCCGCCTACCGGCTAGAGATCGTCGCCGAACAGGTGGGCGACCTCGAAGCCACGCTCGCCGGGCTGGCCGGGCTGGTCGAGATCGACGAGGAAGACCTGGCGCGCTTCCGCGAAACCCGGCGCGCCACCCGCAGCTTCCGCCCGGTGCCGCTGAAGCTGCGCCTGAGCGAGGGCGAACTGGCGCGCCTGGCGGTGAACCGGCACCGCTTCCCTGGCGTCGAAGTCGTTCCCTACCTGACGCGCCGCTATCCCTACGGCGACCTGTTCGCGCACGTGATCGGCTACGTCGGCCGGGTCGACGTGGCCGACCTCGAGGCCATGGGCGACAGCCGCAACGCCGCGCTCACCCACATCGGCAAGGCCGGCATCGAGCGCTACTACGAAGACCGCCTGCGCGGCGAGATCGGTTACGAGGAAGTCGAGACCAACGTCGAGGGCCGCGCGCTCGGCGTGCTGCGCAGGCACGACGCCAAGCCCGGCAACGACCTCACCCTGACGGTGGACGCGCGGCTGCAGCAAGCCATGGTGGACGCCTTCGAGGGCCAGCACGGCGCCGCCATCGCCATCGACCCGGCCAACGGCGAGATCCTGGGCATGGTCAGCCTGCCCAGCTACGACCCGAACCTGTTCATCAACGGCATCGGCCACAAGGACTGGCAGGCGCTGCAGGCGCCGGCGCGTCCCTTGTTCAACCGAAACGTGCTGGGCGGCGTGCCGCCGGGCTCCACCATCAAGCCGTTCATGGCGCTGGCGGCGCTGGAAGCCGGCATCCGCACGCCGGAGTACGAAACCCTGTCCACCGGCGAATTCTTCCTGCCCGGCCAGTCACGCGGCTACCGCGACTGGCGCCCGGGCGGCCACGGCCGGGTGAACCTGCGCGAATCGCTGGCGCAGTCGGTGAACTCCTATTACTTCGAGCTCGCCGTTGAAATGGGCGTGGACCGGCTGGACGAATACTTCGACCGGCTCGGCTTCGGCCACCCCACCGGCATTGACCTTGCCGGCGAAATCCCCGGCGTGCGCCCCTCGCGGGCCTGGAAGCGTCGCCAGCTCAACCAGAACTGGTTCCCCGGCGACACCGTCAACGCCGCCATCGGCCAGGGTTACTGGGTGACCACCCCGCTGCAGCTGGTCCAGGCCACGGGCCTGCTCGCCAACGGTGGCGTGCGGCACCGGCCGCACCTGCTCAAGGCCACCCAGGCCGGCTTCAACGCGCCGCTGGTGCCGGAACCGCAGCCGCCCGGCGTGTTGCTGGTGAAGGACCCCGCGCACCTGGCGGCGGTCAACGAGGGCATGGTGGCCGCCATGCACGGCCCCACCGGCTCCGGCCGTTCGGCGGCGCTGGGTTCGACCTACCAGATGGCCGGCAAAACCGGCACGGTGCAGCGCGTCAGCCGGCGCGGCACCGAGCGCATGGATCCGAACCAGTTGCCCTACCACCTGCGCCACCAGGCCTGGTTCATTGGCTTCGCCCCGGCGGAAGCACCGACGGTGGCGGTGGTGGTGCTGGTCGAACACGGCGGCTCGGGCGCACGCGCCGCGGCGCCGATCGGTCGCCGCATCCTCGACGCCTGGCTGCTGCCGCCCCCCGAGGACACGCCCCGATGATGGCCCTGCTGCGCTGGCTGCGCGAACTGGCCATGCGCCTGTTCGACAAGGTGGACCTGCCGTTGCTGCTGGCGCTGCTGGCGGTGATGCTGATCAGCCTCGTGGTCCTTGCCAGCGCGTCGGGTGAAAACGCCCGGCTGGTGATGTCCCAGGGCGCGCGCTTCGGCATCGGCCTGGGCGCCATGGTGCTGCTCTCGCGGGTCACGCCCGGCAAGCTGCGGCTGTGGACGCCGGCGGCCTACGCGGCCAGCCTGGTGCTGCTGGGCCTGGTGTTCGTGTTCGGTTCGGGCCGCAGCGCCAACCTGTGGCTGAACCTGGGCGTGTTCTACCTGCAGCCCGGCGAACTGCTCAAGCTCTCGGTGCCGATGATGCTGGCGTGGTACCTGCACTCGGTGCCGCTGCCGCCGCGCTGGGGCACGCTCGCGGTGGGCGCGGGCATCATCGGCCTGCCGGTGGGCATGATCATCCTGCAACCCGACCTGGGCACCGGCATGCTGGTGGCGGCCTCGGGCGTGTTCGCGCTGTTCCTGGCCGGCATCGCCTGGTGGCGCATCGGCCTGTTCGCGGGGCTGGGCCTGGCCTCGCTGCCGGTCGGCTGGCATTTCCTGATGCCCTACCAGCGCGACCGCATCCTCACCTTCCTCGACCCCGAGTCGGACCCGCTGGGCGCCGGCTGGAACATCATCCAGTCCAAGATCGCCATCGGCTCCGGCGGTTTTTCCGGCAAGGGCTGGGGGCAGGGCAGCCAGTCGCACCTGGACTTCCTGCCCGAGCACACCACCGACTTCATCTTCTCTGTGCTGAGCGAGGAGTGGGGCTGGCTGGGCGTGGTCACGCTGCTGGCCCTGTACCTGTTCATCGTCGGCCGCTGCCTGTGGATCGCCACCCAGGCCCGCGACGGTTACGCGCGGCTGCTCGCCGGCACCGTGGCCATGACCTTCTCGGTGTACGTGCTGGTGAACGGCGGCATGGTGGCGGGCCTGCTGCCGGTGGTCGGCGTGCCCATGCCCCTGCTCAGCTTCGGCGGCACCTCGGCGGTGTCGCTGCTGGTCGGATTCGGCATGGTGATGTCGGTGCACGCGCACCGGAAATTCATGGCCTCCTGAGCGGGCGCCCGCGCCGGGCCGTGGTAAATTGCCTGCAAATCCCGACGGTTGTGTCCATGCGCCGAAACCCGCTTCGCCTCTTCCCCCTGCTGCTGGCCCTGGTGGCCGCCGCGCCCGTCGCCACCGCCCAATCCGGTCCCGCGCCCGACCCGGCTCTGCGTGCCGCCTTCGTCGCCGAGGCCGCGTCGAAGTACGGCCTGGAGGCGTCCGAGGTCGAGGCCTGGCTGGCGAAGTCGAACCACCGGCAGAGCATCGTCGCGGCGATGTCGCGGCCAGCCGAGAAGGTCAAGCCCTGGCGCGAATACCGCCCCATCTTCATCAGCGACCGCCGCATCGCCGACGGCCAGGCCTTCCTGGCGCGCCACCGCGACGAGCTGGCGAAGGTCGAGGCCGCCACCGGCGTGCCGGCCGAAATGATCGTCGCCATCATCGGCGTCGAGACCAGCTACGGCGGCAACACCGGCAGCTACGCGGTGCTCGATGCGCTCTACACGCTCGGCTTCTTCTACCCGGTGAGCGGCGACCCCGCGCAGCTCGAGCGCGAAGCCGCGCGCGGCCGCTTCTTCCGCGACGAGCTCATGCAGGTGATGCTGCTGGCCAAGGAAGAGCAGCTCGACCTCGCCGCGCTCAAGGGCAGCTACGCCGGTGCTATGGGCTACGGCCAGTTCATGCCGTCGAGCTACCGCGCCTACGCCCGCGACGGCAACGGCGACGGTCGCCGCGACCTGTTCGGCGCGCTGCCCGACGTGTTCGCCTCGATCGCCAACTACTTCGTCGCGCACGGCTGGCAGCGCGACGAACCCGTGGTGGCGCTCGCCCAGGCCGAAGAAGGCGCGGCGCCCTTCGTGCCCGACACGCTGGAAGCGAAGTACAGCCTGGCCGAACTGGGCGAGAAGGGTTACCGCCCGGCGCTGGCCCAGGGCCACGACCTCAAGGCCACACTGGTGACCTTCGACGGCAGCGCCGGCACCGAACACTGGCTGGGCTTCCGCAACTTCTACGCCATCACCCGCTACAACCGCTCGCCCATGTACGCCATGGCCGTGTACCAGCTCTCGCGCGAAATCGCCGCCGGGGCGGAGGCCGCCGCCGCGCCATGAGCCGCGCGCTCGCCCTGCTTGCCCTGGCCCTGCTCGCCGGTTGCGCCGGCAAGCCGGTGAAGCCGCCGGCGCCGGAGGCGCGCGAAGGCGTGTCGCACCGTGCCGTGGCCAAGCCGCGCGCCGACGGCGACCCGGCCGCCACCGTGGCCGCCACCCAGGCCGCCTGCCTGCAGGTGCGCGAGCACCGCGACGAGGACTACACGCCCGGCGGCCTCTACGCCCCCGGCGTGTCCGACAGCGCGCCGGAACACGCGCTCGACCTCACCGGCCTGGTCGAACCCACCCCGCGCCGCGAGCCGCCGGCCGCGTATGGCAACCGCTCGCCCTACACGGTGCTGGGCAAGAGCTACCGCGTGATGCCCAGCGCCGAGGGTTACGTCGAGCGTGGCGTCGCCTCCTGGTACGGCCAGAAGTTCCATGGCCGCCAGACCTCGAGCCGCGAAATCTACGACATGTGCAGCTTCAGCGCCGCGCACAAGACCCTGCCGCTGCCCAGCTACGTGCGCGTCACCCACCTCGACAGCGGCGAGAGCGTGGTGGTTCGCGTGAACGACCGCGGCCCCTTCCACTCGGGCCGCATCATCGACCTCAGCTACGCCGCCGCGGTGAAGCTCGGCCTCGACCGCACCGGCACGGCGCGGGTCGAAGTGCGCGCGCTCACGCCGGACGGCGATGACGCCGGCCCGGTGCTGGGCGCGGGCAGCGCGCCGGTTCCGCCGCCGCGCGCGCCGGCCCCGGCTCCGCTGGCGGCGGGCGATGGCCGCCACGTGGTGCAGGTCGGTGCCTACCGCGAACGCGACAACGCCCGCCGCATCGCCCGCCAGCTCGAGGACGCCGGCATCGACGGCGTCGAAGTCGAGGACGCGCGCGTGAACGGCGACAAGGTCTGGCGCGTGCGCGTCGGCCCGCTGGCCGCCGAAGCCGCCGCCGCAGTGATCGATCGCATCCGCGGACTGGGCCTGCCCAGCCCGCGGGTATTCAGTGAATAAGGGCTAGCATGCCCCTACGTTTCCGGCGGGCCGCGCGCCCGCCCATGATTTGGAGTCTCCCCCGGATGTCTGCTTCCCGCTTCCTTTCCTTCGCGCTGGCCGCCTTCGTGGCCGGCGCCGCCTTCGCCCAGACCCCGGTGCCGCAGCCCGTGCCTTCGCCGGCCCCCGCCGCGAGCGCCCCGGCGCCGACGCCGCCGGCCCCGGTGCCGCAGGGCGCCAAGGCCTGGATCCTGATGGACCACGTCAGCGGCCAGGTGCTGGCCGGCGAGAACATCGACCAGCCGCTCGAGCCCGCCAGCATCACCAAGGTCATGACCTCCTACGTGGTCGCCGCCGAAATGGCCGCCGGCCGCATCAAGGCCGACGACATGGTGCGCATCAGCGAAAACGCCTGGCGCTCCGGCGGCGCCGGCACCGACGGCAGCTACAGCGCGCTGGCGGTGAACTCGCAGGTCAAGCTCGACGACGTGCTGCACGGCCTGGTCATCCAGTCCGGCAACGACGCCGCCATCGCGCTGGCCGAACACGTCGGCGGCAGCGAGGCCGCCTTCGTCGACATGATGAACAGCTACGCCGCCAAGCTCGGCATGGCCAACTCGCGCTTCGAGAACGCGCACGGCCTGTCGGCCCCCGGCCACGTGATGACCGCGCGCGACATCGCCCTGCTCTCGCGCGCGCTGATCTCGCAGTTCCCCGAGCACTACGCGCTCTACAAGATCAAGGAGTTCAGCTACGGCGGCATCCAGCAGTGGAACCGCAACGGGCTGCTGTGGAAGGACGCCAGCGTGGACGGCCTCAAGACCGGTCACACCTCGGCGGCCGGCTACTGCCTGGCCGCTTCGGCCATGCGCGGCGACCAGCGCCTGATTTCGGTGGTGCTGGGCATCGACACCCCCAGCCGCAACGAAGGCTTCCGCCTGCGCGAAGAGGGCAACCTGGCGCTGCTGAACTGGGGCTTCCGCTTCTTCGAAACCCACAGCGTGTACGCCGCCGGCACCAAGGTGGCCGACCAGAAGGTGTGGCGCGGCGAAGCCGACAGCGTCGAACTGGGCGTGGCCGAGCCGCTGCTCGTCACCCTGCCGCGCGGCCGCTACGCCGAGCTCAAGCCCACCATGGACGTGCCCAGGCAGCTGAGCGCGCCCATCGCCAAGGGCCAGGTCATCGGCACCGTCCGCCTGAGCCTCGACGACAAGGTCGTGGCCGAGCGTCCGCTGGTGGCGCTGCAGGACGTCGCCGAGGGCGGCTTCTTCAAGCGCATGAGCGACGACTTCTGGCTCTGGTGGGAAAGCGAATAAACACCCGCTAGTCTTGGTCCCGGACCGGTGACTTCAGGGGAGTGGACCGGATGAGGGACGAAGGCCAGGACGACGGCACCCCGCGCCTGGCGCGGGAGGTGGCCGACACTGCCCAGCGGGTCGTCACCGGCGGCATCTTCTACCTGCTGGGCTGGGTGGTGGTGTCGGTGTCGGCCGGCCTACCCTCGAAGCATCCGGGCACCACCGCGTTGGTGGCGCTGGCCTTCATGGCGCTGGCGCTGATGCGGATCTGGCCACGACCGCCAGCGGCGGGCGCGACGCGCCGGAGGCTGCAGGCCTGGCTGGACCGCGAATGGGGCGTGGTGCTCGCCACCGCCGCGCTCTGGGGCGCGGTGCTGGCCTGGGCGCTGGTCGATCCGCATTTCGCGCCCGGCCGCAGCGCGGCCCTGCTGTGCACCATCGCCTTCGCGACGGCGTTCGCGCACAACTACTGCCTGCGGCGCGAACGCGCCCTGCTGGGCGTGGCGCTGATCTACCTGCCGGCGCCGTTCCTGCTGCCGTATACCGACGAAGGTCTGGCGGTGTCGGTGACGGTGGGCGCGTATTCGGTGTACCTGGCGATCGTCCTGCTGCGCAGCTACCGCGAATACCAGCAGCAGCTCGACCTCTACGACGCCCTGCGGCACCAGCGCGACCAGTACGAGCGCCTGAGCCGCATCGACCCGCTGACCGGCCTGGCCAACCGCCGCTTCTTCGGCGGCGCGCTCGAGCACCTGGTCGGCGAATCGCGGCGGCACGGCTGGCCGCTGTCGATGCTGGTCATGGACCTGGACCACTTCAAGCGCGTCAACGACGAACTCGGGCACGACGCCGGCGACGCCTGCCTGGCGCGTTTCGCCGACCGCATGCGCGAGGTGTTCACGGCGCCCGGCGCGCACCTGGCGCGGCTGGGCGGCGAGGAGTTCGGCGTGCTGCTGCCGGGGCTGGATGCCGGCGCCGGCGCGGCGATGGCCGAGGCCATGCGTGCCAGCCTGGTCCGCGACCCGCTTCAGTTGCGCGAAGGGCCGCTGCCCCTGACGGTGAGCATCGGCGTGGCCGGCTTCGACCCGGGCGACGGCCAGGACGGCAGCGAACTCTACCGGGCCGCCGACCGGGCGATGTACCGGGCCAAGGGCGACGGCCGCAACCGCGTGCGCGTGGACGGCGCCTGAGCCCGGCGCGGGCTTGGGACAGGGGGCCGGCGCCCCCATAATGGGCGGCATGAGCATCCGTTCCGACAACCCCGAGCACGGCTTCCAGTTCCCGGGCATCTTCGAGATCAGCGCCATGGGTTCGGCCGAGGCCGACCTGCACCTGGTGGTGCCCATGGTGCTCGAAGCCCTGGGCCTGACCGTGTACCGCGAGCGCCTGGCCATCAAGCCCTCGGCCAAGGGCAACTACGTCTCGGTGACCCTGGTGTTCGAGGCGCACAGCCGCGAGGACTACGACGCCGCCCACGGCGCCCTGCGCGAGCACCCGGCGGTGAAGTGGACGCTCTAGCCCCGGCCTGCGGCGCCCCGGCGGCCGACACTCCGGTCGTGCGCGAATGGCGGGTGCGCGAACTGGGCCGCCAGCCCTACGAGCCGGTCTGGCGCGCCATGCAGCGGCTGACCGATGCCCGCGGCCCCGATACCCCCGACGAGCTCTGGCTGGTCGAGCACGACCCGGTGTTCACCCTCGGCCAGGCCGGCAAGCCCGAACACGTGCTGGCCCCGGGCGACATCCCCGTGCTGAACGTGGACCGCGGCGGCCAGGTCACCTACCACGGCCCCGGCCAGCTGGTGGCCTACCCGCTGGTGGACCTGCGCCGGCTGGGCCTGGGCGTGCGCGAGCTGGTCTGCCGCATCGAGGGCGCCGTGATCGACGTTCTGGCCCGCTACGGCATCGCCGGCGAACGCAAGGAAGGCGCGCCCGGCATCTACGTCGGCGGCGCCAAGGTCATGGCCCTGGGCCTGCGCGTGCGCAAGGGCTGCAGCTTCCACGGCCTGGCCTTCAACATCGCCATGGACCTCGAGCCGTTCCAGCGCATCAACCCCTGTGGTTACCAGGGGTTGGAAGTGACCTCGGTGCTAGAATTGGGCGGTCCCGGCGACTTCGCCACGATCACGCCCGTGCTGGTCGAAGCCCTGTCCCGGCGCCTCGGCCTGGCCCCCACCGGCGCCCCGCCGCCGGACCTCACCCCCGCCTGATTCGACCCGCCATGTCCGATTCCGCCAGCAAGTCCATTCCCCTGCAGGTGCTGGGTTCGCCCCTGGTCGAAGGCCAGAAGCAGCTGGGTGGCGACAAGATCGGCAAAAGCCCGGTCAAGTTCGACGAAAACGCCCCGGTCCTGCGCAAGCCCAGCTGGATCCGCGTGCGCATCCCGTCCGGCAACGCCGTGCAGAAGCTCAAGAGCAAGCTGCGCGAGAACCGCCTGGTGACGGTCTGCGAGGAAGCCAGCTGCCCGAACATCCACGAGTGCTTCAGCCACGGCACCGCCACCTTCATGATCCTGGGCGAGGTCTGCACCCGCCGCTGCAGCTTCTGCGACGTCGCCCACGGCCGGCCCAAGCCGCCCGACGCCAGCGAGCCGGCCAACCTGGCCCGCACCATCGCCGACATGGGCCTGCGCTACGTGGTGATCACCTCGGTCGACCGCGACGACCTTCGCGACGGCGGCGCCCAGCACTTCGTCGACTGCATCCGCGAGGCGCGCGCCCTCTCGCCCAAGCTCAAGATCGAGATCCTCACGCCCGATTTCCGCGGCAAGGGCCGCATGGACCGTGCGCTGGAGATCCTGGCCACGAACCCGCCGGACGTGTTCAACCACAACCTGGAAACGGTGCCGCACCTCTACCCGAACGTGCGCCCGGGCGCCGATTACCAGTGGTCGCTGGAGCTGCTCAAGCGCTTCAAGGCCCAGCACCCGGACGTGCCCACCAAGTCCGGCATCATGCTGGGCCTGGGCGAAACCATGGAGCAGGTGCTCGAAACCCTGCGCGACCTGCGCGCCCACGACGTGGACATGGTCACCATCGGCCAGTACCTGCAGCCCACGCCGCACCACCACCCGGTGATGCGCTACTGGACGCCGGAGGAATTCAAGCAGCTGGAAGTCGCCGGCCAGGCCCTGGGCTTCACGCACGTGGCCTCCGGGCCGATGGTGCGCTCGTCCTACCACGCCGACCGAATGGCGGCTGAAGCCGGTTTCGTCGCCGACTTCGCCTGAACATCCCGGGGGCTATGCTCGGGCTGCAAGGTGTTGCTATCACTATCGGCACAGGCTCCGGACCGACCCCGGGGCGCAAGCTGGGCCCCTGAAGAACGGACCTGACCATGCTCAAGCACAAGCTGATCGCCCTTTCCGCCGCGCTGCCGCTGGCCATGGCCATGGCCGCCAGCTCCAGCGCGCCCGCGCCCGGCGCCTCGGCTTACCTCGAGCCCACGGTCGAACAGGCCGCGGCCGCGCGCCTGGTCTACGGCATCCTGTCCGACAGCCGCTACGTCTATCGCGCCAAGCCGCTCGACGACACCCTGTCGGCCGAGATCCACCGCCGCTACCTGGAATCGCTCGACGGCCAGAAGCTGTTCTTCACCCAGGCCGACATCAACCGCTTCGACGCCTACCGCCTGCGCCACGACGACGCCATCAAGTCGCAGCAGTTCCAGCCGGCCTTCGACGTGTTCGCCACCTACCAGCGCCGCGTCGCCGACCGCGTCGCCTACGCGCGCTCGCTGCTGGCCAAGCCCTTCGACTTCAGCACCGACGAGACCTGGCTCTACGACCGCGAGGACGCCACCTGGGCGGCCAGCACCGCCGAGCTCGACGACGCCTGGCGCAAGTACGTCAAGAACGACGCGCTGCGCCTCAAGCTCGCCGGCCGCAGCCAGGAAGACATCCGCAAGACGCTCGACAAGCGCTACGCCGGCCTCGCCGAGCGCGTGGGCGAACTGCGCGGCGACGACGTGTTCGAGACCTTCATGAACGCGTACGCCAGCTCGATCGACCCGCACACCAGCTACATGTCGCCGCGCAGCGCCGAGAACTTCAACATGCAGATGCGCCTCTCGCTCGAGGGCATCGGCGCGGTGCTGCAGCGCCAGGAGGAGTTCGTGGTCCTGCGCACCATCGTGCCCGGCGGCCCGGCGTCCAACAGCGGCAAGCTCAAGGTCGGCGACCGCGTGGTCGCGGTGGGCCAGGGCACCAGCGGCCCGATGACCGACGTGGTGGGCTGGCGCATCGACGACACCGTGGCGCTGATCCGCGGCAAGAAGGGCACCCAGGTGCGCCTGGACGTGCTGCCGGCCGACGCCGGCGTCGATTCCAAGCCGCAGCGCGTGGTGATCACCCGCGACAAGGTCAAGCTCGAGCAGCAGGCCGCGCAGAAGCGCATCGTCGAAGTCGGCGACCGCCGCATCGGCGTGGTCGAACTGCCCACGTTCTACCTCGATTTCGAAGCCCGCCGCCGCGGCGACAAGGACGCGCGCTCGGCCACCGCCGACGTCGCCAAGCTGCTGCGCGAACTGCGCGCCGAGCAGGTGGACGGCGTGGTGGTGGACCTGCGCGACAACGGCGGCGGCTCGCTGCTCGAGGCGGTGGAACTGACCGGCCTGTTCATCGACGCCGGCCCGGTGGTGCAGGTGCGCGAGACCGGCGGCCGCGTCAGCGTCGAGGCCGACGACGAAACCGGCGTGGCCTGGGACGGGCCGCTGGCCGTGCTGGTCAACCGCGCTTCGGCTTCGGCCTCGGAAATCTTCGCCGCCGCCATCCAGGACTACGGCCGCGGCCTGATCATCGGCGAGCCCACCTTCGGCAAGGGCACGGTGCAGAGCCTGATCGACCTCGATCGCTTCCCGCGTAAGGACGACGTGAAGTTCGGCCAGGTCAAGCTCACCGTCGCGCAGTTCTTCCGCGTCGACGGCGGCACCACCCAGCACGCCGGCGTGGTGCCCGACCTGCAGTTCCCGGTCACCCTCGACGCCAGCGACTACGGCGAGAGCACCTACGACAATGCCCTGCCGGCCAGCCGCATCGCCCAGGCGCCGCACGGCAACCTCGGCAACTTCGCCGCGCTGGCGCCGCAGCTGGTGGCCAACCACGAGGCCCGCGTCGCCAAGGACCGCGAGTTCAGGTGGTGGGCCGAAGACGTCGCCCGCTTCCGCGCCGAGCGCGACAAGAAGAGCATCTCGCTCAACGAATCCGTGCGCCGCGCCGAGCGCGACCGCCTCGAGGCCGAGCGCAAGCAGCGCCAGGCCGAACGCGTGGCCGCCGGCCTGGCCAAGGAGGAGGTGGCGCGCGTGGTGGACGACGGCCTGAGCTACAACGAGCGCAGCGTGGCCGAACAGGCCGCCGAGGAAGAAGCCGCCAAGAACGGCCCGGACCCGCTGCTGCGCGAGTCCGCCGCCATCCTGGCCGACGCGCTGGACCTGCTCACGGCCAACCGCCAGCTCACCGCCCAGGTGCTGCCGGTGACCCGCCAGGCCACCGTCTGGGCCGAATGAGCCCCGGCGCAAGAAGCGGATAGCCGGCCCCCCGGGCGCCGGCTAGTCTGGCCCGCATGGACACCGCGCACCCGCCGATCGACCCCCGCCTCGAGCAGGCCCGCCGCCTGCTCGACAAAGAAGACCTCGGCCTCGCCGAGCTCGCCGAGGCCGTCGGCCTCAGCGCCACCCACCTGCAGCGGCGCTTCCGCCAGCAGTTCGGGCTCAGCCCCGCCGAATATCGCGCCCAGCGCCGCCTCTCCGGCCTCAAGGCCGGCCTGCGCGCCGGCCATGACGTGACCCGCGCGCTCTACGACGCCGGCTACGGTTCGCCCAGCCGCGTCTACGAACACGGTGCCGCGCGCCTGGGCATGGCGCCGCAGGCCTACCGCCGCGGCGGCGAGGGCCTGGAGCTGCGCTGGTCGCTGGTGCCCACCGCCCTGGGCCAGGCCCTGGTGGCGGTGACCGAACGCGGCGTCTGCGCCGTGCTGCTGGGCGAGGACGCCGGCGCGCTGGAAGCCGACCTGCGCGCCGAATTCCCGCGCGCCACCCTGCAGCGCGTCGATGCCGGCCGCGACGAGTTCCTGGCCCCGCGCGTGCGCGCCGTCGCCGAGGCGCTGTCCGACCGCGCCGGCGCCGTGCCGGTGGAGCTGATCGGCACCGCCTTCCAGCAGCGCGTGTGGGAAGCGCTGATGCGCATCCCGGCGGGCGAAACCCGCAGCTACGCCGAGCTCGCCGATTCGCTGGGCATGCCGCGCGGCGCCCGCGCCGTGGCGCGCGCCTGCGCCGGCAACCGCGTCGCCGTGCTGGTGCCTTGCCACCGCGTGATCCGCGGCGACGGCAGCCTCGGTGGATACCGCTGGGGCTTGCCGCGCAAGCAGGCCCTGCTCGATTCGGAACGACGCGGCCACGACGCCGCCGGGAAACGCAGCGCATGAGTTCCACGCCAACCCCGCCCCCGTCCGCGCTCGCGGTCGGGCTGGCGCTTGCTTCGGTCTACCTGGTATGGGGCTCCACCTACCTGGCCATCCGCGTCGGCCTGGAAGGCTACCCGCCTTTCCTGATGGGCAGCCTGCGTTTCCTCGCCGCCAGCCTGGCCTTCTACGCCTTCCTGCGTTGGCGCGGGCACGCGCCGCCGACCCGCGCGCAGTGGAAGAACGCGGCCTTCATGGGCCTGTTCATGATGCTGCTGGGCAACGGCCTGGTGAACTTCGCCGAGCAGACGGTGTCCTCGGGCCTGGCGGCGGTGGCGGTGGCGTCGATGCCGCTGTGGGCCGGGCTGTTCGGCGTGCTGCGCGGCCAGCACCCGAGCCGCGGCGAGTGGCTGGGCCTGGCCATCGGCTTCCTGGGCGTGGTGTGGCTGAACTTCGACGGCGAGATGCAGGCCAGCCTGGGCGGCATGCTGGCGCTGCTGGCGGCGCCGATCGCCTGGGCCTTTGGTTCGGTCTGGAGCCGCGGCCGCGACCTGCCGGCGCCCTTCATGAGCACGGCCGCGCAGATGCTCTGCGGCGGCGTCGCGATGGGCGTGCTGGGCCTGGCGCTGGGCGAGCGCATCACCGAAGTGCCGCCGCTGTCGGCGACGCTGGCGGTGGGCTACCTGGCCGCCTTCGGCTCCATCGTCGGCTTCAGCGCCTACGTCTGGCTGCTGCACCACGTGCGGCCGGCGCTGGCCACCAGCTACGCCTACGTCAACCCGCCGATCGCGGTGCTGCTGGGCGCGTTGCTCCTGCACGAACGCGTCGGCGCCGACGCCATCGGCGCCATGGCCGTGATCCTCGCCGGCGTGGTCATCATCACCCGCGCCAAGGCGCGGGCTTCCTAGCGGGACCGAGAAGCCAGCTTCATTAACCCACGCGCAAGGGCAGTTCGCGCAGGCGCTGGCCGGTGAGGGCGAACACGGCGTTGGCCACCGCCGGGGCGATCGGCGGGGTGCCGGGTTCGCCGACGCCGCCGGGGCGTTCGGTGCTGGGCACGATGTGGGTTTCCACCACCGGCATCTGGTCCAGGCGCAGCACGCGGTAGTCGTGGTAGTTCGACTCCTGCACGCGGCCGTCCTTGAAGCGGATGCGGCCGAACAGCGCCGCGCTCAGGCCGTAGACGATGCCCGATTCCATCTGCGCGGCGATCATCAGCGGGTTCACCGCCACGCCGCAGTCGATGGCGCAGACCACGCGATGCACGCGCACCGCGCCGCGCTCCACCGACACTTCCGCCACCTGCGCCACGAAGCTGCCGAAGGATTCGTGCACGGCGATGCCACGTGCGCGGCCTTCAGGCAGCTTCGAGCCCCAGCCGGCCTTTTCGGCGGCGAGGTTGAGCACGCCCAGGTGGCGCGGATGGTCCTTGAGCAGGCGGCGGCGGTAGGCCAGCGGGTCTTCGCCCGCCGCGGCGGCCAGTTCATCCACCAGGCTTTCCATCACGAAGGCGTTCTGGCTGTGGCCCACCGAACGCCACCACAGCACCGGGATGCCGGTGCGCGGCGAATGCAGCTCGACGCGGTGGTCGGGCGTGGCCTTGATGTAAGGCGAATCGGAGACGCCTTCCACCGACGAGCCGTCCACGCCGTCCTTGATCATGCCCTCGAAGGGCGTGCCGGCCATGATCGACTGGCCCACCAGCACCTGGTGCCAGGCGGTCGGCAGGCCGTCCTTGCCCAGCGCCACGCGCACGCGCTCGAGGAACATCGGGCGGTAAAAGCCGCCGCGGGTGTCGTCTTCGCGGGTCCAGACGGTTTTCACCGGCATGCCGGCGGCCTTGGCCACGTGCACGGCCTCGCCGACGAAGTCGCCGGCCGGGTTGGCGCGGCGGCCGAAGGCGCCGCCGAGGAAGGTGGTGTTCACCTTCACCTGCTCGGGCTTGAGGCCGGTGATGTTGGCGGCCAGTGCCTGGTCGCCGGTCTGGAACTGGGTGCCGGTCCAGATTTCGCAGCTGTCAGCGCCGATGCGAACGGTGCAGTTGAGCGGCTCCATCGCGGCGTGCGCGAGGTAGGGCACGAAATATTCGGCTTCGACGACCTTGCCGGCGCCCGCCAGCGCCTTGGCGGCGTCGCCGGCCGTGGCCGCCACCGCGCCCGGCGTGCCGGCCAGTTCGCCGAACTGCTTGCGCAGCGTGTCGCTGTCGAGGCCGGCGTTCGGGCCCAGGTCCCATTCCACCTGCAGCGCATCGCGGCCCTGCTTGGCGGCCCAGAAATGTTCGGCCACCACGGCCACGCCCGAAGGCACCTGCAGCACCTTGAGCACGCCGGGCACGGCCAGCGCCGCGCTGCCGTCGAAGGACTTCACCGTGGCGCCGAACACCGGCGCGCGCGCGACCACCGCGGTCTTGAGGCCCTCGAACTGCACGTCGATGCCGAACACCGCGCGGCCGGTCACCTTTTCCGGCGTGTCGAGGCGGCGGGTCGCCTTGCCGATCAGCTTCCAGTCCTTGGGCGCGCGCAGCGCGATTTCGCCCGGCGCCGGCAGCGCGCCGGCGGCCTCGGCGAGTTCGCCGTAGCTGGCGCTGCGGTCGCCGCAGACGACGCGGCCGTTTTCCGTGCGGCAATCCCCCGGCGCGACGCCGAAGCGCGCGGCCGCCGCCTGCACCAGCAGCGTGCGCGCGGTGGCGCCGGCCTGGCGGTAGCGGTCGAATTCCGACCAGGTGGTGGTGGAGCCGCCGGTCATCTGCGCGCCGAAGGCGGTGTGCGCATAGGCCGGCGCGGCCGGCGCGTGTTCGACGCTGATCTTCGACCAGTCGGCGTCGAGCTCTTCGTTGATCAGCATCGGCAGCGTGGTCCAGATGCCCTGGCCCATTTCCGAATGCGCGAGCAGCACGGTGACGCGGTCGTCGCTGCCGATGCGCAGGAAGGCATTGGGCACCAGCGGCGCGCCGGCGGGCGCCTGCGCGAAGGCGAGGCGCCGGCCACCCGGCACCACGAAGGCCACGACCAGGCCACCGCCCAGCAGGGCGCCGGCCTTGAGGAAGTTGCGGCGGGAAACAGTGCTTTCTTTGTTCACGGGAAGTCTCCGTCGAACGGGCGCGCCCGGGGGCGTCGCGCGCGGATCAGGCGTCGCCGAGCTCGGCGGCGCGGTGGATGGCGGCGCGGACGCGCGGATAGGTGCCGCAGCGGCAGAGGATGCCGGCCATGGCGTCGTCGATCTCGGCGTCGTTGGGGTTGTTCACCACGCGCAACAGGGCGGCGGCGGCCATGATCTGGCCCGACTGGCAGTAGCCGCACTGCACCACGTCGAGCTCGGCCCAGGCGCGCTGCACCGGGTGGCTGCCGTCGGCCGAGAGGCCCTCGATGGTGGTCACGGCACGGCCCGCCACCGATGACACCGGCAGCACGCAGGAGCGCGTGGGCTGGCCGTCGATGTGCACCGTGCAGGCGCCGCACTGGGCCAGGCCGCAGCCGTACTTGGTGCCGGTGAGGCCGATCAGGTCGCGCAGGACCCAGAGCAGCGGCATGTCGGGGGTGGCGTCGACGTCGTGTTCGACGCCGTTGACGGTCAGTTTCATGGGCGGCCCTCGCGGCGGCTGGGGAAGTCCCCGAGCCTACTCCCGGGGCGGGTTGCCACCAAGTGAAGCCGGGGTGAGCCAGGCCTGCCTTTGCGCCGGGGTGTCGAGATCCTGCGCCAGGGCGTCGGCGGGCACGGCGTGCACCTGCGCGGCGTGGCGGCGCAGCAGGTCGCGGGCGCCGCGGTCGTCGGCGCCGCTGGCCAGCACCGGGAACCAGGCGCG
>NZ_AVCH01000192.1 GCF_000747075.1 Arenimonas malthae CC-JY-1
GGCCGGCCCGGCGCCGGTGTCGCCGCTGCCGGCGGAGCAGGGCGACACGCTGGCCCTGGACGGCGAAGTGCGCGCGCGCCCCTGGCCGCGCTCGCCGCTGGCCCAGGACGACCGCGCGATGGAGGCCTACCTCGTGCGCCACAACGCCATGATGGCCGCCGACGGCCTGGGCGCCTTCATGCCCTACGTGGACGTGGTGGCGCACGATGCCGGCGCGGAAGCGGAGCGCCGCCGGTGAGGCGAGTCCTCGCGTTGCTGCTGCTGGCTCTGGCCGGCCCGCTGCACGCGGCCGCGACCGATGCCGCGGGCTGGCTGGCGCGCGTGGGCCCGGCCCTGCGCAGCCTCGACTACCAGGGCACGCTGGTCGTCGTGGCCGACGGCCGGGTGGATACGCTCCGGGTCTTCCATCGCGTGCGCGACGGCCGCGAGCAGGAGCGCCTGGTCGCGCTCAGCGGCCCGCCGCGCGAGGTGATCCGCGACGACGGCAAGGTCATGTGCATCGGTACCGGGGACGAGCCGGTGGCCTACGACCTGGGCAAGGCCGGCCGCTGGAGCGCGGCGCTGGCGGTTTCCGAAGTGGCCGGCATGCGCGGTTACCGCGCGCGCCTGGCCGGCGAGGGCCGGGTGGCCGGGCACGCGGCGCAGCAGGTGGAGGTGATCGCCACGGACGGCTGGCGCTACGGGTACCGCCTCTGGCTGGAAAAATCCTCGGGCCTGCCGCTGCGCGTGGACCTGCTGGGCGAAGGCGGCCGGTCGGTCGAGCAGGTGGCCTTCACCGAACTCGACCTGGGCGCGACGCCGTCCGACGCCGACCTGGCGCCCAGCGCCGCGGACCAGCTGATGCGCGTGTCGCGCCTGCCCGCGCCGGAGGCCAGCCCGCCGGGCTGGCAGGTGCCGGCGCCGCCGCCGGGGTTCCGCCTGCGCGCCGCGCGCCCGCTGCCGGGCGACGGCGTGCACCTGCTCTACAGCGACGGGCTGGCGAGCGTGTCGGTGTACGTCGAAAAGGGCAAGCCCGGCCTGCGCGGCGGCGCCACGCGCCAGCGCGGCGCGGTGCACGCGCGTTCGTTCTGGCTCGACGGCTGGCAGGTGCTTGCCCTGGGCAAGGTGCCGGCGGCCACCGTGGACCGCTTCGCCCGCACCGTGCGCCCGGTGGGCGACGATGGCTGAGCGCGAGGCCGAGGTGCGCAGCCGGCAAGGCGACGAACTCGGCCTGGCCCTGCTGGGCAGCGCCTGCGAGGGCTGCGCTGGCGGCTGCCGCGGCCGATGCAACCTCTTCGCCACGGGCCAGGATGGCGTTTTCCACCTGGCCGTCGCCGATGCCGAAAGCTACGCGCCGGGCCAGCGGCTGCGCCTGAGCATCGACGACGAAGCACTTCGCCGCGCCGCCTGGCGGGGTTACGGCGTGGCGCTGCTTGGCCTCCTGCTCGGCGCCGCCGCCGGCCACGGCCTGGGGCGCGCGCTGGGCGGGCCGGCCGACCTGTTCGCGCTCGCCGGCCTGGTGCTGGGAACTTTCCTGGCCGCGCGCGTTTCCAAGCCCGCGTTGCCCGAGCCGCGCGTCGAGCGCGCGGGCAGCGTGCTTCCCCCCGAATCCTCCCGGAGTGACCGCCCATGAACCTGCCGCTTTCCCGCGTCCTCGTCCTCGCGCTCGCCCTGGCGACGCCCGTGGCCTTCGCGCAGGCCGCGGAACCGGTGCCGGCCAACGCCGCGCCGATCGTCAACCTTCCCGACTTCACCCGCCTGGTCGAGGCCACCAGTCCGGCCGTGGTCAACATCGAGGCCACCAGCGGCCCGCGCGGGCGCGAGGCGGCCGGCGACGGGAACGAGAAGGCCAGGCCCGGCGAACCGCCGATGCCCGAGGACATGCCGGAGTTCTTCCGCCGCTTCTTCGGCCAGCCCGGCATGCCCGGCATGCCCGGCATGCCCGACCGCATCCCTCGCGGCGGCACCTCCCAGGGCACGGGTTTCCTGATTTCCAGCGACGGTTACGTGCTCACCAACCACCACGTGGTCGAGGGCGCCGACCGCATCGTGGTGCGCCTGAGCGACCGCAACGAACTCGAGGCCGAGCTGGTGGGCAGCGACCCGCTGTCCGACGTGGCCCTGCTCAAGGTGGCCGGCAAGAACCTGCCGGTGCTGCGCATCGGCGATTCGCGCCGGCTCAAGCCCGGCCAGTGGGTACTGGCGATCGGCTCGCCGTTCGGCTTCGACCACTCGGTCACCGCCGGCATCGTCAGCGGCGTCGGCCGCCGCTCGCTCGACCCCAGCCAGCAGTACGTGCCCTTCATCCAGACCGACGTGGCCATCAACCGCGGCAATTCCGGCGGCCCGCTGCTCAACACCCACGGCGAGGTGGTGGGCATCAACTCGCAGATCTTCTCGAACTCCGGCGGCTACATGGGCGTCAGCTTCGCCATCCCGATCGAGGTGGCGATGAACGCGGTGCGCCAGCTGCGCGAGACCGGCAAGGTGGTGCGCGGCCAGCTCGGCGTGCGCATCCAGGACGTGGACCGCGAGCGCCTGGCCGAACTGGGCCTGGACCGGCCGATGGGCGCCTTCGTCGACTCGGTCGAGAACGGCAGCGCCGCCGCCCGCGCCGGCATCCGCCCGGGCGACGTGATCACCCGCTTCAACGGCCGCGAGGTGAACCGCTCGGCCGACCTGCCGCCGATGGTGGGGGCGCTGCCGCCGGGCAGCCGGGCCAGCGTCACCCTGCTGCGCGACCGCAAGGCCCGCGACGTGGTGGTCACCCTGGCGGCGCTGGACATGGCCTCGGTGACCGGCGGGACCCCGGCCGTGGAGCCGGCCCCCGAGGCTGGCAACCCGCTGGGCCTGGTGGTCGAGGAACTCGACGCGCCGGCCCGCGCCGCCATGGGCCTGGGGCCGCGCGAGGGCGTGCTGGTCGGCCGCGTCACCAGCCTGGCCGCCCGCCAGGCCGGCGTGAACCCGGGCGACGTGCTGCTGAGCGTGAACAAGCGGGACGTCGGCTCGGTGGAGGAATTCGAGGCGGCCACCGAGGGCCTGGGACCCGGCGACGAGGTCCGCCTGCTGGTCCGCAGCACCCGCAGCACCGGTTTCATCACCTACACCCTGCGCTGACCCGGCGCGGGCACGGCGTCTAGGCGCCAGCGCTCCCCGGTCCGGGCCGTTCAGGGCGGCCGGGCCGGGGGCGCTGTGCGATAATGGCCCGTTTACAGCCACGAACCGGCCAACTGACCGCCCGCATGCAGCACATTCGCAACTTTTCCATCATCGCCCACGTGGACCACGGCAAGTCCACGCTCGCCGACCGCATCATCCAGATCTGCGGCGGCCTGCAGGCGCGCGAGATGGAGGCCCAGGTGCTCGACTCGAACCCGATCGAGCGCGAGCGCGGCATCACCATCAAGGCCCAGTCCGTCACGCTGCCGTACACGGCGAAGGACGGCATCACTTACCAGTTCAACTTCATCGACACCCCGGGCCACGTCGACTTCAGCTACGAAGTCAGCCGCTCGCTGGCCGCCTGCGAAGGCGCGCTGCTGGTGGTGGACGCCGCCCAGGGCGTCGAGGCGCAGTCGGTGGCCAACTGCTACACCGCGGTGGAGCAGGGCCTGGAAGTGGTGCCGGTGCTCAACAAGATCGACCTGCCGACCGCCGACACCGAGCGCGTCAAGAAGGAGATCGAGGCCGTCATCGGCATCGACGCCGAGGACGCCGTCGCCATCAGCGCCAAGACCGGCCTGAACGTCGAGGACGTGCTCGAGGCCATCGTCAAGCGCATCCCGCCGCCGAAGCCGCGCGACACCGACAAGCTGCAGGCGCTGATCATCGACTCCTGGTTCGACAACTACCTGGGCGTGGTGTCGCTGGTGCGCGTGATGCAGGGCGAGATCAAGCCCGGCGACAAGATGCTGGTGATGTCCACCGGCCGCACCCACCAGGTGGATTCGGTCGGCGTGTTCACGCCCAAGCGCAAGGTGCTCGCCAAGCTCGGCGCCGGCGAAGTGGGCTGGATCACCGCCTCCATCAAGGACGTGCACGGCGCGCCGGTGGGCGACACGCTCACGCTGGCCAACGACCCGGCCCCGGGCCCGCTGCCGGGCTTCCAGGAAATGCAGCCGCGCGTGTTCGCCGGCCTGTTCCCGGTGGACGCCGAGGACTACCCGGCGCTGCGCGAGGCGCTGGAGAAGCTCAAGCTCAACGACGCCGCCCTGCGCTTCGAGCCGGAAAGCTCGGAGGCCATGGGCTTCGGCTTCCGCTGCGGCTTCCTGGGCATGCTGCACATGGAGATCGTGCAGGAGCGCCTTGAGCGCGAGTACGACCTCAACCTCATCACCACCGCGCCCACGGTGATCTACGAGGTGCTGCTGACCGACGGCTCCATCCTCTCGCTCGACAACCCGGCCAAGCTGCCGGCGGTGAACAAGATCGAGGAGATCCGCGAGCCGATCATCCGCGCCAACATCCTCACCCCGCCGGACTACGTCGGCGCGGTGATCAAGCTGTGCGAGGAGAAGCGCGGCGCCCAGGTCGGCATCAGCTACCTCGGCTCGCAGGTGCAGATCAGCTACGAGCTGCCGATGGCCGAAGTGGTGCTCGACTTCTTCGACCGCCTCAAGTCGGTGTCGCGCGGCTACGCCTCGCTCGACTACCACTTCCAGCGCTTCGAGGCCGGCCCGTTCGTGCGCGTGGACACGCTGATCAACGGCGACAAGGTGGACGCGCTGTCGCTCATCGTGCACCGCAGCCAGGCCGACCGCCGCGGCCGCGACCTGTGCGAGAAGATGCGCGAACTGATCCCGCGGCAGATGTTCGACGTGGCCATCCAGGCGGCCATCGGCTCGCAGATCATCTCGCGCTCCACGGTCAAGGCGCTGCGCAAGAACGTGCTGGCCAAGTGCTACGGCGGCGACGCCACCCGCAAGAAGAAGCTCCTGGAGAAGCAGAAGGAAGGCAAGAAGCGCATGAAGCAGGTCGGCCGGGTGGAGATCCCCCAGGAAGCCTTCCTCGCCGTGCTCCAGGTGGACAACAAGTAAGCGGCCCCCGCCGCGAGGAACCCCGACGCGTGAAAATCGACCTTGCCCTGATCCTGACGTCGCTGGCCGCCCTGACCGGCCTGGTCTGGCTCATCGACCGCCTGGCGTTCGCGCCCAAGCGCAAGCTCATGCAGGCCGAAGGCGAGGAAATCGCCGAGCCGGTGTGGGTGGACTACGCCCGCCAGCTCTTCCCGGTGATCTTCATCGTGCTGGTGCTGCGCAGTTTCCTGGCCGAGCCTTTCCGCATCCCGTCGAGCTCGATGATGCCGACCCTGCTGGTCGGCGACTTCATCCTGGTCAACAAGTTCGCCTACGGCCTGCGCCTGCCGGTGGCCAACACCAAGGTCGTGCCGGTCGGCGAGCCGGCCCGCGGCGACGTGGTGGTGTTCCGCTACCCGGGCATGGGCCCGGACGACCCGCGGGCGGGTGCCGACTACATCAAGCGCATCGTTGGCCTGCCGGGCGACCGCATCGCGTTCCGCGACCAGACCGTGTTCGTGAACGACCAGCCGGTGGCCAAGAAGCCCGACGGCGTCTACGTGGACGGCAGCCGGGGCCGGGATTCCATGACCGGCGCCACCCAGTTCGAAGTGGACCTGGGCGGCCGGGTGCACAAGACGCTGGAAACCAGCCCCTTCTCCAGCCCCCGGGCCGAGGGCGTCTGGGAGGTGCCGGCCGGGCATTTTTTCGTCATGGGCGACAACCGGGACCGCAGCGAGGACAGCCGCTACTGGGGCTTCGTGCCCGAGCAGAACCTGGTCGGCAAGGCCTTCGTGATCTGGCTCAACTGCGAGGGCTGGTTCTGCAGCGGGGCGTTTGACTACACCCGGATTGGCGATACCATCCGCTGAACGGTCCAACCAGGGGAAGGGAAATGGCTCGCAAGCCGCGTGGCATGACGTTGATGAGTTTCGTGATCGTCCTGGTGGTCGTGGGCTTCTTCGCCCTGGTCGCCATGAAGCTGTTCCCGATGTACAGCGAATACTTCAACCTCAAGGGCGTGATGGAGGAGTACGCGGCGCAGCCCAACTCCGCCTCGATCCCGCCGGCGCAGATGCACACCGACCTCAACCGCCGCTTCGGCATCGCCTACGTGGATTCGGTCGAGAAGGAGCACATCAAGATCATCCGCGAGGGCGGCGTGAGCAAGCTCAACATCGCCTACGAGGTGCGCGTGCCGCTGTTCGGCAACCTCGACGTGGTGGGCAAGTTCGACAACACCGTCGACCTCACCGGCCAGGCGGCGAGTGACTGACCGCATCACCCACCGCTTCTCGAAACCCGAGCTGCTGCAGCAGGCACTGAGGCACCGCAGCGCCGGGTCGCCGCACAACGAACGGCTCGAATTCCTCGGCGACGCGCTGGTCAACCTGCTCGTCGCCGAGGCGCTCCATGAGCGTTGGCCCAAGGCCGACGAAGGCACCCTGACCCGCGCGCGCGCCAGCCTGGTGCGCGAATCGGCCTTGGCCGAAGTGGCCCGCCGCCTGCGGCTGGGCGACCGGCTCGAGCTGGGCCCGGGCGAGATGAAAAGCGGCGGCCATCGCCGCGACTCGATCCTGGCCGACGCCGTCGAGGCCGTGGTCGCCGCCATCCACCTCGACGCCGGCTTCGAAGCCTGCCGCGCCGCGGTGCTGCCCTGGTTCGAGCCGGGCCTGGCCGAGCTGCCCACCGGCAAGGCCGAAAAAGACCCCAAGACCCGCCTGCAGGAATGGCTGCAGGGCCGGCAGCTGCCGCGCCCGGCCTACCGCCTGCTGGAAACCCTCGGCGACGACCATGCCCGCGTGTTCCGCGTGGCCTGCGAAACCACCGAGCCGCCGCACGAGGAGCAGGCCGAAGGCAGCTCCCTGCGCGCCGCCGAACAACTCGCCGCCGAACGCGTGCTGGCGAAACTGGAGAAGAAGTGAGCCTGACGCCCGAAACCCAGGAGGCGCCGTTCCGCGCCGGCACCGTCGCCGTGCTGGGCCGGCCCAACGTGGGCAAGTCCACCCTGGTCAACGCCCTGGTCGGCGCCAAGGTGAGCATCGTCTCGCCGCGCCCGCAGACCACCCGGCACCGCCTGCTTGGCATCGCCACCTTCCCGGCGGGCCAGCTGCTGCTGGTGGACACCCCGGGCATCCACCGCGAGCAGAAGCGCGCCATGAACCGCATGATGAACCGTGCCGCGCGCGGCGCCGTCGAGGGCGTGGACGCCGCGGCCCTGGTCATCGAGGCCGGTCGCTGGACCGAGGAAGACGGCCTGGCCTACGCCGCCCTGCATTCGGCCGGCGTGCCGGTGGTGCTGGTGGTGAACAAGGTGGACAAGCTGGCCGACAAGACCGCGCTGCTGCCCTTCATCGCCCAGATCACCCACGAGCGCGAGTTCGCCTCGGTGCACCCGGTGTCGGCCATGAAGTCCAAGGGCCTGGACGCGCTGGTCAAGGACCTGCTGTTCCTGATGCCGGAATCGCCGCCGCATTATGGCGAGGACGAGATCACCGACCGCAGCGAACGTTTCCTGGCCGGCGAACTGGTGCGCGAACAGCTCATGCTGCGACTGGGCGAGGAATTGCCGTACTCCACCACCGTCGAGATCGAGAAGTTCGAGGAGGACGGCGAACTGCTGCGCATCGCCGCCGTGGTGTGGGTGGAACGCGAAGGCCAGAAGCCCATCGTGATCGGCAAGGGCGGCGAACGCCTGAAGGCCATCAGCACCAGTGCGCGCATTGGCATGGAAAAGCTGTTCGGGCGCAAGGTCTTCCTGGAAACCTGGTGCCGCGTGCGCGAAGGCTGGTCGGACGACGAGGCCGCGCTGCGGCGTTTCGGCTATTCGGACTGACCCATGCGCGTGCTCGCGCAGCCGGCCTACGTGCTGCACGCGCGCCCCTGGCGCGAAACCAGCCTGATCGTCGAACTGCTCAGCCGCGACCACGGCCGCGTCGCCGTGGTGGCGCGCGGCGTCCAGGGCGCCAAGCGACATCCCCTGCGCGCGGCCCTGCAGCCGCTGCAGCACCTGCGCGCCGACTTCCTGCCCCAGGGTGAAATGGCCCGGCTGCTGCAGGCCGAGGCCGTGGACGCCGCGCCCCTGCTGCAGGGCGAAGCGCTGATGGCGGCCTTCTACGTCAACGAACTGCTGCTGCGGCTGGTGCCGCGCCAGGACCCGGCGCCGGCGCTTTACGAACGCTACGGCGAACTGCGCGCCGAATTCGCCGCGCCCGGCGAGCTGGCCTGGACCCTGCGCCGCTTCGAACGCGACCTGCTGGAGATCCTGGGCTACGGCCTGCCGCTGGACGAGGACGAACACGGCCAGCCCGTGGACCCGGCCGGCCGCTACCGGCTCGACGCCGAGCGCGGCCCGGTGCGCGACCGCAGCCACGAGGCGGGCTCCACCAGCGGCGCCGCGCTGCTGGCGCTGGCCGCCGACCGCCTGCCGCCGCCGGAACAACTGCTGGAGCTGCGCAGCGCGCTGCGCGGCGTGCTGTCGGCGCACCTGGGCCCGCAGAAGCTGAAATCCTGGGGCCTGCTGTCGGAACTGGCGCGCCTGGGCCGCGACTGAAGCGGCGGCTCAGCCGGCTTCCAGCGCGCGCGCGACGCAGGCTTCGAAACGCGCCAGGGCGGCGGCGTCACCGGGCGCGTCGTGCAGCGCGCGCACCGCGGCCAGCAAGGGCAGGGCGCCGACGAAACCGCAGCCCGCCTTCAGCCGGTGCAGGTGGGCGCGCGCGGCCTCCGCATCGCCTTGCCTGCAGGCGGCCAGCACGGCCCGGCACTGGCCGGGCAATTCCTCCCGGAACATCGCCCGCAGCGTTGCCAGCGCGCTGGCCTGGCCGGCCACCGCGGCCAAGCCGGCGGTGTCGTCCCAGGGAGGCAGGGCGTCGGGTGGCAGCAGGTCGCGCACGGCGTCGACCAGTTCGTGCAAGCCCAGCGGCTTGGCCAGCACCCGGGCGAAACCGGCGAGGCCGGGCCGCGGTTCGGCGCTGAGCGCGATCGCCGGCACGTGCAGGCCGGCGGCACGCAGTTCGGCCAGCAGGTCCTCGCCATGGCCGTCGGGGAGGTGCAGGTCGAACAGCCAGAGCGCGTGGCCGCCACGGCGCGCCGCCTCGCGCGCGGCTGCCAGCGTGGCCACCGTGTCCACCGTGGCCGGCAGCGCCGCCAGGCCCTGCGCCAGGAAGGCGGCGCTGACCGGGTCGTCCTCGAGCAGCAGCAGGCGCGGGTTCATTCCCTGTCCCGTTCAATCGGCCCATGCAAGGCACTATGCTGGCCAGCATGCGGCGACGGTTCCTGCTCGGCAAGGTGGTGTTCGGCGCGCTGCTGCTGCTCGCCGCGCCGGCGCTGTGCGCGCGTGCGCTCGAGGTGAGCGTGGCCGCCGTGCGCAGCGAGGCGGCCAGCGTGTCGGGGCTGGATCTCGCGTTGGACTGGCCGGTGGATGCGCCCGGCGGCGAACTCGTGCTGCGGGCCCGGCGGGTGGAAGTGCCCAGCCTCGGCAAGTCGTTTTCCGACATCCAATGGCGCTGTCCGCTCAGCCTCGACGAGCAGGGCCAATGGCGCTGCGCCGGCCCCGTGCGCAGCGCAGAGGGCCGGGCGCTGGCCACCGTGTCGCTGTCGGCTGCGTCGCTCGATGCCAGCCTGCAGGTCGGCGACAGCCGCGTCGCCTACGCCTCGCGCGCCGCCGCGCCCGACCGTCCGCGCATTGCGCTCGAGGCCGTGCCGGTCGCCTGGCTGAAGGCCTTCCTTGCCGGCCTGTGGGCCGAGGGGCAGTGGACCGCTGGCCGGATGTCGGGCCAGGTGGACCTGTGGCTGCCGGAAGACGCGCCATTGCAGGCCCGGGCCGCGCTGGACCTGGCCGACGTCGGCCTGGAAACCCCCGACGGCTGGCTGGCGGCCGCCGGCCTGGGCGGACGGCTCGAGCTGGATTACGTGCCGGTGGGCGAGCTGGCCCGGGTGCGCACGCGTTTCGTCGCGCGCGGCGGCGAATTCCTGGCCCAGGGCCTCTACGCCCAGTTGCCGGCGACACCGGTGGAACTGCAGGTTGAACTGCGGCAGCAGGCGGGCGGTGAATGGCGCTTGCCGGCGTTTTCGCTCCGGGACGGCGGCGTGCTGCAGGCCAGCGGACAGGCCCGCATCGGCGCCGACGGCGGCGTGGCCGACCTGGCGCTGGACCTGGCCCTGGGCGACCTGGCGGTGGCGCGCGACCGTTACCTCAGTGGTTTCCTGGCGCCGGCCGGTTTCCCCGACCTGGTGCTGGCCGGGGCCGCGAAGGCGCATCTCACGCTGCACGAAGGGCGCTTGCAGGCCATGTCGCTGGCGATGGAGCAGGTCAACGCCGTCGACCCGCGCCAGCGTTTCACCCTGGCCGGCCTGCAGGGCGGCCTGCGCTGGACCGCCGCCGGCGAGCCGGTGGCCAGCGAGCTGGGCTGGGACAACGCGGCGCTGTTCGGCATCGGCCTGGGTTCGGCGCGGTTGGGCTTCGCCAGCGCCGAAGGCCAGCTGCGCCTGCGCGAGCCGGTGGCGCTGCCCGTGCTCGACGGCCGGGCACGGCTGGAACACCTGCGCTGGCAGCCTCCCGGCGCCGGCAAGGGCGCGCGTTTCCAGCTCGGCGCGTCGCTGGAAGGGCTGGACCTGGGCAGCCTGTCGCAGCGCCTGGGCTGGCCGGCGTTCACCGGCACGGTGGGCGGGCGCATTCCCTCGGCGCGCTACGAGGACAACGTGCTCACGCTCGACGGCGGCCTGGCGATGCAGGTGTTCGGCGGCACCGTGTCGCTTTCCGAGCTGGTGATGGAGCGCCCCTTCGGCGTGGCGCCGACGCTGTCGGCCGACGTGGCCATCGACGACATCGACATGGAGCCCATGACCGGCGCCTTCGGCTTCGGCGCCATCACCGGGCGCATGGACGGCCGCATCAGCGGCCTGCGCATGGTGGACTGGTCGCCGGTGGCCTTCGACGCACGCCTGGGCTCGGACCCGGCCTGGAAGGGCCGGCGGCGCATCAGCCAGCGCGCGGTCGAGGACATTTCCAAGATCGGCGGCGGCGGCGGGCTCATGGGCGGCCTGCAGGCGCAGGCGCTGCGGCTGTTCGACGACTTCCGCTATTCGCGGCTGGGCCTGGCCTGCCGGCTGCGCGACAACGTCTGCACGATGGATGGTGTCGATTCAGCGGGCGATGGCTATACCATCGTGGAAGGCGCGGGCCTGCCACGCATCCAGGTGGTGGGCTTCCGGCGCCGGGTGGATTGGCCCACCCTCGTGGCGCGCCTGGTGGCGGCCACCGAGGGCACGGCCCCGGTCATCGACTGAAGGAGCGGCACATGGGCAAGTTCAAGACCACGGTCCTGCGCACGGCGACGATGGCGCTCGCCATCTTCGCACTGGGCGCCTGCGTCACCATCAACGTCTACTTCCCGGCGGCCGAGGCCCAGGAGGCGGCCGAGGAGTTCGTCGAGAAGGTGCTGGGCGACGAAGCCGCGCCGGCCCCGGCGGGCGACAACCCGCAGGCCTTCCGCGCGCCGGCCCCGGCCCGCTTCAGCCTGCTGTCGCTGGTCATCAGCGACGCCGCGGCCCAGGAAGCCGACATCACCATCCGCACCCCGGCCATCCAGGCCATCCAGGACCGCATGGCCGCGCGTTTCCAGGACAGCCTGCAGCCGCACTTCGATTCCGGCGCGCTGGGCTTCGGCAAGGACGGCCTGCTGGTGCTGCGCGACGCCACCAAGGTGGCGCTCAAGGACCGCGTGGCCGTGAACCAGCTGGTGGCCGAGGACAACCGCGACCGCAACGCCGTGTACCGCGAGATCGCCGTGGCCAACAACCACCCCGAGTGGGAAGCCCAGATCCGCGAAACCTTCGCCCGCCAGTGGGTGGCCAGCGCCCGCGCCGGCTGGTGGTACCAGGCCGCCGACGGCAGCTGGAAGCAGAAGTAGGGCGCCGCCCCCCGCCAAGCACCCGGGGCGCGGATTTGCGACAATCCGCGCCCCTTCGTTTTGGCGTCTCCCGTGTCCCGTACCCGCCTCAAGCAGCTTCCCCCCTTCGAACTCGAGATCACCGACCTCAGCCATGACGGCCGGGGCGTGGGCCGCCGCGACGGCAAGGCGATCTTCGTTTCCGGCGCGCTGCCGGGCGAGCTCGTCCGGGTCGAGCAGACCGGCCGGAACCGGCACTTCGACGAGGGCCGCGCCGTCGAGGTGCTCAAGGCCTCGCCGGACCGCGTCGAGCCGCGCTGCCCCCATTTCGGCGCCTGCGCCGGCTGCGTGCTCCAGCACCTTTCCGAACCGAAGCAGATCGCCGCAAAACACGGCGTGCTCATGGACAACCTGCGGCGCATCGGCCACGTCGAACCGCAGCGCGTGCTCGAACCGCTCACCGACGCCGCCTGGGGCTACCGCCGCAAGGGCCGCTTCTCGGTGCGCTTCGTCGAGAAGAAGGGCAAGGCCGTGGTGGGCTTCCGCGAGACCAACCCGCGTTTCGTCGCCGACCTGACCACGTGCCACACCGTGCTGCCGGAGATCGGCGCGCGCATCCCCGAGCTGGCCGCGCTGGTGGACAGCCTGGACGGCAAGCGCACGCTGCCGCAGATCGAATTCATCGCCGGCGAGCAGGGCGTGGCCCTGGTGTTCCGCCACCTCGAACCGATGGGCGAAGCCGACCGTGGCCGCCTGGTGGAGTTCGCCAGGGCCAGCGGCTTCGCGGTGTTCCTGCAGCCGGGCGGCATCGACACGGTGCATGCGCTGTGGCCGGAGCAGGTGGACCTGAGCTTCGCGCTGCCGGCCTGGGACCTGCACCTGGCCTTCCGCCCGCTGGACTTCATCCAGGTCAACGCCGGCCTCAACGACAAGATGATCGCGCGCGCGCTGGAACTGCTCGATCCGCAGCCGGGCGAGCGCGTGCTCGACCTGTTCTGCGGCCTGGGCAATTTCACGCTGCCGCTGGCCCGCAAGGCCGGCACCGTGGTCGGCGTGGAAGGCGACGCCGGCCTGGTCGCGCGCGCCCGCGAAAACGCCGCGCGCAATGGCCTGGCCAACGTGGAATTCCACGCCGCCGACCTGGCCAGGGACCTGGCCGGCGAACCGTGGATGAAGGCCGGCTTCGACAAGCTGCTGCTCGACCCGCCGCGCGCCGGCGCCGCCGAGGTGCTGGCGCAGCTGCCGCTCAAGGGCATCCGCCGCATCGTCTACGTGTCCTGCCACCCGGGTTCGCTGGCGCGCGACGCCGGTTTCCTGGTGCGCGAGCGCGGCTATGCGCTGGTCGCCGCCGGCGCCATGGACATGTTCCCGCAGACGGCGCACGTCGAATCCATCGCACTGTTCGAGAAGAAGGGCGCCTGAGCATGGGCATCGAGATCGAACGCAAGTTCCTGCTGGCCGGCGACGGCTGGCGCGTCGCGGCCGTGAAGTCGGTGCGCATGGCCCAGGGTTACATCAACGACATGGCCGCGCTGCGCGAGGGCCGGCAGAACGCCTCGGTGCGCGTGCGCATCGCCGGCGACGCCGCCTTCCTCAACCTCAAGTCGCGCGAGCTGGGCAGCACCCGCCAGGAGTTCGACTACCCGATCCCGGTGGCCGACGCCGAGGCGCTGCTGGCGCTGTGCGTGGGTGGCCGCATCGACAAGGTGCGGCATTACGTCGAGCACGCCGGCCACACCTGGGAAGTGGACGAATTCGCCGGCGACAATGCCGGCCTGGTGGTGGCCGAGCTCGAGCTCGGTTCCGCCGACGAGGCCTTCGAGCGCCCGTCCTGGCTGGGCCGGGAAGTGACCGAAGAGCTGCGTTACTACAACCTGGCGCTCGCCGAGCGCCCGTATTCGCGCTGGCGCGCGGAGGAGCAAGCCTGATGCTGGTGATCGGAATCGGTGGCCTGGAACTGGCCCCCGAAGAGCGCGAGTGGCTGCGGCACCCGGCCGTGTCCGGCGTGATCCTGTTCAAGCGCAACTTCGCCTCGCGCGACCAGGTGGCCGACCTGTCGGCCGCCATCCGCGCCGCCGCGCCGCGCCCGCAGCTGCTGTGCGTGGACCAGGAAGGCGGTCGCGTGCAGCGCTTCCGCGACGGCTACCACGCGCTGCCCTCGCTCGAGGGTTTCGGCAAGCTGTACGAACGCGACCGCGAGGCCGCGCTGGCGCTGGCCCGCGAGCACGCCTGGCTGATGGCCAGCGAGATCCGCGCCACCGGCGTGGACCTGAGCTTCGCGCCGGTGGTGGACCTGGGCCGCGGCAACCTGGCCATCGGCGACCGCGCCTTCCACGCCGACCCGGCCATCGTCGCCGAGTTCACCCGCGCTTACGTCGCCGGCATGCACGAAGCCGGCATGGCGGCCACGCTCAAGCATTTCCCGGGCCACGGCTCGGTGCTCGAGGACACCCATTTCGACGACGCCGTCGACCCGCGCCCGCTGTCCGACCTGCAGGCGCACGACCTGGTGCCCTTCGCCGCCGGCATCGCCGCCGGTGCGGAAGCCGTGATGATGGCGCACGTGAAGTACCCGGCGGTGGCGCCGGAGCCGGCCGGTTATTCGCCGCGCTGGATCCGGGACATCCTGCGCCGCGACATGGGTTTCGGCGGCGTCGTCTTCAGCGACGACATCGGCATGGCCGCGGCCGAATCGGCCGGCGGGGTGAAGGCGCGCATCGACGCCCACCTCGACGCCGGCTGCGACGTGGTGCTGGTGTGCGCGCCGGCCCTGGTGCCTGATTCGCTCAGGGCCGTGGACGACCGCGCGGCGCCGGCACCGGAGGCGCTGGCTTCGCTGTTCGGCCGCGCGCACACCGACTGGCATGCCCTGGCCGCCGACGCGCGCTACGATGGGGCCCGCGAGGCGCTGCGCCGCTTCGAACAAGGAGTCGCCTGAGATGTCCCCCGACCTGAAGGCCGCGCTGGACGCGTCCGACCTGCTGTTCGACCGCGCCACCATCGAGCGCGAAACCCGCCGCATCGCCGCCGAGATCGACCGCGACTACGCCGGCGGCGAGCGCCCCGTGTACCTCTCCATCATGCACGGCGGCATGCTCTTCGCCTCGCAGCTGGCGCTGGAACTGGCCACCGACCTCGAGTTCGACTACCTGCACGCCACCCGCTACCGCGGCGCCACCACCGGCGCCGGGCTGACGTGGCTGCACCGCCCGGCCACGCCGCTGCGCGGCCGCCGCGTGCTGGTGGCCGACGACATCCTCGACGAGGGCCACACGCTGCTGGCGGTGAAGCAGTGGTGCGAGCAGGAAGGCGCCGCCGACGTGCGCGTGGCCGTGCTGGCGCTCAAGCACCATGACCGCCGCGCGCCGGGCATCGCCGCCGATTACGTCGCCATCGAGGTGCCCGACCGTTACGTGTACGGCTACGGCATGGACTACCACGAGCAGGGCCGGAACCTGCCGGCCATCTACGCCCTGAGGGACTGAACCATGTCGGCGATCGAGCTGGCCGTCATCGGCGGCACCGGGCTGTACCGGCTGGCCGCGCTGCAGGACCCCGAGGCGCTCGAGGGCGACACGCCCTACGGCCGGCCCTCGGGCCCGGTGCGGGTGGGCCGCCTGGCCGGCAGGCGCGTGGCCTTCCTGGCCCGCCACGGCGAGGGCCATTCGCTGCCGCCGCACCGCGTGAACTACCGCGCCAACCTGTGGCGCCTGAAGGAGCTCGGCGCCACCCGCGTGCTGGCGGTGAACACGGTGGGTGGCATCACCGAACGCTTCGGGCCGAAGGTGCTGGCGCTGCCGGATCAATTGATCGACTACACCTGGGGCCGCACGTCCAGCTACTGGGACGGCGAGGGCGGCGACGTGCTGCACGTGGACTTTGGCGACCCTTACACGCCGGCCCTGCGTCGCGAGGTGCTGGCCGCGGCCGCGGCCTCGGGCACGCCGCTGGTGGACGGCGGCTGCTACGGCGCCACCCAGGGCCCGCGCCTGGAGACGAAGGCCGAGATCGCCCGGATGCGCCGCGACGGCTGCGACCTGGTCGGCATGACCGGCATGCCCGAAGCCGGCCTGGCCCGCGAGCTCGGCCTGGACTACGCCTGCCTGGCCATCGTGGCCAACTGGGCGGCGGGCTGCAGCGGCGACGAGGAGATCACGCTGGCCGAAGTGCTGGCCAACGTGGAGGTCGCCAGCGCCCACCTGCCGGCCCTGCTGGAAGCGCTCCTGGGGTGATTGTCAACCGTTTTGCCCTTGTTCATACTCGGTCCGTGCACGGGACCGGCACATCGGCACACGGAGCACGCCCGTTCTTCCAGCATTCGAGGTCAAGTACATGAGTTTCGGCACCGTGAAGTGGTTCAACGACGCCAAGGGCTTTGGTTTCATCGCCCCCGAGGACGGCAGCGCGGACGTGTTCGTGCACTATTCCGCCATCAGCGCCAAGGGCTTCCGCTCGCTCCAGGAAGGCCAGCGCGTAAGCTTCGAGGTGGTGCAGGGCCCGAAGGGCTCGCAGGCGTCCAACGTCGTACCGGCCTGAACCACGCTACCCCTGTTCAAGGCGAAGCCCCGCTCCGGCGGGGCTTTGTTTTTCGGGGGATCACGCCGTCGGGGCGTGGTTGAACTGCAGGCGGGCGAGTTCGGCGTACAGGCCGCCCTGGGCCAGGAGTTCGGCGTGGGTGCCCTGGGCGACGATGCGGCCCTTGTCCATCACCACGATGCGGTCGGCCTTGAGCACGGTGGCCAGTCGGTGGGCGATGACGAGCGTGGTGCGGCCTCGCATCAGGCGTTCCAGGGCCTGCTGCACGGCGCGTTCGCTCTGGGCGTCGAGGGCGCTGGTGGCCTCGTCGAGCAGCAGCACCGGCGCGTCCTTGAGCAGGGCGCGGGCGATGGCCAGGCGCTGCTGCTGGCCGCCGGACAGGCGGGCGCCGCGTTCGCCCAGTTCGCTGTCGTAGCCCTGGGGCAGGGCGGCCAGGAACTCGTGCGCCTCGGCGCTGCGGGCGGCGGCCTCGATGTCGGAATCGCTGGCCTCGAGGCGGCCGTAGCGGATGTTTTCGCGGGCGGTGGCGCCGAAGATGACCGGGTCCTGCGGCACCAGCGCCACCTGGGCGCGAAGGGTGGCGGGCGCCAGCGTGCGCAGGTCCACCCCGTCGAGCGTGATGTCGCCGGCCTCCGGGTCGTGGAAACGCAGCAGCAACTGGAACACCGTGCTCTTGCCCGCGCCCGAGGGGCCGACCAGGGCCACGGTCTCGCCCGGCCGCACTTCCAGGCTGAAGTCTTCCAGCGCCGGGGCATCGGGGCGCGTGGGGTAGTGGAAACGCACGCCCTGCATGCGCAGGTGGCCGCGCACGGGCCGGGGCAGTGTCGCCGGCTGCGCCGGGACCGCCAGCACCGAACGTTCGTGCAGCAGGTCGTTGATGCGGGCCATGCCGCCGGCCGCGCGCTGCACTTCCGCCCAGACCTCGGCCAGCGCGCCCACCGAGCCGGCGCCGATCAGCGCGTAGAGCACGAACTGGCCCAGCGTGCCGGCGCTCATGGCGCCGCTGATCACGTCCTGCGCGCCCACCCACAGCACCGCGGTGATCGAGCCGAACACCAGCACGATCACCACCGCGGTCAGCAGGGCCTGCAGGCGGATGCGCCGGCGCGCCGTGCCCAGCGCCACCTGCACCGCGGCGCCGAAGCGGTCGCGTTCGAAGGCTTCGCGGGCGTAGCTCTGCACGGTGTGCATGGCGCCCAGGGTTTCGCCGGCGCGGGCGTTGGCGTCGGCCACGCGGTCCTGGCTGTCCTTGGCCACGCCGCGCACGCGCCGGCCCGACAGCGCCATGGGCAGCACCACCAGCGGGATGCCCAGCAGCACGAACAGCGCCAGCCGCGGGCTGGTGACCGCCAGCATCACCGCGCTGCCCAGCACCGTGATGCCACTGCGCAGCGCCACCGACATGCTCGATCCCACCACGCTGCGCAGCAGTTCGGCGTCGGCCGACAGGCGCGAGAGCAATTCGCCCGAGCGCGTGCGTTCGAAGAAGGCCTGGTCCAGCGACAGCAGGTGGCCGTACAGCGCGCGCCGCAGGTCGGCCACCACGCGCTCGCCCAGCAGCGACACGAAGTAGAAGCGCGCCGCGGTGGCCAGCGCCAGCAGCACCGCCACCGCGAACAGCAGCCCGAACCAGCGGTCCACCGAGCTGCCGGCGGCGAAGCCCTGGTCGATCATGTGTTTCACCGCCACCGGCAGCATCAGCGTGGCCGACGACGAGAGCGCCAGCGCGCCCAGCCAGGCGGCCAGCAGGCCGCGGTGCGGGCGCAGGAAAGGCAGCAGGCCGCGCAGGGAATTGACAGGCGGCTTGGCCGGGGCGGGGTCGGTCATGGGGTGGAAGTCTCGATGCGGTGCAGGCGGGCGGTGCCGCGGCTGAGGTCGCGCAGGCGCGCCGCCACCGTGTCATAGCTGGAGGCGGGCAGGCGGAAACGCAAGCGCAGGCCGTCCTCGTCGAAGGTTTCCGCCAGTTTCACGGCGCCCAGCCCGTCCAGCAGGGCATGCGCGCCGCCGGAATGGGCGAAGTCGCAGGCCAGTTCGGCTTCGCACCAGGCCACGATTTCGCGCTTGGGCGCGGTGCGCAGGCATTCGGCGGCGGCACCGCCGTAGGCGCGCACCAGGCCGCCGACGCCCAGGTTGGTGCCGCCGTACCAGCGCGTCACCACCACCATCACCTGGTCCACGCCCTGGCCCTCGATGGCGGCCAGGATGGGGCGGCCGGCGCTGCCGCCGGGTTCGCCGTCGTCCGAGGAGCGGTACTGGCCGCCGATGCGGTAGGCCCAGCAGTTGTGCGTGGCCTGCGGGTCGGCGATTTCGCGCAGGAAGGCCAGCGCGGCCTCGGGCGTATCCACCGGCCGGGCGCGGGCGAGGAAGCGGCTGCGCTTGGCCTCGAGTTCGAACGACGCCGGGCCGGCGAGCGTGAACCCCGCGGTCACGAGCGCAGCGGGGCCAGGTCGGCCGGGACGTCGGTGCCGGGATGTTCCTTGAGCAGGAGCGCGAGGCTGGCGCGGGCGCCGGCGGTGTCGCCCTGGCGCACGCGTTCGCGGATGCGTTCGATCCAGGCGGCAGGATCGAGCGCGGCGTCTTCGTCCACGGGGGGCAGCACGGCCGGTTTGGCCATGGCCGGTGGGGCGGCCATGGGCGCAGGTTCGAGCATGACTTCGGTGCGCTGGGCGGCGGCACCGGCCTCGCGCTGGCGGCGCGATTCAGGGGCGTCGGTCGTGCGTTCCGCGTTCTCCGTCTGGACGTCCGCGCGCCTGAGGCGCGAACCCGAGACCACGATCTGGTCGAGCGCCGGCCCCTCCGCAGGCGGCTCGATGGCCGGGGCGGGCGGCGGAGGCGGTGCCGGCGGCGCGGCGGCGGGAAGCGGGCCG
>NZ_AVCH01000193.1 GCF_000747075.1 Arenimonas malthae CC-JY-1
GCGGCCACCGCGCTGGCGGCCCGGGCAGGGGTCGGGCGCCAGGCCCAGGTCGTCGGCGGTGGGGATGGCCCCGGGCTCGATGCCGGCCAGCGGCACCAGCCCGGGTTCGGGCAGGGGCGCCGGCGCCAAACGCGCTTCCCACTGCGAGGCCCAGCGGTTGCGGCTGCGCAAGCGGCGCACCACGCCTCCGCTCGGGGTCTCGTGCCAGGGTATGCCATGGCCGCGGGCCCAGGCGGCCACCCGGCGGTCGCGGGCGTAGGTCCAGCCGTTGCCGGTTTCCTCGTGCGACCACAGGGCGGCGATGCCGTGGCGCCTGCGCAGGTCTTCGAGCACGCCGACCGCGTCGCCCATTCGCACGACCAGGGGCTGGCCCAGGCGCGCCAGGTCCTCGCGCAATTCCCGCAGGCCATCGGCGACCGCCTCCCACTGCCGGCCGCTGGTGTCGGGCAAGGCCCAGTACGAGGGCTCGGCCACGTACAGGGGCAGCACCGGCCCGCGCGCCGCGGCTTCCGCCAGCGGCGCGTGGTCGAAGGTCCTCAGGTCACGCTTGAACCAGACGAGGTGCAACGGCATCGCATGATGCTGCCGCCCGCCGCGTGAAACAGGTGGAAAGAAAGGGGGTCAGAGCTTGGTGAAGGTCAAGGTGCCGCCTTCGGCGCCGATCCGCACGGTGTCGCCCTGGCCGAACTCGCCGGCCAGGATCTTCTGCGCCAGCGGGTTCTCCAGCTGCTGCTGGATCGCTCGCTTGAGCGGACGGGCGCCGTAGACCGGGTCGAAGCCGACGTTGCCCAGCAGCGCCAGCGCCTCGTCGCTGATCTCGAGCCGGATCTGCCGCTCGGCCAGCCGCTTCGAAAGGTAGGCGGTCTGGATGCGGGCGATGGCCTGGATCTGGTCGCGGCCCAGCGGGTGGAACACCACGATCTCGTCGAGGCGGTTGATGAACTCCGGGCGGAAATGCGACTGCACCACGCCCATCACCGCCGCCTTCATCTGCACGTAGGCCGCGTCGCCCTCGCCGCTGAGCTCCTGGATGTGCTGGCTGCCCAGGTTCGAGGTCATCACGATCACGGTGTTGCGGAAGTCCACCGTGCGGCCCTGGCCGTCGGTGAGGCGGCCGTCGTCGAGCACCTGCAGCAGCACGTTGAACACGTCCGGGTGCGCCTTCTCGACCTCGTCGAGCAGCAGCACGCTGTAGGGCCGGCGCCGCACCGCCTCGGTGAGGTAGCCACCCTCTTCATAACCCACGTAACCCGGGGGCGCGCCGATCAGGCGGGCCACGGAGTGCTTCTCCATGAACTCGCTCATGTCGATGCGCACCATGGCGTCCTCGGTGTCGAACAGGAAGCCGGCCAGCGCCTTGCACAGCTCGGTCTTGCCCACGCCCGTGGGGCCCAGGAACAGGAACGAGCCATTGGGCCGGTTCGGATCCGACAGGCCGGCGCGCGAACGGCGGATGGCATCGGACACCGCCTTCACCGCCTCGTGCTGGCCCACCACGCGGCCGTGCAGCGCATCCTCCATCTTCAGCAGCTTCTCGCGCTCGCCCTCGAGCATCTTGCTCACCGGGATGCCGGTCCAGCGCGACACCACTTCCGCGATCTCTTCGGCCGTCACCTTGTCCTGCAGCAGCTGGAAGCCCTGGGTTTCGACTTCCTGCGCCGCGGCGAGCTGCTTTTCCAGCTCGGGGATGCGGCCGTACTGGATCTCGCTGGCCTTGGCGAAGTCCTGGCGGCGGTGCGCCGCCTCGAGCTCCAGGCGCGCCTGCTCCAGCTGCTCCTTCACCCTGGTGGCGCCGGTCAGCGTGGCCTTCTCGGCCTTCCAGATTTCCTCGAGGTCGTTGAACTCGCGTTCGAGCGTGGCGATCTCCTCCTCCAGGTCGGCCAGGCGCTGCTGCGATTCCTTGTCCTTCTCCTTCTTCAGGGCCTCGCGCTGGATCTTGAGCTGGATCAGGCGGCGCTCCTTGCGGTCCATCTCCTCCGGCTTGGAATCGATCTCCATGCGGATGCGCGAGGCGGCCTCGTCCATCAGGTCGATGGCCTTGTCGGGCAGCTGGCGGTCGGCGATGTAGCGATGCGACAGCGTCGCCGCCGCCACGATCGCCGGGTCGGTGATTTCCACGCCGTGGTGCACGGCGTAGCGCTCCTTCAGGCCGCGCAGGATGGCGATGGTGTCCTCCACCGAGGGCTCGCCCACGAACACCTTCTGGAAGCGGCGCTCGAGCGCGGCGTCCTTCTCCACGTACTTGCGGTACTCGTCGAGCGTGGTGGCGCCGATGCAGTGCAGTTCGCCGCGCGCCAGCGCCGGCTTGAGCATGTTGCCCGCGTCCATGGCGCCCTCGGCCTTGCCGGCACCGACCATGGTGTGCAGCTCGTCGATGAACAGGATGACCTGCCCTTCCTGCTTGGACAGGTCGTTGAGCACGCCCTTGAGCCGTTCCTCGAACTCGCCGCGGAACTTCGCACCGGCGATCAGCGCGCCCATGTCGAGCGAGAGCACGCGCTTGCCGCGCAGGCCCTCGGGCACTTCGCCGTTGACGATGCGCTGGGCCAGGCCTTCGACGATGGCGGTCTTGCCCACGCCGGGCTCGCCGATCAGCACCGGGTTGTTCTTGGTGCGCCGCTGCAGCACCTGCACGGTGCGGCGGATTTCCTCGTCGCGGCCGATGACCGGGTCGAGCTTGCCGCTTTCCGCGCGGGCGGTGAGGTCGATGGTGTATTTCTCCAGCGCCTGGCGGTTTTCCTCGGCATTGGCGTCGGCCACCTTCTCGCCGCCGCGCAGGGCGTCGATGGCCTTTTCCAGCGCTTCCTTCTTCGCGCCGGCGGCCTTGAGGGCGGTGCCGGCCTCGCCCTTGTCGTCCAGGCAGGCCAGCACGAACAGTTCGCTGGCGATGAAGGCGTCGCCGCGCTGCTGCGCCAGCTTGTCGCTCAGGTTCAGCAGCCGCGCCAGGTCGTTGCCGACCGAGAGGTTGCCCTCCTGGCCGGACACCTTCGGCAGCTTGTCGAGCGCCTCGGCCAGCCGCTGGCGCAGGGCCGCGACGTTCACGCCGGCCTGCGCCAGCGTGGGCCGGGTGCTGCCGCCCTGCTGGTCGAGCAGGGCCAGCAGCACGTGCGCCGGTTCGATCAGGTTGTGGTCGCGGCCGACGGCCAGCGACTGCGCGTCGCTCAGGGCCTGCTGGAAGCGCGAGGTCAGTTTGTCCATCCGCATCGGGGGTTCCCCTTGAAAGGCAGGGGGCGGCGCCTTGCCGCCCGCATGCCCTCGAAATGGCGGCCCCAGGCGGCCATTTCAAGCGCGGGGACGCGCCGGCGGATGGACCTCAGAGCTTGGCGAGCTCGGCCTTGGGCTCCGCGAACTTCGGGTCGGCCTTCAGCGCCTGCTGGAAAGCCGCCCGTGCGCCCGCCTTGTCGCCGGCATGCACCAGCACCTGGCCCAGCCGGTACCAGGCGTGTTTCGGCTCGGGGTCGCCCACCGCGGCCGGCAGCGACAGGTAGCGGCGCAGGGCGTCGGCGCCGATCTCGAGGCGCTGGCCCGAGAGCGCCGCGGCGCGGCCGATCTGGTACCAGGCGCCGGCGGCCTTGGGGTCTTCGCGGGTCCAGGCTTCGAAGATCGCGAACGACCGCTCCCAGTCGCCCGATTGCTGGTGGGCCAGGCCGGCGGCCATGCGGAATTCGGCCTGTTCCGGGCGCGCGGCGTGCGCGGCCAGGTAGGCCTGCCTGGCCTGCGCTTCCTTGCCCTCCTTGGCCAGCACGCGGGCGCGGGCGTAGTGGCCGTACGGCGGATCGCGGCGCTTGAGTTCGTCGGCCTGCCTGCGGGCCTCGTCCACGCTGCCGCCGACGATGCCGGGGGCCTGCAGGTAGAACTCCACCAGGCCAATGCGGGCGGCGTGCAGGTTGGGGTCGATGTCGAGCGCGCGCTGGAACGAGGCGCGGATCTTCGGCGCCATCGAGGCCTGCGACAGCATGCCCACCTGGCCGATGCGGGCGCCGAAGGCATTGCCCAGCCAGTAGTGCGCCGGGGCGTAGTCGGGCGCCATCTCCACGGTTTCCTCGGCGAACTCAAGCGCGTCCTTGGCCTTGCGCTGCTGCAGCAGCACCCGCGTCTGCAGCACGCGGACGGCGGGGTCGCGCGGCTTGGCCGCCAGCAGCGGCGCAACCGCGCCCGCGGCGCGCGGGTCGCGGGCCTTGAGCAGGGCCTCGGCTTCGGCCACCGTGGCGGCGGAAGCGGGCGTTGCCGCGAGGAACAGCAGGGCCAGCAAGGCTCGACGCATCGGGTGACTCCGGTGGGGGGACCGACGCACGTTCGCACAAGCGAGGCGCGGCATCACCTGCCGGATGTCAGTTGTTCAGCGTCCAGACGAGCGTGGCGAGCCGGCCGCTGCGGCCGTCGCGGCGGTGCGAGAAGAAGGACGCCGGCTCGCTGATGGTGCAGCGGTTGCCGCCGTGCACTTCCGCCACGCCAACCGCTGCGAGGCGGCGTCGGGCCAGGGCATACAGGTCGACGCGCCAGTGGCCCGGACGCGTGGCCACGAAGGCCGTGCCGGCGTCCGGGTCGGTGGCCACGAAGGCGTCGCGCACCTCGGCGCCGATTTCATAGGCCTGCGGCCCCGCCGCCGGGCCGAGCCAGGCCAGCAGCCGTCCGGGTGGCGTGTGCATCGCCGCCACCGTGGCTTCCAGTACGCCGGCCGCCAGGCCACGCCAGCCGGCATGCGCCACGCCCACTTCGCTGCCATCGCGGGCGGCGAACACCACCGGCAGGCAGTCGGCGGTCAGCACGGCCAGCACCACGCCCGGCTCGCCGGTGACGCTGGCGTCGGCCTGCGGTTCCTCCGGCGGCGCGGCACCGGCGAGCGCACGGTGCACGGCGGTGCCATGCACCTGGTCGAGCCAGCGCGGCGGCGACGGCAGCGCCAGCCACTCCGCCAGGCGGCGGCGGTTTTCGCGGGCCGCGTCCGGGTCGTCGCCGCAGCGCAGGCCCAGGTTGAAGCGGTCGAAAGGTGGCGCCGACACGCCCTCGCCGCCGCGCAGCGTGGTGAGCGCACGCACGCCCGGCGGGGCGGGCCAGTCGGCGTCGAACCAGGCCGGCGCCGGCATCGCTCAGCCCTTGAAGGCCGCGGTGTCTTCGCGCAGGTCGTGCAGCAGGCCCAGCATGTCCTCGGGCATCGGCGCCTCGGTGGTGACGGGCTCGCCGGTGGCCGGGTGGCGGAAGGTCAGCTTCTCGGCGTGCAGGGCCTGGCGCCTGAAGCCCTGCAGGCGCGCCGCCAGCGCCTCGGTGGCGGCCTTGGGCTGGCGGTAGGAGCCGCCGTACAGCGGGTCGCCGACGATGGGATGGCGCACGTACGCCATGTGCACGCGGATCTGGTGGGTGCGGCCGGTTTCCAGGCGGCACTCCACCAGGGTGTGGGCGCGGAACTTCTCGCGCACGCGGTAATGGGTGACGGCATCGCGGCCGCCTTCCTTCACCACGGCCATGCGCACCCGGTCGGTGGGGTGGCGGCCGATGGGTTCGTTCACCGTGCTGCCGGCCACCATGGTGCCCTGCACCACGGCCAGGTACTGGCGGTGCACTTCGCGGCCAGAAAGCTGCTCGACCAGCGAGGTGTGGGCGCGCAGCGTACGGGCGACCACCATCAGGCCCGAGGTGTCCTTGTCGAGGCGGTGCACGATGCCGGCGCGGGCCAGTTCGGCCAGGCGCGCGTCGAAGTTCAGCAGGGCATTGACCAGGGTGCCACGCGGGTTGCCGGCGCCGGGGTGCACCACCAGGCCAGCCGGCTTGTTGACCACCAGCACGTCCTCGTCCTCGTACAGGATGTCGAGCGGGATGTCCTCGGGCTGGGCATCGGTTTCGACTTCCATGCGCACCGACAGGGTGATGGGTTCGCCGCCGCGCACCGCTTCCTTGGGCTTGACCAGGCGGCCATCGAGCAGGGCGTCGCCGGACTTGATCCACTCGCTCAGGCGCGAGCGCGAGAAGTCGGGGAAGAGCTCGGCCAGCACCTGGTCGAAGCGGCGGCCGGCGGAGGCCAGGGGCACGCTGGCCTCGAGCAGTTCGCGCTCGGAATCGTCGGTGTCGGGGGTGGGAATCGGGGGCATGGGCGGGGTTCCTGGGGCCTGGGAAGGGGCCGGCCCCGGTTCATGGAGGCGACAGCGGGCTTTCCGGTATTATCCCCGAACTTGCTGCCCGCAGCGTCCTGACCTGCCCTCCTGATGACCCGACCGACCGGCCTGCTCCGACTTTTCGCCCTCCTGGTGCTCGTCGCCAGCCTTGCCGGCTGCAAGACCATGGGCCGCCTGTTCGACAAGGACGCCGAGAAGCCGACCGAAACCCTGCCGGTCGAAGCCATGTACGCCGAAGGCAAGTCGGCGCTGCAGGCGGGCAACTTCAACCGGTCGGCCCTTTACTACCAGCGCCTGGTCGCGCGCTTCCCGTACGGCGCCTACAGCGAGCAGGCGCAGCTGGAGCTGGCCTACGTGCAGTACCGCCAGGCCAAGACCGAGGAAGCCACCTCCTCGATCAACCGCTTCATCCGCACCTACCCGACCCACCGCCACATCGACTACGCCTATTACCTCAAGGCGCTGGTCAACTTCGACCACAACAAGGCCACGCTGCTGCGCATCGCCCGCCAGGACATGTCCTCGCGCGACCTGGGCGCCACCACGCAGTCGCTCAACGACTTCGCCGAGGTCGTGCGCCGCTACCCGAACAGCCGCTACGCCCCGGACGCCCGCCAGCGCATGATCTACCTGCGCAACCAGCTGGCCCGCCACGAAATCAACGTCGGCCTTTATTACCTGCAGCGCGACGCCTTCGTGGCCGCCGCCAACCGCGGCAAGTACATCCTCCAGACCTACCCGCAGAGCGAGTACGAGGGCGACGCGCTGGCGCTGATGGCGGCGTCCTACACCGCGCTGGGCCAGGACGACCTGGCCGCCGACGCCCGCAAGGTGCTCGAGCAGAACTACGCCGACCACCCGTACCTGGAAGGCGACTGGCCGCGCGGCCGAGGCTTCTTCGGCAAGCTCAACCCGTTCTCGGGCAAGTAAGCCCGCCGCTTCCCGCGGGAGCGGCGCGTCAGTCGCGCCAGCCGGACGTGATCGGGTAGCGGCGCTCGCGGCCGAAGGCGCGCCGCGACAGCTTGGGGCCCGGGGCGGCTTGGCGCCGCTTCCATTCGTTCACCCGCACCAGGCGCAGCACGCGCTCCACGGTGGCGGCGTCGAAACCGTCGCCGACGATCTCGGCCGGGGAACGCTCCTGGTCGACGTAACGCAGCAGGATGCCGTCGAGCACGTCGTAGGGCGGCAATGAATCCTGGTCGGTCTGGTTCTCGCGCAACTCGGCCGAAGGCGGGCGGGTGATCACCAGTTCGGGAATGGCCGGTGACTGCGCGTTGCGCCAGCGGCACAGCGACACGACCTCGGTCTTGTACAGGTCCTTGATGGGCGCGAATCCGCCGCACATGTCGCCGTAGATGGTGGCGTAGCCCACCGCGTATTCGCTCTTGTTGCCGGTGGTGAGCAGCAGGCCGCCGAACTTGTTCGAGAGCGCCATCATCAGCGCGCCGCGGCTGCGCGACTGCAGGTTCTCCTCGGCGATGCCGGGCGCGAGGCCGTCGAACAGCGGCGCCAGCGCCTGCAGGAAGCCTTCGAACGGCGTTTCGATGGCCACCGTTTCCAGCCGCACGCCGAGCAGGTGCGCCTGCTCGTTGGCCAGGTCGTTGCTCAGGTCGCTGGTGTAGCGCGAGGGCAGGCGCACGGCGTTGACGTTGCGGGCGCCGAGCGCGTCCACCGCCAGCGCCAGCACCAGGCCCGAATCGATGCCGCCGGACAGGCCCAGCCAGACGCGGTCGAAGCCATTCTTGCCGCAATAGTCGCGGATGCCGCGCACGATGGCGCGGTAGGCCAGCGAGGCGTGGCTTTCGTCCTCCTCCTCCGGCCAGTGCAGGCGGCTGAAGCGGCGCGTGCCGGCATCGAAGTCGGCCACCAGCCAGTGGTCCTCGAAGGCGCGTGCCGCGGGGTGCACGCCGCCGTCGCCGTCGGCCAGCACCGAGGCGCCGTCGAACACCAGCTCGTCCTGGCCGCCCACGGCGTTGAGGTAGGCCACGGCCACGCCGGCTTCCTGCACGCGCTGGGCCAGCAGCATGTCGCGCTGCGCGGTCTTGTCGCGCTCGAAGGGCGAAGCGTTGGGCACCAGCACCAGTTCGGCGCCAAGCGCGGCGGTCTGGGCCAGCGGCTCGGGGAACCAGAGGTCTTCGCAGATGACCAGGCCGACCTGGACGCCCTTCACCTCGAAGGCGAAGGCGCCGCCGTCCGGGTCCACGTCGAAATAGCGGCGTTCGTCGAACACCGCGTAATTGGGCAGTTCGCGCTTGCGGTAGGTGGCCTCGATCCGTCCGTCGCGCAGCACGCTGGCGGCGTTGTACACGATGGCGCCCGCCGCCTGCGGCCAGCCCACCACGGCGGTGATGCCGGTGCAGGCCTTCGCCACCTCGGCCAGCGCCGCCTCGCAAGCGGCCAGGAACGCCGGGCGAAGCAGCAGGTCTTCCGGCGGATAGCCGGAAATCGCCAGCTCGGGGAACAGCACCAGGTCGGCGCCGTGCCGGTCGCGCGCCTCGGCGATGAGCCCGGCGATGCGGCGCGCGTTCGCCTGCACGGCTCCCACGGGGAAGTCGAACTGGGCGAGGGCGAGGCGGAGGGTGGTCGCGTTACTCGTCTGCATCGATCGGCATCTCTCGCGGGTTGACCGGATCCATAATCGAGGGCGCCCCAAGAGTGTATCGCGCCGGGTCTGCCAGGAAGCGGTCGGCGAAAGCCGCGGCAGCCGTGGCAGACACATGGTCGTCGTCCCAGAAGAGTCCGTATCCATCCCGGGTGACCGGGCAGGACACTCCATCGCAGAAGAAATCCATGGCATCGACCACCGTCACGTTCGAGTGCCTGGCGGCGACCGACAGCAGCAGGCGCCTGGCGGCTGCAGTGGAATCCAGCACCTCCTGGCGCGTATACGCGCATTCCTTCTCACGCCGGCTCTCGATGCACTCGGGAGCGCCGCGCCGAAGCTCGGAAACCGGAGCGATCAGTAGCACCTCCTGCTTGCCCGCCAACTTCGAAACCACCGTGTCCAGGGCGGCTTCGAACTGCTCCGGCGACATTGCCTTGTCACGCGGTCGTGGGGACACGCCCCCGGGCGCGAGGTAGCTCGTCCAGCGGGCGGCGATGATGATCCGCTGTGGCGCCGCGGTGGCAAGGAATTCGAGAACCCGGCCATTGAACCGCCTGCAATCGCGGGCGTGGGTCGGTATGTCGGCGCGGTATCCGGAATAGCGTTCCACCGGGGGGCAGGAGTCCATGCTCACCGAAATGAACTGGGCCCCGGCGTCTTCCGCCAGCCGCCTGGCGAACGGGCGCCACGCCAAGGCGTGCGAATCACCCCATACCGCGAACTCCGGTGAAGAACCGCTGCCCTGCACGCAACCGCCGGGATCCAGGGATTCGACTTCCGACTTCAGGTAGACGTGGCAGCGCCGCTGGTCCTGCGGTCGATCCATGCGCGTGCGTTCCGCCAGCGTCGGCTCCCTGTGGGCAGGCTGCAGGCGGCGGTCGAGCCCGCCAAGCAGGGCGATCATCCCCAGGATGGCCAGTGCACCGAGAAGCAGGGCCCTGCGTGCCGGCAACCGCCGCGACTGGCGGACGGGGGTCTCCACGAATCGGTAGCTGACCCATGCCAGGCCAAGCGCCAGCAAGGCAACCAACAACCTCGTTTCCAGCTGGGCGGGGGCGAAATTGAGCTTGCGCTCAAGCACCAGCAAGGGCCAATGCCAGAGATACCACGAGTACGAAAGCAGGCCCAACGCCACAAACGGTCGCCAGCGCAGCCAGGCGGCCGCGCCATGCGTCGCATCCGCGGCGGGATGGACGTGGACGCTGTAAAGCACGAGCACGCTGCCCACCACTGCCGGGAGCGCCCCCAGGCCAGGAAATGGAAGCCAAACACCCGTCGTTGCCGCGGCAAGGCCAATCAACGCCAAACCCGCGGCAGCGGAAACGCTGCCATCGCCCCGAAGCCTGCCGTTGGCAGGGGACAGCGCCACCAGCGCGCCTGCGCCCAGCTCCCAGAGCCTCGCAGGCATCAGGAAGAAAGCGGATTCCGGGTCGGTGCGCAGCCAAACCTCGGCAAGCACCAGCGATGCCAGGCAAGACAGGAACAGAGCCGCCCCCGCCAGGCGCCTTCCCCCTGAAAGCAGCAGCCACAGCAGTAGAGGGAAGAGTAGGTAGAACTGCTCTTCGACGCCCAGCGACCACAGGTGCAGGAGCGGAAGCTCGTCCGCCGCAGGCTCGAAGTAGCCGCCGGTGGTTCCCTTGAAGTGGATGTTCGGGAAAAAGGCGAGCGAGGCCACGGCAGATCGCACGAGGTCCTGGATGCCTGCGCCGGAAACCATGGCCAACAAGGCGTATATGGCCACCACCGCGGCCACGACAAGAACCAGAGCAGGCATCAGCCGCTTCACTCGCCTGGCGTAGAACGCGGCCAGGTCGATGCGACCTGTTGCCCCCAGCTCAGTGGCGAGCAGAGAGGTGATCAGATAACCGGAGATCACGAAGAAAACATCGACGCCGACGAATCCGCCGGGGAGGATCGTCGCGTCGACGTGGTAAAGGACGACAGAAAGCACGGCGATGGCGCGCAGGCCATCGATTTCGGGGCGATAGGGGATACCCGCCACCCGGTTACCGTCCAAACTTCCGGAGAGCGGCAGTGAAACAGGGGGCGTCCGACCGGAACGCCCCCTTCACGGCTCAGCCCTTCAGCTTCGCCGCGATGGCCTTGCCCAGGTCGCCCGGGCTCTTCACCGTGGTGACGCCGGCCTTCTCGAGGGCCTCGAACTTGCCGGCCGCGGTGCCCTTGCCGCCGGAGGCGATGGCGCCGGCGTGGCCCATGCGCTTGCCGGCCGGGGCCGAGGCGCCGGCGATGAAGCCGACCACCGGCTTGGTCACGTACTCGGCGATGAACTCGGCCGCTTCTTCCTCGGCGCTGCCGCCGATCTCGCCGACCATGATGATGCCCTCGGTCTGCGGGTCGTCTTGGAACAGCTTCAGGGCGTCGATGAAGTTGGTGCCGTTGATCGGGTCGCCGCCGATGCCGATGCAGGTCGACTGGCCGAGGCCGGCGTCGGTGGTCTGCTTCACGGCTTCATAGGTCAGCGTGCCCGAGCGCGACACGATGCCGATCTTGCCCGGCATGTGGATGTGGCCCGGCATGATGCCGATCTTGCACTCGCCCGGGGTGATGACGCCGGGGCAGTTCGGGCCGATCAGCACGACGTCGTCGTAGCCACGCAGGGTGTTTTTCACGCGCAGCATGTCCAGCACCGGGATGCCCTCGGTGATGCACACGATCACGCGGATGCCGGCGTCGGCCGCCTCGAGGATGGCGTCGGCCGCGAACGGCGGCGGCACGTAGATGACGGACGCGTCGGCGCCGGTTTCATCGACGGCCTCGCGCACGGTGTTGAACACCGGCAGGCCGATGTGGGTGGTGCCGCCCTTGCCCGGGGTGACGCCGCCGACGACCTTGGTGCCGTACTCGACCATCTGCTCGGCGTGGAAGGTGCCCTGCTGGCCGGTGAAGCCCTGGACGATGACCTTGGTGTTCTTGTTGATCAAAACGCTCATGGAGGATGTCCTTGTGGGCTCAGGCGGCGACGGCGGCGACGGACTTCTTGGCGCCGTCGTTGATGTCGTCGGCCGGGATGATGGCAAGGCCGGAGTTGCGCAGCAGCTCCTTGCCCTTCTCCACGTTGGTGCCTTCGAGGCGCACGATGACGGGGATCTTGACGCCCACTTCCTTCACCGCGGCGATGATGCCTTCCGCGATCATGTCGCAGCGCACGATGCCGCCGAAGATGTTGACGAAGATGGCCTTGACCTTGTCCGAGGACAGGATGAGCTTGAAGGCCTCGGTGACGCGCTCCTTGTTGGCGCCGCCGCCCACGTCGAGGAAGTTCGCCGGCTCGCCGCCGTTGAGCTTGATCACGTCCATGGTGGCCATGGCCAGGCCGGCGCCATTCACCATGCAGCCGATGTTGCCGTCCATGGTGACGTAGTTGAGGTCATGCTTGGAGGCCAGGACCTCGGTCTCGTCTTCCTGGCGGATGTCGCGCATGGCGGCCAGTTCCGGGTGGCGGAAGGTGGCGTTGTCGTCGGAGTTGATCTTGCCGTCGAGCACGGCCAGGTCGCCGTTGGTGAGGATGGCCAGCGGGTTGAGTTCGACCAGCGCCAGGTCCTTTTCGTTGAACAGCTTGTACAGGCCCAGCATGATCTTGCTCAGCTGGTTGACCTGCTTGGCGTTCAGGCCCAGGGCGAAGCCCATTTCGCGGCACTGGTAGGGCTGCAGGCCCTGCACGAAGTTGACGTTGAGCGACTTGATCGCGTCCGGGTTCTCGGCGGCGACCTGCTCGATCTCCATGCCGCCCTCGGCCGAGGCGATGAAGGTGATGGAGCGGGTGGCGCGGTCGACCAGCACCGAGAGGTAGAGCTCCTTGGCGATGTCAGTGGCCTGGGTCACCAGCACCGAATCCACCGGCAGTTCGACGCCGGCGGTCTGGTAGGTGGCCATCTTGGTGCCGAGCATGCCCTCGGCGTACTTGCGCACGTCCTCGAGGGTCTTGGCCAGCTTGACGCCGCCGGCCTTGCCGCGGCCGCCGGCGTGGATCTGCGCCTTGACCACCCAGAAGTCGCCGCCGATGGCCTTGGCCGCTTCCACGGCCTCATCGGGGGAGCGGGCGACGCGGCCCGCCGGGACGGCGATGCCGTAGTCGGCGAACAGCTGCTTGGCTTGGTATTCGTGGAAGTTCATGCCGATACCTTGTATGGGGATGGGGTCGCGAACGGGGGCGGTATTGTCGCCGACAGCGCCCGCCCAACGCAAAAAGCCCCCTGCCTTGACAAGCCGGCCGCAGGGCATACTGGGGGCCATGGCGTCCACCCCCCGAAAACCGGCCAACCCCAGCCCCCAGCGGCGGGAGCTGTACTTCTTCACGCTCTACCGCGTGCTGGAGGCGTGCCTGCTGGCCCTGGTGGCCTTCAGCCCGGCCGGCGAGTTCCTGCTGCAGATCCGCGAACCGGCGATGCTGCAGACCATCGTGGTGCTGTACATGGTGGCCGCGATCTCGCTGCTCATCGCCGGCTACCGCAGCGAGCTCAGCGCCGCCCGCCAGGCCGGCATCGGCCTGGCCATCGACATCCTGGTGGCCGCCCTGGTGCTGGCCACCACCAGCGGCAGCCAGGGCGGCGTGGCCCTGCTGCTGCTGTTCAACGTGGGCGCGGGCGCGCTCATCCTGCCGCAGAAGGCCGGCCTCGGCTTCGCGGGCGCGGCCTGCGCGGTGGTGCTGGCCGACAGCCTGTACCTGCGCGCCATTGCTTCGGAAAGCGCCCGCCCGCTGGCCGAATCGGTGATGTTCTCGGTGACCTACCTGGCCACGGCGGTGCTGTGCGAACTACTCAGCCGCCAGGTGCTCGAATCCCAGGCCCTGGCCGAGCAGCGCGGCGAGGAGCTGGCCAACCAGGCCGAGATCAACGAGCTGGTGATCCGGCGCATGCGCACCGGCATCCTGGTGGTGGACGGCGAGCACCTGGTGAAGGTGTGCAACGAGGCGGCCTGGGGCCTGCTGGGCAAACCCTCGCCAGACCGCCGGCAGCTGGCCGACATCGCCATGCCCCTGCATCGCGCCCTGCTCACCTGGCGCCAGGGCCGGGGCGAGACGCCCAAGGCCATGACCTTGGGCGACGGCACCCCCGAGGTGCTGCCCCGCTTCGTCTCCCTGAGCCTCACCGACAACCTGTTCCTGATCTTCCTCGACGACAGCCGGGTGTTCTCGGACCGGGCCGAGGAGCTGACCCTGGCCACCCTGGGCCGGCTCTCGGCCTCCATCGCCCACGAGATCCGCAACCCGCTGGCGGCCATCATGTATTCGGTGCAGCTTCTGGAAGAGGCCACGGAGCTGCCCGAGGCCGACAAGCGCCTGCTGGAGATCATCCACACCCAGTGCCACCGCATGAACGGCATCGTCCAGGACATCCTGGGCCTGGCCCGGCGCGAGCGCAGCCAGCCCGAGTCGATCGACATCAGCCAGTTCGCCCGCAGGTTCGTGGACGAGTACCGGGCCAGCCACCCGCTGGAAACCGACATCCTGCAGTCGGTGAGCGAGCGCAGCGTGCTGGCCATGGCCGACCCGCGGCACCTGCACCAGGTGCTGACCATCCTGGTCCAGAACGCCCTGACCTACGGTCGCATGCCGGGCGAACCGGCCAAGGTTACGGTGTCGGTGCGCACCGCCCCGCCGGGCGCCCCGCCGGAGCTGAACGTGATCGACCGCGGCCCGGGCATCCCGCCGGCCGTGGCCAGCCAGATCTTCACTCCTTTCTATACGACCAGCGAACATGGCACCGGCCTGGGCCTCTACATCGCCCAGCAGCTGTGCGAAGCCAACCAGTGCACCCTGAGCTACCAGCCGGTGCCGGGCGGCGGCAGCTGCTTCCGCATCATCCTGCCGCCGGGCATGACCCTGATGAAGGACGAGGCCAGCCCGGGCCGGCTCAATCTGGCCTGAGACGGCCGTGTTCAGCTAATGTGTAGGGGTCCCCAGCCCTTCCTGACCGCATGGCAACCCCCCGCAGCGCCCTGGTAGTAGATGACGAGCGCGACATCCGGGAGCTTCTGGTCCTCACCCTGGGCCGAATGGGCCTGCGGGTGGATACCGCCGCCGACGTGGCCTCGGCCAAGGCCCAGCTGGCCCAGGGCGCCTACGACCTGTGCCTGACCGACATGCGCCTGCCGGATGGTTCCGGCCAGGAACTGATCGAACACATCGCCCAGCGCTACCCGGACATCCCGGTGGCCATGATCACCGCCTTCGGCAACGTCGAGGCCGCGGTGAACGCACTCAAGGCCGGCGCCTTCGACTTCGTCACCAAACCCGTGGACCTGGCGGTGCTGCGCCGGCTGGTGCAGCACGCCCTCGACCTCAACGAACAGCGCAAGGCCATGCCGGCCAGCGCGCGCCTGCTGGGCGATTCGCCGCGCATGCAGCAGCTGCGCCAGACCATCCAGCGCGTCGCGCGCAGCCAGGCGCCGGTGTACATCAGCGGCGAATCGGGCGTGGGCAAGGAGCTGGTGGCCCGGCTGATCCACGAACAGGGCTCGCGCGCGGGCGGCAGCTTCGTGCCGGTGAACTGCGGCGCCATCCCGTCCGAGCTGATGGAAAGCGAGCTGTTCGGCCACAAGAAGGGCAGCTTCACGGGCGCCCACGCCGACAAGGAAGGCCTGTTCCAGGCCGCCAACGGCGGCACCCTGTTCCTGGACGAAGTGGCCGAGCTGCCGCTGCACATGCAGGTGAAGCTGCTGCGCGTGATCCAGGAGAAATCCGTGCGCCCCGTGGGCGCCCAGGCCGAGTTGCCGGTCGACGTGCGCATCCTGTCGGCCACGCACAAGAACCTGGCCAAGCTGGTGGAAGACGGCAAGTTCCGCCAGGACCTGTACTACCGCATCAACGTGATCGAGCTGGCGGTGCCGCCGCTGCGCCAGCGCCGCGAGGACATCCCGGTGATCGCCGAGGCCATCCTCAAGCGCCTGGCCGGCGACCAGGCCGATCGGCTGCCTGCCCTGTCGGAAGAGGCCGAGGCGGCGCTGGCGGCCTACCCCTTCCCGGGCAACGTGCGCGAGCTTGAGAACATCCTCGAGCGTGCCGTGGCCCTGTGCGACGGCCAGACCATCGAGGTGGCCGACCTGTACCTGCCCCAGGTGGACAGCCTGATCGGCCAGGAGGCCGACATGCCGCTGCGCCCCATCGCCGCGGCGCCCTCGCCCGCCATCCCGCCCGGCCTGGCCGACGGCACCGCCCTGCCCGACGCCATCGAGCAGATGGAGCGCGAGACCATCCAGAAGGCACTCGAGGCGAACCGCTACAACAAGACCAAGACCGCCGCCCAGCTGGGCATCACTTTCCGGGCGCTGCGGTACAAGTTGAAGAAGCTGGGGATGGAGTGATCCGACGGGTCGTTTGCGTCACTGTGTGATGCAGTTCACAGGTTGCCGCGACACAAACTGACGCTTTGCGTCACATTCTGACGACCGCCCGGAAAACCGTGCCGCCTGTCCCGTTCTTGGCTGGCCTTGCGTTCAACCTTATGCCTATATTCCGGCCTGTGACGGTCGCGTAATGCGGCTGGCACAGTTGATGCATCACCGATATAGCACGTGCTTCGGCACGGCTACCCAAGGACGGGATAACCGTTCGAAGACGTGACAACCACAATCCACCTAGGGGATTCACCCATGAAGAACATCCAGAAAGGCTTCACCCTGATCGAGCTGATGATCGTGGTCGCGATCATCGCCATCCTGGCTGCCATCGCGCTGCCGGCGTATCAGGACTACATCGCCCGTTCGCAGGTCACCGCTGGCCTGGCCGACATCCGTGGCGGCGTGACCGCGTTCGAGGAAATCATCAACAAGGGCACGCCGAGCACCTTCGACAACGCCGATATCGGCCTTGCTGACGATACCGCCCGTTGCTCGGCGATCAACGTGACCCCCGGCGAGACCGGCGAACTGGAGTGCGTGCTGACTGGCAACCCGAAGGTTAGCGGCGAGAGCGTCCTGCTGACGCGCAACACCTCGGGCGCCTGGATCTGCAGCGTCACCGCCGGCATCGACGCCAAGTACATCCCGGGCGGCTGCGAGCCGTAATCAGGATCCTGCCTCTGGGACCCTGTTGTAGTAGGACTCGCTGCGGGAGAGGAGAAATCCTCTCCCGCAGTGCGTAGAGGACTCACACCGCGATCGTTTCGGCTGCAGCAAGGGGACAATGCATGCGCCAGATGAAGGGTTTCACGTTGATCGAACTGATGATCGTAGTCGCGATCATCGCCATCCTGGCCGCCATTGCCATCCCGGCCTATCAGGACTACACCATCCGGTCCCAGGTTACGGCAGGCCTGGCCGACATCACGGCAGGCAAGGCGCTTTATGAAGCGCAGGTCATCGCCAACAACTCCAGCAGTTTCGCGATCGGGGACATTGGCCTTCGATCCCCCACCCCGCGCTGCAGCACGCTGAGCATGGATCCGTCTCCGACGCTCGGCTACATCCAGTGCACGCTCGCCGGCCATCCCCGGATCAACGGACTCGTCGTGCGGATCGAGCGCAACAGCACAGGCATCTGGCGCTGCACCACGACCGTGGCGGAGGACCGCTACAAGCCCGAAGGCTGCCAGTAAACGAGGCAGCCGCCGTCGAGGCCCATTTCGGGCCGTCGGCCACCGCCCGCGAGACATCGCCACGACCCGCGCCGGGGCGTCGTTCCAAGGCTTCCAGTCAAGCCGATCCAGGCTCGCTTCGCTGCTGACGCGATGTACCATTCGTCAGACACCGGCAGCGCCACGCCTTAGCCCGAGAGCCCCAACATGACGAAAAGACCCGCCCCCTTGTGGCTCTGGGCAGCCCTGCTGCTCGCGTTGACCACAGCCGCCTATTATCCGGGGCTGGGTGGGGATTTCCTGTTCGACGACTATCCCAATATCGTCACCAACGAGCGAATCCACGCGGATGCAATCGACCTGGAATCGATGCGTCGGGCGGCCGGCGCCTATGAATCGGGGACCTACGGTCGACCGATCGCGACCATCTCGTTTGCAATCGACCACGCCACGGGTGGCATGGACCCGAAGGGCTTCAAGACGAGCGGCCTGCTGGTTCATCTTCTAAACACGATCCTCGTCTTCCTGCTCCTCCGCCAGCTGCTTGACTCACGGGACACCCCAAGCGGACCTCACACCCGGCTTGCTTTCCTCATCGCGCTGCTCTGGGCGGCGCACCCGCTGCAAGTCTCGACCGTGCTGTATGTCGTGCAGCGCATGGAGACGCTTTCCCTGCTGTTCGCGCTGCTGGCCCTGAACGCCTATCTCAAGGGACGCCTCGCCCAGGCCAGGGGCGCCACCGGATGGCCCTGGCTACTGGCGGTGCTTCCATTGACCGGTCTGGGACTGCTCGCAAAAGAGACAGCCGCGCTCGTGCCGGCATTCTGCCTTGCACTGGAGCTGACGGTCTTGGGATTTGGAGCCAAAGACCAAAGGGTCCAAAAGGCCTGGATCATGGTCTACTCAATCGCGGTGGCGGCGGCGCTCCTTGCCTTCTTGGTTTTCATCCTACCCGTCGCCGCGGAACCAAATGCCTACGAAGGCCGCAACTTCACGCTGCTAGAGCGCCTCCTGACCCAGCTCCGGGCCCTGCCGCTCTATCTGCAATGGATGGCGCTCCCGCTGCCCCAGAACCTGACTTTCTACTACGACAACTATTCCGTATCGCGGGGACTGTTGGATCCGCCGACAACCCTCTTCGGCGGACTGCTGCTGGCAGCACTGGCATTCTCCGCATGGCGCCTGAGGAGCAGGCTTCCGCTTTTCTCCCTGGGCATACTCTGGTTTTTTTGCGCACATGCGCTTACCAGCAACGTAATACCGCTGGAGCTGGTGTTCGAACACCGGAACTATTTCGCGCTCCTGGGCTTCCTGCTCGCCGCAACCGAACTGGTGCGCATCATCCCGACCCGGGACGGACCCGCGATCAAGCGATTCGCCGTCGTCACCGTGGCTTGCTTCGCCATTTTCCTGACGCTGCTCCGTAGCGCCGCTTGGGGCGACCCGTTCCACCTCGCGTCCCAGTTGGTGGCCATAAACCCCGGGTCGCCGCGCGCGAGCAGCGACCTCGCCACGCTGTACGTCGGCATGGCACATGGCGATCCCGAATCCCCCTTCTACTCGTTCGGCATGCGGGAGTTCGAGCGCGGATCAAAACTTCCGGGCTCATCCCCGCTTCCGGAGCAAGGGCTAATCCTAATGGCTGCGAGTACGGGCCAGCCGGTGAAGGATGAGTGGTGGGATTCGATGCAGGAGAAGGTAAGCACCCAGCCGATCGGCCCCCAGGAAATCATGGCCGTCACCGGCCTGCTCGGCCAACGCTACAAGGGCATCGAACTGGATGATCGACGGTTGTCCAAGGTCTATGGAACCCTGCTCTCGCGCCGGGAAATGCCTGCCCAGCTCTACGCGCAGTATGGGGACCACCTGCTCAACTACCTGAAGGACCAGGACTCCGCGGACAAGGCCTTCGCACGCGTCGTAGAGATGAGCCGGGAGGATCCCGGGTACATCAGCCAAGTGGCCGCAAGCCTGCTGAGCGAAGGCCATGTCCGCCAAGCCACCGCCATGCTCACGCGCGCCGATGAGCTGGGCATATCCTTGCCGGAACGCTGAGGCCGGCTAGTCCGACCCTCGTACGCCAGGCTCGACCGGGGCGCACTTTCTATACCGATTCAGTGGTGCGCACCGACCGTGGCATCAAGGACAGCAGCAAAGCGCTCCGCAAGACTGGTCCAGGGTTCCGCCAACCCCGGGTCCACCGGCGCCGGCGAATCGAGCTGGGCACCGATTCGAAGGGCCAGCATCCCTGCGTCTCCGGCCACGTACCGGGCGTCCGGGCGATCCGCCAAGAGGCGCGAAACCTCGCCTATGTCGGCCGCTACCAGCGGCAACCCGCACGCAGCCATCTCTACCAGCTTCATCGGATGACACGCCCGTGCGAACGCGTCGTCCCGATTGCAGACCACGCCGACATCGAGCGCGCGAAACACGAGGCCAACTTCCGGATGCGGTCGATGGCCCAAGTCTAGCGTGCCCCGGGGAATGGCCGCACCGACATCGCGGTCGCATGGCCCCGCCAACACCAGTCGAACACCTGGCCGCGAGGACTGCAGGCGCTCGAATGCGGAGAACAGGTCGTCGATACCACGACCAAACGAAAGCGCACCGGCCGTACCTACCAGCGGCACCCCCCCGGGAAGCCCCAAAGCCATGCGCGCCTGGTCGCGGGACAGATCCGGGGCGAATTGAACCGGCACGCCGTTGCCAATCACCGTGATACGGTCGACCGCCACTCCCCGCTCCACCAGCAGCGCGGCGAGCGCCCTGCTGACCGCCACCAGGGCATCAGCCCGCGTGCAGGCACTTCGCAGCGCCGCGCGCAGGCCCGGCAGCCTTGTGAGCCCGAAAGACTCATAATCGTCATAGAGATCCAGCACCACCGGCAACGCCAGCCGCCGCGCAAAGCGTTCGCCTGCCACCAGGTGGAGTGCATCCGAGCTTGCGACGATGACGTCCGGACGAAAGGTTCGCGCCGCGCCCCGCCAAGCGGCGAAGAGGGCACCGGGCCAGGGCAGCACGTCGACGCCAAGCCAGTGCACGCCATCGGCAAATCGGTCGACCGCGCCAGAACGCCGATAGGACGCAGCCACGACCAATACCTCATGCCCGAGCGCGGCGAGCCCGGCGGGAATCTCGTGCAGCCGCCCGTATCGGTCGTCAAGCAAATCGCGACCCGTGTACTGGCGCTTGCATACCATGAGGACACGCATCAGGCGCTTCCGGTCTCGTTCACAACGGAAGCGATCATCGCAAGATTGCGGACCGCCACGCCATCGATTGCGTAATGCGCCTCCACCAGTTCGCGGGCACGCCTGCCACGCGCCAGCCAATCCGAGGCCGGCGAGGAGAACATTTCCTCAAGCGCGGAATCGAGTGAACCCCCGTCGTCTGGCGCACACGTCCAGCCCGCGCCGTTCTCGATCTCCTTGTCGATTCCCCCGCAGCGGGTACAGAGCACGGGCAATCCCGCTTCCATTGCCTCCAGCGCGGAATTCGACATGCCTTCGTATCGCGATGGGAGCACAAACGCATCCGCATCGCGGAGCGCGTCCCGGACTCCCTCGGCCGGACAGACCCCGGCGAACACGACGTCCTCGCCGATGCCAAGCGCATCGACCTGGCGCCGGAGTGACTCACGCATTGCCCCGTCGCCCCAAAGCGTCAGGCGGAAGCGTGCCCCTGCGCGCCGGCGCGCGGCCAGCGCAGGCAAGAGCAGGTCGAGCCCTTTCTGCGGCTCGAAGCGCCCCGTCCAGACCAGTCGCCGGACTTCGGCCACCTCCCTGCGTACTATCGGCGGGAGAATGGGAATGCCGTTTGGGATAGCTGTCCGGCGGGCGCGACGGAGCCCGAGGGCATCGAGGTCCGCCGCTGTCTCGGCATTGATCAGATTGAAGCAGTCCACCTTCCTGTCGAGAAGCCGCAACCATACGCGCGCCAATGGCAGCGAACGAAGGAAATAGGCGTCGCCCGTCCCCCGTGCATTGATTGGAACAGCCACGATCTTCCAGCGGCAGATACCGAAGAACCGCCACAAGGCAACGCCGAGCACGCCATCGCCAAGCCCACGGCAATAAGCCACATCGAAGTCCGCCCGCCGCACTACCAGCAGCCCCAGGAGGGAGAAAGCATATCCAAGTCCGCGGCCAATCCGCCCAAATCGCGGCCAAGTCCGAAGGTGGTGCGTGCGCACGCGGTGGCCTCCGATCACCTGCACGCCGTCCGGAATCCGGTGCCCCGCCACTTCGACATCGGCACCCAAGGCGCGCCACGCCCCGACCAATCGGGCCACCTGGTTCTCGGCACCGCCAAGCACGTGCGAGGGCAGATTGGCCAGGACGAGTATCCGTGGCAATGCTTCAGGCATGGTGCTCGCTCCACGACCGAAACATCAGTAACGCCCAAAGTGCATATCCATGATCTGCGCGCCGCGCAAGGTGATCTTCCCAGAGCGCGCGCACATGCAACGGATCGAGCAAGGGTTCGCGCGCGAGCGCCGACGGCGACAGTAGCGATTCGGCCCAGTCGCGCAGCGGGCCTCGAAGCCATGCCGAAACGGGTACATCGAAGCCCTGCTTCCTGCGCAGGGCCGTGCCGGGCGGCGCTGCTTCCCGAGCCAGTTGCCTGAGCAGCCGCTTGCCGACGCCGTCCCGCGCATGCCATTGCGGAGGCATGCGCCATGCGAGCTCCAGCAATCGCAGGTCCAGCAAAGGGACCCGCAATTCAAGCCCAACAGACATGCTCGCGCGATCGAGCTTGGCATGGATGCCTTCGGGCAACGAAAATGCCTGGTCGAGGAACCGCAACCTCTCGCCTACCCCAGCCCCAGACAATGCCGTCGGCACGCCCGGCCATGCCGGATCGCCCGCGTGAGGCGCGCCACGGGCACCGGGTAGCCGCATCAGCGCAGCACCGTATTCCTCGATATCTCGGACTCCGATTCGACCTGCCTGGCGGATCAGGCGACTGCGCGTCTCACCGGCCGGACATGCCCTGCCCGCAAGCCTCAATCCACCGGCCATTACGCAGCGTACGGCATGTGGAAGCCTTCCAATCCCGGACCAGTTGCGTTCGGCATCAAGATACCGCTGGTAGCCGTGGAATACTTCATCACCACCGTCACCAGTCAGTGCCACGACAACCTGTCGACGAGCCGCTTCGGCGACCAAGATGGCCGGCAGTTGCGCTGCATCCGCAAAAGGCTCGTCGTATACCTCGGGCAGGCGGCTCACCAGGGAAAGCGCGGCCTCCGCCGGAAGGTCGACTTGAGTGTGCTGGGTACCGAGATGCCGGGCCGTTGCGAGGGCTTGGCCCGCCTCGTCGATTGCGGGCACTTCGAAACCGACGGTGAAGGTACGCACCGGTCGACTCGACTGGCGGGCCATGCTGGCGACCACCAGTGTCGAGTCAATCCCACCCGAAAGCAGCGCACCGACGGATACGTCTGCGAGCATTCGCAAGCGGACCGCGTCGTCGATCGTTTCCTTGACCGCAGCCAGCGCGGCTTGCTCACCATCCTTCCAGGGCGATGCTTTGGCCTTGGCGACCAAGTCCTCGAGCTTCCACCAGCGCTCCGCTCTGCGCAAGAATCCGGAAACGCAGGGGCGCCATTCCGCATCATGGGCTGAAAGTCTGAGCAGGCTGCCCGCAGGCAGCTTGAATACGCCGGGATGGATACTCCATGGAGCTGGAACATAGCCCATCTCGAGCAACCACCCGAGTGCGTTCGGGTCCACGGCGTGCCGCCATGCCGGGTGACGGCGGAACGCCTTGAGTTCCGATGCGAAGACGAGATCAGGACCAACCGCACCTACGTAGAGCGGCTTTTCGCCGGTACGGTCGCGTGCGAGCACCAAGCTCCTTTCACGACGATCCCATGCGGCGAGGGCAAACATGCCATTGCATCGCGACAGCGCCGACTCGACTCCCCAGGCGGCAATCGCCTCCAGCAGCACCTCGGTGTCGGAATGCCCGCGCCAAGAACGGGGCGCATCCGCCTCGAGCGCAGTCCGCAGATCGGCGTGGTCGTAGATCTCGCCATTGAAGGCAATCACCCATCGACCGTCCGCCGAATTCATTGGCTGAGCGCCTGCGGGCGAGAGATCCAGGATACTCAAGCGACGATGGACCAAGGCAATCCTGGCGGCGGGGTCGCGCCATTCGCCTTGCCCATCCGGTCCACGGTGCGAAAGGGAATGTCCCATCGACCCAATCAGCGCGGCATCGAAGGAGCCGGGGCCAACCACTCCAGCGAACCCGCACATTTCAGACCTTTACGAACTGACGAGCAGAATAGTCAATTCTGTGCATCATCGCGCGCACCCTGTTCTTCGCGAGATACTCATCGGTCGCCTGACGGGCCCCCAACCAATGGCCGTAGTCATCGATCGTTACGACGCCATGCTGCGACACTCTCGGGAAAAGATGCTCAAGTTCGTGAGCCGTGGACGAATACCAATCTGTGTCCAGGCGAAGGTAGGCGATTTGTTCCGGAGCAGCACGCGGGATCGTTTCTTCGACATCGCCCTGAACATAATGGATTCGTGAAGATGGGTAACCCGTGGAATTCAGGTTGCGTCGGACATCATCGATCCCGGCTTCACACCAGCGGCTGCCAATTGGACGGCCGAGAGAATCCATGTACACGGGCGCAGCAGGCGCCCCCGAATGATCCAAGTCCGATACGCCTGGCTCCGTCATGCCCGAGAACGTATCAAAGAGAAATATATCCCGCTCAGCCTTCAGTTCCAGCAGGGAGAGCGCTGCAGCCATCATCTGACCACCTCGCCATACGCCGCATTCTACAACCGCGCCCTGAATGCCTTGTTTGACTATGTACTCCACAACGGAGATTGTTGAAAGCGTGCGCGCCACTCCCGCCATCGTGTATGGCTTCACTTCCGCGAGCACAGCCCTCTGCCAAGGCGGGATGTCCGACAGCTTGGAAGCCCGAAGCGCATCTCTGACCGACCTGATGTAACCGAGCATTTAAGACCACTCCTTCTTGGATATCACGCGCCCTATCAAGCCAGCCCTTCACACGCCTGATTTGCCATCTGGCGGCTTTCGACATGAGGCCTCGACTCCATTGCCTCCATGCGTCACTTCAATTTCGTCGGCGCCGAGCGATTCCAGCAGCTGCCTGATCTGGCCACGGGTGCGCCGGTGCTTGAACACATCGGTCATCGCATCATGCGTATCAAGCAGCATCCACTCGTAGTACATGTCGCGATCACGTAGCCCGAAGTGGGGGTAGTAGTTGACAACCGGATTTAGCCTGCTCAAGAGGAACTGCGCCAACCGTGATTCACGGTACCTCCAGACCAGTGGGAACCATCTGTCCACCACGCGCTTGACCGCCGCGAATTGGTGTTCCTTTGGCAATCGCAGGAAGTACCAGCGATAAGCCATCCCAGCCACCCCGATTGGCGGCGGAAGGTAGTTCCGGATTTTTGCCCGGTAATGGTCGAAGACCAAGCGGCCACCCGGGCGAACTCGCGACCACAATGCCCGTATGGTTTCTTCGGGATCGGGGGTGTGCTGCACCACGCCGAGGCACAGCACCAAGTCATAACAAGCCTCGGGAAAGGGCATGGCACGAACATCCGCCTGCACCAGGCATAACGCGGGATGCAAGCCGTTGTTTCCAGCATTCGCCACGACGGCGGAGGAGTAGTCGAAGGAATCCACCGTGGCCCCGTTTGCCAGAAGCAGCTCGGTGAATCGTCCCGCGCCGGATCCGGCCTCCAGGACAAGCTGGCCCTCCAGCGACGATAGAGGACGACGCAGGCATCTCTCGAGCCGGACGGCCGAAACCGGAATGCCGGTAACTGAGTCAAGTTGCGTCTTCGGAAACCGCACCCATTGCTCACCGAACGCACTGGCATAGTTTTCGCTTCCCACGAAGCGCGGCACTCCGTCAATCACCGGATAGCGGGCACCATCCGGGGCAACGAACGCGCCGCCTTCCATGACGAGCGGAGCACCTGAGCCAGGGGCAACAAGGCGGGAATATCGGTCTTTCATCGGCCAATCCGTGTGATTGCGGATCCCATGCTGACTGGCTGGACCGGGCCAGCCGCGCGATGGGGCTTGATTACATATATCCGGCAGGAAGAGCCGGCGAAGCGTGCAATCCGCCTGCGCCAGGAGATTGGGAGCCTCCCGCCAAGCAGCATGCTTCCTGAGTACGCCAGACCCACCGGGGCAGATGCCTCCAGATCGAAACCTGCGCGCCTGAAGCACTCACGCCACCAATGCCTAGAGAAGTACCATGCCTCCGTCAGTGCATTCCCGCGCTCACCGTGGCGCGTCGGCCAGGCCAGCGTGGGACCCCCGCTGGCAGCCGAATGCCCTTCCGATGCGAGCCCGATCGCTTTGGACGCCAGCCGCCCCACCAGTCGCGTGACTACCCAAGGGTAGTGCGTCGCACTCGTCCACCAGCGCCAGGCTGGCGTTGGAAGTATATGTACGGCGCGGCCGCCCGGAGCGAGCACGCGGGCGGTCTCACAAAGAAGGGCTTCCACGGCAGGGACGTGCTCGAGCACGTTGGAACTGAAAACGATATCCACTGAGCCATCGGGAAGTGGAATATTCCTGCCGTCGTAATCAATGACGGGATGGACACGCTGCGCCGCATAGGCGCTGCTCGGCAGGTCTACTGCCGTTACATGGTACCCCAAGGCAGCGAGCCGGGCCGCCTGGCGCCCCGTCCCAGCCCCAAGGTCGAGTATCCGGGCGCCACTCGCCGGCGGCGGCAACCAGGCCAGGGCCACCTCAAGCTCGGCATCCCGAATGTAATGGAGGTAGGTGATGCTCCTGCCAGTCACGCCTTTGCCCTCGGCCAGCCAACCAGTACCCGCACCCAGAGCAGGAGGGCCAGCAGGCCCTCCGCCATGACCAACGCCCAGGCCGCACCCTCGGCACCGCGCCGGGGAATCAACCATGCCATCAGCAGCACAGTGGTCGCGAGTACCAAGAGCTCGCTGGCAAGCCGCCACCGGATCCAGCCATATCCAAGCAGGATATTCGCTCCCAGGATGCGCAGGCAGTAAGCGGGCACGTAAAGCGCGAGCACCTGCAGTGCCGGCACCGCTGGGCCAAATTCCGCACCCACGATGCCGGGAAGCAAGCCGGCGCCAGACCAGAGCAAACCGCCTGCCACCAGCCCATACAGCAAGGCCGCAGCCAAGAGCCAACCCACCAGCCCAGGATGGGTGGAGTGCCCCGCTCCCGCTCGAAAGAGGCGCGGCATCACCGCAGTAACCAAAGCATCGACTGGCAAGGTGAGCAGGCTAGCAAAGCGGTTGGCGGCGGTGTACTGGCCGGCCAGCCCGGCGCCGCCTTCACGAAGCGCGACAGCCTTGTCGACGGCGCCCAGCGCCAGGCCACTGGCCCAGATGGCCGAGAGCCTTGCGCCTTCGCCAAGCGCGCCGCGGTCCAGCGTCGCCGCGGTCGCAGGGGGCGAAAGCTGCCTGCGACAGCGTCGCCAGATCAGCCCGGCGCCCACCATCGTCGTGATGACATGCAGAAGCGCGTAGGTCTGCATGTCGCCTTCCGAGGCGAACAGTGGCAAGACCAGTACCGCCAGGACCCGTCCGCAAGAGAGCGCGACTGGCGCCGCCGCCGCCTGCGCCATTCGACCATGGGCGGCATAGGCAAAAGCCACATGCACCACCATCGGCGTACCAATTAGTTCAGCCGCGCCGACGCAGGCCAGCACCCCAACCGACAGGCCGGGATACACCATCGATCCAAACAGGATGAAGCCGAGCCAAAGCAGCGCACCCGACCAAGCCAGTGCCCGCACAGCTTGCGCCCAACGTATTCCGAGCAGGCCCGGCGTCCGGGCGACATCCTGGTACAGGCGCAAGCCGAGCCCAGCCCCGGCGAGCCCGCTGATGGCCAGAGCAAGTCCCGCGACACCGGAGAACGTGCCATAGCCTTCCACGCCGAGGGTACGCGCCATCAGGATGACCCATGCGAGCTGGGCTGCCAGCCGCGCAATGTTCCAGGCCATCACAGCCAGAGTACTGCGGGCCAGCCCACCAAAGCGTGGCCAGAGCCAAGCTCCCTGTCTGGCCCCGGGATCCCCGGCACTCACTGCGCAACCCCGCGGGGCGTTCGATGCCAAAGCCGGTAGATGAGCGTGGGGTAGGCACCGCGCGCCGCGTGGTGCAACCAGGGCGGGACGTGTCGCAGCAGCAGTCTCCACAGCAGGGCGTCTGGCCGCTCGATCTCGAATGTGGCGCGAAGGGCCTCGGCGTGGACCTGTTCGAACCCAAAGCCTGCCGCGGCAAGGCGGCTTTCAACGCCGGCACGACTCAACGGACGGCAATCGTAGACACTGCCTCTTCGCCACAACCTCAGCCACCCTGATCGCCAAGCCTCCGGCCACCAACTGAGGAAGGCGAGCGAATAATGCGGTTCCACCAACATCCAGCGATTGGGTACCGCGAGGTAGGCCATCCCGCCGGGCGCCAGGATGCGCCGAAGCTCCAAGAGATGCAGCAGCTGTGCTTCATCCCCGCCTACGTGCTCAATGACATGGTTGCTCAAGGCCAGGTCGAAGCAACCGTCAGGAAATGGCAGTTCAACGCCTGCTACGTCCTGGTAGGAGAAGCCCTCCGTCACCAGGCGGCTGTCCACCACATCCACTGCGTGCACTTCGAATCGGCCGCTGGGGTGGGTGCCGAAATAGTGGGCAATTCCACCGCTTCCCGTGCCCACTTCCAGCAAGCGAAGGTGGCCGCTGCGCTCTTCAAGCCGGAGCAGGCGCTCAATCTTTACGGCCTTCGCACGGCGCGAGGCCAGATCCAGCACGGCGTGTGGCTGGCGCTGGACCACATCGGTCATGCGGCCGACTCCAGAAGTGCGTTGATCCTGGCCGAGAACGCGCCCCAGCTCCTGGCTTGCGCGTACTCCCGGCAGGCCGCCTCCGATGCCGGCGATCGACCACGCTGCAACTGCTCTACGACAGCCGCGGCGAATTCGGCATAGTCTCCCGGCGGCACCAGGCGACCCGTGTGTCCATCCGCGATGGCATCCGGCACACCACCCACGCGGAAAGCCACGCTGGCCAATCCGAAGCTGGCGGCCTCCAGTGCCACCATGCCGAAGCCTTCGACGTCCCCCGGCAGGTCCAGCACCGGGAAGACGTGGCAGTCAGCGCTCGCCAAGGCCGATTCCAGAGTGGCTTGGTCGCAGCGCCCCGCGAAGTAGACGTGATCCTGCACGCCAGCCTCGCTGGCTGCCTGGCGGATCCTGGATTGCTCGCCAGCCTTGGCCCCGTGAAGCGCTTCCGTTGCCTCGGTACCGATGATCACCAGGACAACGTCCGGCACCTGCGCCACTATCGCCGGCAGCGCCTCGCGGACGAATGCCGCCAAGCCCTTCCTCCGGGTGAAGCGCCCCACCGACACCAGCATCGGGCGACCATCGAGCCCCCAGAGCTTGCGGGCGGGCACGGCCGCCGGAGGCACCGCCACCTGGTCGACGCCAGGATTGACGACATGCAGCCGGCTTGCCTGCACTCCGCGCGAGCGGGCCAGTGCCGCGGTATTCAGGCTGTTGGCGAAAGCCAGGTCGCAGCGCCTGATAAATGGCAGCCAGAGCTTCTGGTAGACCCAGCTCGGCGCAATCACGTCAAGGCCATGAAGATAGACGGCGCAACGCGCGCCAGATAGGCGCGCCGCCGTCCAGGCGAGCGGCGCCGTCAGTCCGCTGCCGGCCAGAACCCAGGACGGCCGGCGCCGACGCGCCATTCCGATGGCCGCGAGCAGTGATTGCAGAAGGAACCGATGCAGGGGAACCAGAGGAACCTCGACCACCTCGAATCCGGCAGCCACATGGGAGCCGCTGCCTTCCGGCCCGCACAGGAGCGGTTCCCAGCGCGGAGCCAACCCCTGCAGCAACCGATGGTTGAGCTTCTCCATGCCCCCCAGCAGCGGCGGGAAATTGCGGGTGACCAACAACACCGCGTCTTGCGCCGCCATCGGCTTACGTATCCCGGCGATAGGTCAGGGACGTGATTTGTTCGGAAATGAGCCCGATCAGGAAGATGATCACCGAGGCACTGAGCAGCAGTGCGCTCATGTTGGTGAACCGCCCTTCGGTGGCGAAGGTATAGCTGTAATAACCCGCGCCCAGCAGGAAGAAGCCGACGCCAACCGGCGCGAACAACTTGAGGGGCGAGTACAGGGTGGCGATCTTGAAGATGATCAGGAGGAAACGAATGCCGTCCTTCAGCGGGCGGATGTGGCTGGCCTTGCCCACGCGCTTGTCCACCCTGATCGCTTCGTAGCCCACCGGGTATGCGCTCCGGAAGAACGCCATGGTGCTGGTAGTCGGGTAGCTGAATCCGTTGGGCAGCAGGTGGAGGAACTCGCGGAACCTGTTCGCGCGCACCACCCGAAATCCCGAAGTGAGGTCGAGGACCCGGTGACCGGTCATCCAGCTTGCCAGCCGGTTGTATAGCTTGTTCGCCAAGCCCCTGCCCACGCTGGCCTGGCCATCGCCATCCCGGGCACCCACCACCATGTCGAAGCCTTGATCCAGCCGTCCGAGCAGGCGGGGAATGTGGGCTGGGTCATGCTGACCGTCGGCATCCATGAAGACCAGCACTTCACCCGTCGCCGCACGGGCGCCTCGCTTGATGGCGGCACCATTTCCCATGGAGTAAGGTGAAGTCAGCACGCGGGCGCCAAAGCTTTGGGCGACGGCCGCGGTGTCATCGGTCGACCCATCATCCACCACGATGACCTCGGCCCCGGGGAGCACCGCCGCAAGCCCGGGCAATGTCCGCCGCAGCCCCTCGGCCTCGTTCTTGGCTGGAAGAATGATGCTTATCTTCATGAATTCCCCGCATCCACCTGATGCTGGGGTACTTTACACGGACGGCCGTCGACCGGGACCGGGGGTCCCAGGGCTGGCCGGACCGGCATTTTCGGTTAGAGTTGACGCCAAGGCGCGACTCGGGGAGGAAGGGTGAACGCCAACGCGACTGCCAACCTGGTGGGGATCACCGGCATTGCCCGGCGTCTGGTGCTGGACGGGAACCTGAGCGAGGCCGACGCCCGCAAGGCCCTGGACGAGGCCAGCAAGCAGAAGAAGCCGGTCCACCTGTACCTGCTCGAGAAGAAGCTGGTCACGGCCGCCCACATCGCCGGGGCCAATGCCATCGAGTTCGGCATGCCCCTGTTCGACGGCAGCGCCCTGGACCTGAACCAGGCCGCCACCAAGCTGGTCAGCGAGGAGCTGATCACCAAGCACCAGGCCCTGCCGCTGTTCAAGCGCGGCAACCGCCTGTTCGTGGGCATCGCCGACCCGACCAACACCCGGGCCCTGGACGAGATCAAGTTCGCCGCCAACCTGACGGTCGAGCCCATCCTGGTGGACGAGGACCGGCTGCGCCGCACCATCGAGCAAGCCCTGACGGCCAGCGACTCGATGGACCAGGGCATGGGCGACGACGAAGGCCTCGAAGGCCTGGAGTCCAGCGCCGGCGACGACGACGCCGCCGACAACCTGGCCGACGCCAAGGGCAGCGACGACACCCCGGTCGTTCGCTTCGTGAACAAGGTCCTGCTGGACTCGATCAAGCGCGGCGCCTCGGACATCCACTTCGAGCCCTACGAAACCGAATACCGGGTGCGCCTGCGCATGGACGGCATCCTGCGCACCGTGGCCAAGGCCCCGGTGAAGTTGCACCCGCGCATCACCGCCCGCCTGAAGGTCATGGCCGCGCTGGACATCGCCGAGCGCCGCCTGCCGCAGGACGGCCGCATCAAGCTCAACATCAGCAAGACAAAGCAGATGGACTTCCGCGTGTCCACCTGCCCCACCCTGTTCGGCGAAAAGGTCGTGCTGCGCCTGCTCGACGGCAGCGCGGCCAAGCTGGGCATCGACAAGCTGGGCTACGAGGACGACCAGAAGCAGCTTTACCTGGACGCCCTGGCGAAGCCCTACGGCATGATCCTGGTCACCGGTCCCACCGGCTCCGGCAAGACGGTGTCCCTGTACACCGGCCTGAACATCCTCAATACCGACGAACGCAACATCTCCACCGCCGAGGACCCGGTCGAAATCCGCGTCCCGGGCATCAACCAGGTGCAGATGAACCCGAAGAAGGGCATGACCTTCGCCGCGGCCCTCCGCAGCTTCCTGCGCCAGGACCCGGACGTGATCATGGTCGGCGAAATCCGCGACCTGGAAACCGCCGAAATCGCCGTGAAGGCGGCCCAGACGGGCCACCTGGTGCTGTCCACCCTGCACACCAACGACGCCCCGCAGACGGTCAGCCGCCTGATGAACATGGGCATCGCGCCCTACAACATCACCTCCTCGGTGACGATCATCATCGCCCAGCGCCTGGCCCGCCGCCTGCACGACTGCAAGAAGCCCATCCACCTGCCCGAGAACGCCCTGCTGGCCGAAGGCTACACGCCCGAGGAAATCAAGGCGGGCATCACCCTGTACGAGCCGGTGGGCTGCGACGACTGCAACGACGGCTACAAGGGCCGCGTCGGCATCTACCAGGTGATGCCGATGGCCGAGAACATCCAGAAGATCATCCTGGAAGGCGGCAACGCGCTGCAGATCGCCCAGGCGGCCCAGGACGCCGGCGTGCGCGACCTGCGCCAGTCCGCCCTCTTCAAGGCCAGGCAGGGCGTGACCAGCCTGGCCGAAATCAACCGCGTGACCAAGGACTAAGCCATGGCGACCACCGCTGCGAAAGCCCCCGCTCCGCGCACCTCCGAGATGCAGCAGTTCACCTGGGAGGGCACCGACAAGCGCGGCGTGAAGATGAAGGGCGAGACCACGTCCAAGAACGCCAACCTGCTGCGGGCCGAACTGCGCAAGCAGGGCATCAACCCCACGGTGGTCCGGGCCAAGTCCAAGCCGCTGTTCGGTGCCGCCGGAAGCGCCATTTCGGCCCAGGACATTTCCGTCTTCAGCCGCCAGATCGCCACCATGCTGCAGTCGGGCGTGCCGATGGTGCAGAGCTTCGAGATCCTGGCCTCGGGCCAGAAGAACCCGCGCATGCGCGACATGCTGATCGACATCCGGGACAACATTTCGGGCGGCAGCTCGCTGAGCGAGGCCATGGCCCGGCACCCGGTGCAGTTCGACCTGCTCTACCGCAACCTTACCCGCGCGGGCGAAAGCGCCGGCGTACTCGACACGGTCCTCGATACCGTCGCGACCTACAAGGAGCGCACCGAAGCACTCAAGGGCAAGATCAAGAAGGCGCTCTTCTATCCTGCGGCGGTGATGGCAGTGGCCATCCTGGTGAGCGCCGTCCTGCTCATCTACGTGGTGCCGCAGTTCGAGGACGTTTTCAAGGGCTTTGGTGCGGACCTACCGGCCTTCACCCAGATGATCGTCAACGCCTCGCGTTTCCTGACGTCCTGGTGGTGGGCCATCCTGCTGGGCGTGGTGGGCTCCATCGCAGGCTTCTTGTTTGCATACAAGCGATCCATGGCGCTCGAACGCTTCGTCGACCGCATGATGCTCAAGCTCCCCGTCATTGGGCAGATCCTCCACCAGTCCGCCATCGCCCGCTACGCCCGTACCCTGGCCCTGACCTTCAAGGCCGGCGTGCCGCTGGTCGAGGCGCTGGAAACCGTGGCCGGCGCCACCGGTTCCATCGTCTACAACGACGCGGTCATCCGCATCCGCGAGGACGTCTCGGTGGGCTACCAGCTCAACGTGGCCATGAAGCAGGTCAACATCTTCCCGCACATGGTGGTGCAGATGACCGCCATCGGCGAAGAGGCCGGCGCCCTGGACACCATGCTGCTCAAGGTGGCCGAGTTCTACGAGCAGGAGGTCAACAACTCCGTGGACGCGCTGGCCAGCCTGATCGAGCCTTTCATCATGGTGGTCATCGGTACCCTGGTGGGTGGCATGGTGGTCGGCATGTACCTGCCGATCTTCAAGCTCGCCGCCACGGTCGGCTGAGCCCCGCATGCTCGACGCGCTCCAGGCCTCGGCCGCCCTGTCGGCCGGCATCGCCCTGCTCTTCGGCCTGCTGGTCGGCAGCTTCCTGAACGTGGTGATCCTGCGCCTGCCGCCCCGCCTGGAATGGCAGTGGCGGCGGGACAGCCGGGAAATCCTGGAACAATCCGAGCAGTACGAGCCGGCCCCGCCGGGCATCGTCGTCCAGCGTTCGGCCTGCCCCAAGTGCGGCCACAAGCTGGCGCCCTGGGAAAACATCCCCGTGCTCAGCTTCGCCCTGCTGCGCGGCAAGTGCCGGGGCTGCGGCAGCCCGATCTCCTGGCAGTACCCGGTCGTCGAGCTGGCCACCGGCCTGCTGTTCGCGGCCTGCGTCTGGCGCTTCGGTTTCGGCATGGAAGCCCTGGCGGCCATCACCTTCACCGGCTTCCTGGTGGCACTGACCGGCATCGACCTGCGCACCACCCTGCTGCCCGACCAGCTCACCTACCCGCTGCTCTGGCTGGGCCTGGGCCTGTCCACGATGACCCTGTTCGTGTCCCCGGTGCAGGCCATCTTCGGCGGCATCGTCGGCTACCTGAGCCTGTGGAGCGTGTACTGGGGCTTCAAGCTGCTCACCGGCAAGGAAGGCATGGGCCACGGCGACTTCAAGTTGCTGGCGGCCCTGGGCGCCTGGTGCGGCGTGGCGGGCATCCTGCCGATCGTGCTGATGTCGTCCTTCATCGGCGCCATCGTCGGCAGCGCCTGGATCGCCCTGCGCGGCCAGGACCGCGCCACGCCCATTCCCTTCGGCCCCTACCTGGCCGCCGCGGGCTGGGTGCAGCTGATGTGGGGCCCGCAGCTGATCCAGGCCTACCGGGCCTGGTCCGGCCTGAACTGAGGCCATGGCCCGCCGCATCGTGGCGGTGACGGGCGGCGTGGCTTCGGGAAAGTCCGCAGCAACCCGCGTCTTCGAATCCCTGGGCGTCACGGTGGCGGATGCCGACGTCGCCGCCCGCGCGGTCATCGAGCCGGGCCAGCCCGCCCTGGCCCAGGTCATGGCCCGGTTCGGCGCCGACAGCCTGGGCCCGGACGGCCGCCTGGACCGCGCACGCATGCGCCAGCGCGTGTTCGCCGACCCGGCGGCCAAGGCCGACCTGGAAGCCATCCTGCACCCGCCCATCCGGGCCTGGCTGCGGACGGCCTGCGAGGCGGCCGACGGCCCTTACGCCATCGTGGCCATCCCGCTGCTCGCCGAAGGCGGCGGCCGCCAGGCCTACCCCTGGCTGGACCGGATCGTGGTGGTGGACGTCCCTGAAGCGGTGCAACTGGCCCGGCTGCAGCAGCGCGACGGCATCACCGCCGACCTGGCCGCGCGCATGGTGGCCGCCCAGGCCACCCGCCGGCAGCGACTGGCCATGGCCAATGACGTGCTCATCAACGATGGCCCGCTGGCGCAGCTCGAAGCCGCCGTCACCCGCCTGCACCAGCGCTACCTCGCGCTCCCGTAGGCGCGACTTCAGCGCTCAGCGCGGCCAGAAAGCCCGGATGCCGGCCACGCCCTGCCCGCCATGCCGGCGCGCGGTGGCGACATCAGCGGAGCGCATGCCGCCCAAGGCATAGATGGGCAGGGAAACCGCCTCGCGCAGGGCCGCGAACCGGTCCCACCCCAGGGGCGTGGCCCCCGGATGGCTCTCGGTGGCCCGCACGGGCCCCAGGACGGCGAAATCCAGCCCCAGGCGCTCCGCCTGGGCCAGTTCATCGGCATCGTGGCAGGAGGCGCCCACCAGCTGCCCGGCGGGCAGCGGGCGCGCCTGTAGGGCCATGAGCTGGTCGGAACGCAGGTGCAAGCCCAGGCCCAGGTCGGCGGCCAGGCCAGGTTCGCCGTTGACCAGCAGCTCTGCCCCGGCCGCGTGGCAGCGGGTGCGGGCGTCCATGGCCAGGTCGGCCAGGGTGCGGGCCGGCAGGCCGCGGGCGCGCAGCTGGACGCGGCGGATGCCGCCCTTCAGCGCCTTCTCCAGCTTGCCCAGCCAGGCCGCCGGCTCTTCCGGCTCGGGGCTGATGAGGTAACGCGCAGGCGAGGTCAGCGCCGCCACCACCGGTCGGTCGGCCGGGGGCATGGGGTAGTCGCGCAGCTTTTCCGGCGGGGTCCACGCCAGGGCCTGGCGCTCGCGGCCGCGGGGCGTGCCCTCGAAGGCGGTCACGGAATAAACGTCCAGGACGATGCGCTTGGACGGATAGGCCTGGGGCACCGCCACCAGCGGCTCGGCCCCCAGCACGCGGATGCCCAGCTCCTCGTGCAGTTCGCGGTCGAGGGCCTGCAGCGCCGTTTCGCCCGGCTCCACCTTGCCGCCCGGGAACTCCCAGGCGCCGGCCAGGTCGCGCCCGGCGGTGCGCCGGGCCAGCAGGATCCGGCCGCGGGCGTCCCGGAGGACGGCCGCGACCACGTGCACGGGCTTAGGTCGGTCGGCGGGCATCCGGCCGGGGTTCCTCGGTCAGTCGAGCTTGCCGTGGCACTGCTTGAACTTCTTGCCGCTGCCGCAGGGGCAAGGGTCGTTGCGGCCGACCTTGGGCTCGTCGCGGGTGAAGGTGCCGGCCAGCACGCCCTGGCCTTCCGCGGCCAGCGCCTGGGCCTGGGCGGCCTCGTCCTCGGTGCCGTAGCCACCCGTTTCCGGGTGCTGGAACTGCATCTTGCGCTCCTGCGCCGCCAGGCGCTGGCGCTCGGCGGCCTCCATCGCGGCCACCTCCTCTTCGTTGCGGATGCGCACGCGGGCAAGCAGGGACACCACTTCCAGCTTCACCTTGTCGAGCATCTCGGTGAACAGCTCGAAGCTCTCGCGCTTGTACTCCTGCTTGGGCTGCTTCTGGGCGTAGCCGCGCAGGTGGATGCCCTGGCGCAGGTAGTCCATGCGCGCCAGGTGCTCCTTCCAGTTCTGGTCGAGCACGTTGAGCATCAGGTGCTTTTCCAGGTGGCGCATCATCTCGGGGCCCAGCTGGGCCTGCTTGTCGGCGAACAGGCGCTCGCCGGCCTGCTGCACCAGCTCGAGGATGCGGTCGGCGTCGATCGCCTCCTCGGTCTTGGCCGGGCCCTGCAGGTCGACCACCAGGCCGTACTCGTCGGCCAGGGTGCGCTCGAGCAGCGGCAGGTCCCACTGCTCGTCGATCGAATCGGCGGGCACGTGGCGGCGGGTGATCTCGGCCAGCACGTCCTCGCGGATCGCGGCGATGGCTTCTTCCACCGAGTCGGACTCGAGCAGCTCGTTGCGCTGCTGGTAGATCACCTTGCGCTGGTCGTTGGCGACGTCGTCGAAGTCCAGCAGGTTCTTGCGGATGTCGAAGTTGTGCGACTCGACCTTGCGCTGGGCGTTCTGTATCTGCTTGGTCACCAGTCCCGACTCGATGACGTCGTCTTCCTTCATGCCCATGCCGCGCATGGCCTTCTGGACCCAGTCGGCGGCGAAGATGCGCATCAGGTTGTCTTCCAGCGACAGGTAGAAGCGGGACGAGCCCGGGTCGCCCTGGCGGCCGGCGCGGCCGCGCAGCTGGTTGTCGATGCGGCGGCTTTCGTGGCGCTCGGTGCCGATGATGTGCAGGCCGCCGAGGGCCTTCACTTCGTCGTGGCGCTTCTGCCAGTCGGCCTTCACGCGGGCCATGTCGGCCTCGCTGGCGCCTTCGCCCAGCGCGTGCAGCTCGGCCTCGAGCGAACCGCCGAGCACGATGTCGGTGCCGCGGCCGGCCATGTTGGTGGCGATGGTCACCGCCTTCGGGCGGCCGGCGTTGGCGACGATCTGCGCCTCGCGCTCGTGCTGCTTGGCGTTGAGCACCTCGTGCGGGATGCCGGCCTTCTTGAGCTGGGTGGCCAGCAGTTCCGAGGTCTCGATCGAGGTGGTGCCCACCAGCACGGGCTGGCCGCGCGAGTAGCAGTCCTTGATGTCCTCGATGACCGCGTTGAACTTGGCCGGGCGGGCCAGGTACACCAGGTCGGCGTGGTCCTTGCGGACCATCGGACGGTGGGTCGGGATGACCACCACTTCCAGGCCGTAGATGGTCTGGAACTCGTAGGCTTCGGTGTCGGCCGTGCCGGTCATGCCGCCGAGCTTGGCGTACATGCGGAAGTAGTTCTGGAAGGTGATCGAGGCCAGCGTCTGGTTCTCGCGCTGGATCGGCACGCCTTCCTTCGCTTCCACGGCCTGGTGCAGGCCGTCGGACCAGCGGCGGCCCGGCAGGGTGCGGCCGGTGAATTCGTCGACGATGACCACCTCGCCGTCGCGCACGATGTAGTCCACGTCGCGCTGGTAGATGGCGTGCGCGCGCAGCGCGGCGTTGAGGTGGTGCACCACGGCCAGGTTGTTGCCCGAGTACAGGCCGTCGCCCTCGGCGATGATGCCGGCTTCGCGCAGCAGCTCCTCGGCGTGCTCCATGCCCTGCTCGGACAGGTGGGCCTGCTTGCCCTTCTCGTCCACCCAGAAGTCGCCTTCGCCGGTCTCCGATTCCTGCTTGATGAGCTTGGGAACGATGCGGTTGACCTTGACGTAGAGCTCCGGGGACTCATCGGCCGGGCCGGAGATGATGAGCGGGGTGCGGGCCTCGTCGATCAGGATCGAGTCGACCTCGTCGACGATGGCGAAGAACTGGCCGCGCTGGAAGCGGTCTTCCTTGGCCAGCGCCATGTTGTCGCGCAGGTAGTCGAAGCCGTATTCGTTGTTGGTGCCGTAGGTGATGTCGGCGGCGTAGGCGCCCTTCTTGTCCGAATGCGGCATGCCCGGGTAGACCACGCCGACGCTCATGCCCAGGAAGTTGTACAGGCGGCCCATCCAGGCCGAGTCGCGCTTGGCCAGGTAGTCGTTCACCGTCACCACGTGCACGCCCTTGCCGGCGAGCGCGTTGAGGTAGGTGGGCAGGGTGGCGACCAGGGTCTTGCCTTCGCCGGTGCGCATCTCGGCGATGCGGCCCGAGTGCAGCACCATGCCGCCGATCAGCTGCACGTCGTAGTGGCGCAGGCCCAGTACGCGGCGGGAGGCTTCGCGGCAGACGGCGAAGGCTTCCGGCAGCAGGTCGTCGAGGCTGGCGCCGGCGGCGATGCGGGCGCGGAATTCATCGGTCTTGGCCCGGAGGGCGTCGTCGTCGAGCTTTTCCAGCCCAGGCTCGAGTGCGTTGATCTTGGCGACGTTCTTCTGGAACTGGCGGAGCAGTCGTTCGTTGCGGCTGCCGAAGATGCGGGTGAGCAAGCTGTTGAGCATTGGAAAAGCCGGTTGGTGGCGGGACGCGCAGGGCGCGAAAGCAAAAAAGCCGCGGCTGCCCGGGGGCGTCGCGGCCGTCTAGTCTAACTTGGGGACGGTGGCCGGGGTATCAAGCCCGGCCGGGTGGCTCAGCCGCGGGCCTTGTCCAGGTACTGCCGCGGGTTGACCTGGCGGCCATTGAGCTGGACCTCGAAGTGCAGGTGCGAGCCCGTGGAACGGCCGGTGGAGCCGACCTTGGCGATCTGCTGGCCGGCGCGGACGATGTCGCCCGAACGCACGAGGTTGGCGGAATTGTGCGCGTACAGCGTCTTGTAGCCGTTGCCGTGGTCGATCTCGACGACGTTGCCGTAACCGCTGCGCACGCCGGAGAAGCTGACCACGCCCTCGGCGGCGGCGGTCACCGGGTCGCCGGAATTGGCGTCGATGTCGATGCCCGCGTGGTGGGCGCGGCCGCGGCCGAAGGGATCGTTGCGGCCGCCGTAGCGGGAGGAGATGTAGCCCGGGGCGGGCATGCCGGCCGGGGTGCGCTTGTTCTCGAGCTTCTGGTTGAACAGCATCGACTCGAGCACCGAAAGCTGGCGGCCGGAGTGGGCGAACTGCGCTTCCAGCGCGTCCAGGCTCGACAGCAGGTCGCCGGCGGGCACGTCCTCGGCGGATTCGGCGCCGCCCTGGCCGGGCAGCTCGTTGAAGTTGAATTCGCCGTCCTTGAGCTTGCCGACCTGGGTCAGGCGGTCGCCGAGGGCGTTGAGGCGGTTGGCCTGGGCCTGCAGTTCGCCGACGCGGGCGGCGATGGCGTTGACCTCGAGCTGGGCTTCGTCGCGGGCGGCGGCGAGTTCACGCGCCTGCTGGTCGAATTCCGCCTGGAGCTTGGCGATCTCGGCGCGGGCCGCGCCATCGGCGCCCCGGGCCAGGAAGCCGGCGGTGAAGGCCAGGCCGAGCACCAGGGCGACGGCGCCCAGGGCCGTGGCGGCCACCTTGGGCTGGTCGAACGCCAATTTCTTTGGCGAACGGAGGAAATTTGCTGCGATGATGACATTCATCATGTCTAAGCCACCCAAACCTTTCGTCCGCGGCGCCGCGCCACCGACCACCCTGCCCCCGCGCGCCTTGGAGGCGCTGTCCGGGACCGGGTTGGCCAGCGTGGTCGAACGCGCCCGTTGGCTGGGCGAACTCGACCTCGTGCTGCGCCAGAGTCTCCCCGCCACCTTGGCCGACCAGTGCAGGCTGGCCAACGTGGATGAAAAGAACGTGGTGTTCCTGGTCAGCGCCCCGGTCTGGAAGGCCAAGCTGCGGCTTCATGCCGATGCCCTGCTGGGCGCGGCGGCCGCGGCCGGGCTCAAGGCCAGGACGCTGGTGGTGAAGGTGGTGCCGCCGGAACCCGCCATCCCCGCAGGAACCGGCTCGTCGAAACCACTTTCCGAGGAGGTCCGCGATTCACTGCGGGCCACCGCCCAGTCGGTTTCGGACCCGGGGCTGAAGGCCCAGCTTCTGCGGCTGGCTGCCTCGACCCGGCCAAAGACCGACGGGGCATGATGCCCCGTGGAACGTAGCGTGTCGTTAACCGGGCGTTAAATCCGCGTTAAGGGGCGGATGAAGCGGTGCTCAGACCGCCTGGGCCGGGTGCGCGTAGGAGATCGGCGCCAGGGCCGGGTCCTCGAAAGTCACTTCTTCCCAGGCCGAGGTGTCGGCGAGGAGGGCGCGCAGCAGCTGGTTGTTGAGCGCGTGGCCGGACTTGTAGCCGTAGAAGGCGCCGATCAGGCTGTGGCCCAGCAGGTACAGGTCGCCGATGGCGTCGAGGATCTTGTGCTTGACGAATTCATCCTCGTAGCGGAGGCCGTCGTCGTTGAGCACCCGGTAGTCGTCGAGCACGATGGCGTTGTCCATCGAGCCGCCCAGCGCCAGGTTGCGCTCGCGCAGGAACTCGATGTCCTTCATGAAGCCGAAGGTGCGGGCCCGGCTGACTTCCTTCACGAACGAGGTCGTGGAGAAGTCGATCTCGGTGCTCGAGGTCGCCTTGTTGAAGATCGGGTGCTGGAAGTCGATGGTGAAACCGACCTTGAAGCCCTCGAAGGGCTCGAAGCGGGCCCACTTGTCCCCGTCCTCGACCTTGATCGGCTTCTTGATGCGGATGAAGCGCTTGGCCTTGTTCTGCTCCTCGATGCCCGCCGACTGCAGCAGGAACACGAAGGGGCCGGCCGAGCCGTCCATGATGGGCACTTCGGCCGTGGACAGGTCGACGTAGGCATTGTCGATGCCGAGGCCGGCCATGGCCGAGAGCAGGTGCTCGATGGTCATGACCCGGACATTGCCCTCGACCAGCGCGGTGCAAAGGCTGGTGTCGCCCACGCGCTCGGCCTTGGCGTGGATCTCGACCGGCTGGTCGAAGTCGACGCGGCGGAACACGATGCCGGTGTCGGGCGCAGCCGGGCGCAGGGTCATGTAGACCTTTTCGCCGCTATGCAGGCCGACGCCGGTGGCGCGGATGACGTTCTTGAGGGTTCGCTGTCTGATCATTTTTGTGGCGGTCTCCGGGGCGGGAGCGCGCAAAACCGTCGAGGACGATAACACACCGGCCAACAAACGAAAACCTAACATTCAAACGCTTGTCTCGATTCTGCAACGATATTGGCATTTCCGGCCAGTCGTTGCACACCGGGACCCTCCCCCGCCGGCCCGGAAAAGGGCCCGCCGGCGGACCGGCGGGCCAAGGTTTCCTGACCCCTGGGGACACTGCCCGCGGGCCCGGGGCCCGCGGTTGTTGCCCGGCCGCCCATCCCGGGTGGCCGGTGGTGGCGGCCTGGCGCCTGGTCGGGCGCCGGCGGCCGCCGGGTACGGCTCAGTCGGCCTGGCGGCGCAGGAAGGCCGGGATGTCCAGGTAGCTGTGGTCGTTGCCCAGGCCCGACAGGGCGGTCTCGCTGCCCGACACCGGCTCCGAACCCCGGCCCGCGCGCAGGCCCAGGTGGCCGCCGGCGGTCGGCGCGGCGTTCACGTTGGCCATGGCGCTGTCGTCGTACATGCCGGTGGTGGCATTGCGGACCAGCTTCACCGGCGCCCGGTAGGTTTCCTTCTCCGGGTTCCGGACCGGCTGGCGCACCACGCCGCGGTTCAGGCCGGTGGCCACCACGGTCACGCGCACCTCGTCCTGCATCTCAGGGTCCAGCGAGGTGCCGATGACGACGGTGGCGTCCTCGGAGGCGAAGTCCTCGATGGTGCGGCCGATCTCGTCGAACTCGGCCATGGTGAAGTCCGGGCCGGCGGTGATGTTGACCAGCACGCCGTTGGCGCCCGACAGGTTCACCTCGTCCAGCAGCGGGTTGGAGATGGCGGCCTCGGCGGCGGCCTGGGCGCGGTCGTCGCCGCGGGCGATGCCGGTGCCCATCATGGCCAGGCCCATCTCGGACATGACCGTGCGCACGTCGGCGAAGTCCACGTTGATCAGGCCCGGGCTGACGATCAGGTCGGCAATGCCCTTCACGGCACCCAGCAGCACGTCGTTGGCGGCGCGGAAGGCCTGCACCATGGTGGCCTGGCGGCCAAGCACGGTGATCAGCTTCTCGTTCGGGATGGTGATCAGCGAGTCGCAGTGGTGGCTCAGCTCCTCGATGCCCTTGAGCGCCACCTGCATGCGGCGGCGGCCCTCGAACGGGAACGGCTTGGTGATGACCGCGACGGTCAGGATGCCCATTTCCTTGGCGAGCTGGGCCACGACCGGGGCGGCGCCCGTGCCGGTGCCGCCGCCCATGCCGGCGGTGATGAACACCATGTCGGCGCCCTCGAGGGCCTCGACGATGCGCTCGCGGTCCTCGAGCGCGGCCTGGCGGCCGACCTCGGGGTTGGCGCCGGCGCCCAGGCCCTTGGTGACGTTGCTGCCCAGCTGCAGCTGCAGCTTGGCGCCGCACTGCTTGATGGCCTGCGCGTCGGTGTTGGCGGTGATGAACTCCACGCCCTCCACGCCCGCGTTCACCATGTGCGCCACGGCGTTGCCGCCGCCGCCGCCCACGCCCACCACCTTGATCACCGCATTGGGTGCCAGCTTCTCGATCAGTTCGAAATGTGCCATGTCCTCGTCCTCCGTGATTCGAATCCAGGGATTGCTATTGGTTGTTGTTATTCGGGTGCCTCGGTTGTTGCAGTGACGCGGTTCAGAACTCACCTCGGTACCAGTTCTTGAACTTCGTCCAAATCGTCCCGGCCTTGCCCGCCGACAGGGCCGGGCGGCGCGGGTTCTCAATCTGGCTGCCCCAGAGCAGCAGGCCGACGCCGGTGGCATGCACCGGGTTGCCGACCACTTCGCCCAGGCCGGACACGTGCTGGGGGATACCCACCCGCACCGGCATGTGCAGCATTTCCTCGGCCAGCTCGACCACGCCTTCCATGCGCGAGGCGCCGCCGGTGAGCACCAGGCCGGCGCGCACCAGCTCCTCGAAGCCGGAGCGGCGCAGTTCGGCCTGCACCATCTCGAAGATTTCCTCGTAGCGGTTCTGCACCGCCTCGGCCAGCGCCTGCCGGGCCAGGCGGCGCGGCGGGCGGTCGCCCACGCTCGGCACCTGGATCGATTCCTCGGCGGTGGCCAGCTGGGCCAGGGCGCAGGCGTAGCGCACCTTGATCTGCTCGGCTTCCGGCGTGGGCGTGCGCAGCAGGTGGGCGATGTCGTTGGTGACCTGGTCGCCGGCGATCGGCAGCGAGGCGGAATGGCGGATCGCGCCCTGCACGAACACCGCGATGTCGGTGGTGCCGGCGCCGATGTCCACCAGCACCACGCCCAGCTCCTTCTCGTCGCTGGTGAGCACGGCGGTGCTGGACGCCAGCGAGCTCAGGATCAGGTCGTCCACCTGCAGGCCGCAGCGCTGCACGCACTTCATGACGTTGCTGGCGGCCGACTGCGCGCCGGTGACCAGGTGCGCGCGCACTTCCAGGCGCACGCCGCTCATGCCCACCGGGTTGCGGATGCCTTCCTGGGAGTTGTCGACGATGTACTCCTGCGGGATGGCGTGCAGGATCTTCTGGTCGGCCGGCACCGCGACCGCCTTGGCGGCCTCGAGCACGCGGTCGAGGTCGGCGTAGGTCACCTCGCCGCCCGCCACCGGCACGATGCCGGGCGAGTTGCGGCACTGGGTGTGGCTGCCGGAAATCGAGGCGTAGACCGAACGGATCTCGCAGCCGGCCATCAGCTCGGCTTCCTCCACCGCGCGCTGGATCGACTGCACGGTGGACTCGATGTCCACCACCACGCCGCGCTTCATGCCGCGCGATTCATGCGAACCGATGCCGATCACCTCGATCTCGTGGCCGGGCGAGTATTCGCCCACCAGCGCGGTGACCTTCGAGGTGCCGATGTCGAGGCCGACGATCAGCGACTTGTCGCCCTTGCGATTCATGTGTTTCCTTCCTGCGGGGTGGGCGCGGGAACGTCCTGCCAGACGATCGCGAAGCCATTGGTGTAGCGGAGGTCGGCGCGGACCACGCGGCGGGCCGGGTCGGCGCGCAGCTGCGGCAGCATCCGCGCGAAGCGGGCCAGGCGGGACTGCGGGTCGCCGCGCCCGGCCTCGATCTCGGTGCCGTCGTCGAGCAGCAGCGTCCAGCTGCCGCGGGCGCTCAGGCGCACCACGTCGACCTTCAGGCCCAGCGGCAGGAACAGCGGCCGCGCCAGGCTGTGCAGCGACATCAGCTCGGAGGCGCGGTCTTCCGGGCCTTCGAAGCGCGGCAGGCCGGCGCCGGCGCCTTCCGGCGCGGCGAACAGTTCGCCGTCTTCGGAAAGCATGCGGTCCTCGCCCCAGCGCGCCACCGGGGTGTGTTCGCTCAGGCTCACTTCCAGCCGGTCCGGCCAGCGCTTGCGCACCTCGACCTTTTCGACCCAGGGCAGCGCGGCCACGGCGGCGCGCACCTGGTCGAGGTCCACGGCGAAGAAGCCGTCGCGCACCATCGGCAGCACGGCCTCGCGCACGGCGGCCTCGTCCACCTGGCGGAATTCGCCGGTGACGGCGAGGCGGCGCATCGGCCACCGCTCGCCCGCGATCCAGCCATTGAGCACCGCCACCACGGGCAGGGCCACCAGGCCGATCGCCAGGATCCACGCGGCGATGCGCAGCAGGGCGTTCATGCGCCGGCGCCCTCCTTCGGCAGGCTGGTCTCGAGCACGCGCCAGCACAGTTCCTCGAAGCCGATGCCGACCTGGCCGGCGGCCTTGGGCACCAGCGAGTGGCTGGTCATGCCCGGCGCGGTGTTCACTTCGAGCAGGTAGTTGTTGCCGGCGGCGTCGCGCATCACGTCCACCCGGCCCCAGCCGCTGCAGCCGGCGGCGCGGAACGCGGCCAGCGCCAGCGCGCGGATGCCGGCCTCGGCTTCGCCTTCCAGTCCCGGGCACAGGTACTGGGTGTCTTCGGCCTGGTACTTGGCGTGGTAGTCGTAGTACTCGCCGGCGGGCACGATTCGGATGCTCGGCAGCGCGATGTCGCCCAGGATGCCGACGGTGTATTCGCCGCCCACCACCAGCTGTTCCATCAGCAACTCGCCGGGGTAGGCCGCGGCCAGCGCGACGGCGGCCTCGAGGTCGGCCTCGTTGAAGACGCGGGAGACGCCCACGCTCGAACCTTCGCAAGAGGGCTTCACGATCACCGGCAGGCCGAGCGAGCGGGCCGCGGCGTGGACGTCGTCGCCCTTGGCCAGGCGCACGTAGCGCGGCGTCGGCAGGCCCAGCGACAGCCACACCTGCTTGGTGCGGATCTTGTCCATGCCCAGCGCCGAACCCAGTACGCCCGAGCCGGTGACCGGCACGCCCAGCGCCTCGCACAGGCCCTGCAGCACGCCGTCTTCGCCGCCGCCCTTGTTGCCGTGCAGGATGTTGAAGACGCGGTCGAAGCGCTTGGCCACCAGCGCCTCCACCAGCGCCGGAATGCCGTCGACGGCATGCGCATCGACGCCGCGCGCCTGCAGCGCGGCGAGCACGTTGCGGCCGGAATCGAGCGACACCTCGCGCTCGGCGCTGGTGCCGCCCATCAGCACGGCGACGCGGCCGAAGGCGCGGGCGTCGGTGCAGCGCAGGGCGGGAACGGTCGGCGTCATGCCTGGGTCACTCCTTTGAGTCCATGGGCCGCGAGTTCGGCGGCGACGTGGCCGATGTCGCCCGCGCCCATCACCAGCAGCAGGTCGCCGTCGGCCAGCACGTCGGCCAGCACGCGCGGCAGGTCGCGGGCGCTGCCGGCCAGCACCGGGTCGATGCGGCCGCGGGCGCGGATGGCGCGGGCCAGCGACTTGGCGTCGGCGCCGGCGATGGGGGCCTCGCCCGCCGGGTAGACGTCGGTCAGCAGCACGGCGTCGGCGCTGGAAAGCACGGCGGCGAAGTCATCGAACAGGTCGCGGGTGCGGCTGTAGCGGTGTGGCTGGAAAGCCACCACCAGGCGGCGCTCCGGCCAGCCGCCGCGGGCCGCGGCGAACACGGCCTCGAGTTCGCGCGGGTGGTGGCCGTAGTCGTCCACCAGCAGCGCCTTGCCGCGGCCGAAGTCGAGTTCGCCCTTGAGGTTGAAGCGGCGGCCGATGCCCTGGAACTTCTCCAGCGCCGTGGCGATGGCGGCCGGGGTGACGCCCAGCTGCCAGCCGATGGCGGCGGCGGCCAGCGCGTTGAGCACGTTGTGCGCGCCGGGCAGGTTCAGCGTCACCGCCTGCGGCTGCGCTTCCGGCAGGTGCAGGGTGAAGCGCATGCAGGGGCCGTCCTGGCGCACGTCGGTGGCGCGCACGTCGGCCGGCTCGCGGATGCCGTAGGTGACCAGGTGGCGCGGCGTCTGCGCGGCCAGCGCGGCGACTTCGGGGTCGTCCACGCACAGCACGGCCAGGCCGTAGAACGGCAGCCGGTGCAGGAATTCGTTGAAGGCGGCCTGCACCCGGGCGAAGTCGCCGCCGTAGTTCTCGAGGTGGTCGGCGTCGATGTTGGTGACCACGGCCACCAGCGGGTTCAGGCGCAGGAAGCTGCCGTCGCTCTCGTCGGCTTCGGCCACCAGCCACTGGCCGCCGCCCAGGCGCGCGTTGGCGCCGGCCGACAGCAGCTGGCCGCCGATGACGAAGGTCGGGTCGAGCCCGCCTTCGCTGAGCACGCTGGCCACCAGCGAGGTGGTGGTGGTCTTGCCGTGGGTGCCGGCGATGGCGATGCCGCGCTTGAAGCGCATCAGCTCGGCCAGCATCTCGGCGCGCGGCACCACCGGGATGCGGCGCGCATGGGCGGCCACCAGCTCGGGGTTGTCGGCCTTGATGGCGCTCGAGACCACCACCACGTCGGCGCCTTCCACGTGTTCGGCGGCGTGGCCGCGGTGGATGGTGGCGCCCAGGGCGGCGAGGCGGCGGGTGGCGGCGGAGTCGTTGGCGTCGGAACCGGACACCAGGTAGCCCAGGGTCACCAGCACTTCGGCGATGCCGCTCATGCCGACGCCGCCGATGCCGATGAAGTGCACGCGCGGGAAGGCGCGGGCCAGGTCGCCGGTGTTCTGCAGGCGGCGGATCATGCGCGGGCCTCCTCGAGCACGATGCCGGCGACGCGCGCGGCGGCGTCGGCATGGGAAATGCCGCGGGCGGCGCTGGCCATGGCCAGGCGCGCCGGCGCGTCGGGCAGCAGGCGCGCGGTGGCGGCGGCCATCCGTTCGGCGAAGCCCTCGCCTTCCGGCACCAGCACGGCGGCGCCGGCGTCGACCAGGTATTCGGCGTTGCGGGTCTGGTGGTCGTCCACCGCGGCCGGGAACGGCACCAGCACCGAACCGACGCCGGCGGCGCAGATCTCGGCCAGGGTCAGCGCGCCGGCGCGGCAGACCACCAGGTCGGCCCAGGCATAGGCGGCGGCCATGTCGGCGATGAAGGGTTCGACGCTGGCGGCGACGCCGGCGTCGGCGTAGACCTTGCGGGTGGCCTCGGCGTGGCGCTCGCCGCACTGGTGGCGGACTTCCGGGCGCAACGCGGCGGGCACGCCCGCCAGCACCTGCGGCAGCACCTTGTTGAGCGCATGCGCGCCCTGGCTGCCGCCCAGCACCAGCAGGCGCGGCGGGCCGGCGCGCCCGGCGAGGCGCGTGGCCGGCGGCGGCACGGCGGCGATCTCAGGACGAACCGGATTGCCCACCACTTCCGCGCGGTCCGCCGGGAACGCACCGGGGAAACCGCACAGCACGCGGCGCGCAAGGCGCGACAGCACGCGGTTGGTCAGGCCGGGCGCGCGGTTCTGTTCGTGCACCAGCAGCGGGCGGCGCAGCAGCCAGGCGCACAGGCCACCGGGGCCCGCCGCGTAACCGCCGAAGCTCAGCACCGCGCGCGGGCGCAGCCGGCGCACGATCGCCAGCGCCTGGCCGATCGAACGCAGCAGCAGGAACGGCGCCTTCAGCAGGGTCAGAGCGCCCTTGCCGCGCAGGCCCGAGACGGAGATGGTTTCGATGGTGATGCCGGCGGGCGGCACCAGCCGCGTTTCCATGCCGCCGGCCGAACCCAGCCACACCACCGGCACCGCGCGTTCGCGCAGCGCCGCGGCCACGGCCAGGCCGGGGAAGATGTGGCCGCCGGTGCCGCCGGCCAGGATAAGCACGGGGGCGTTCGCGGCCGTCATGCCACCGCCCCGATCTTGGGTTCGATGCGCGGGCGCGAGCCGCGCGGACCCGCGGCCACCGGCGCCACCGCGGCCGGCGACTGCGGCGACAGCGTTTCGTCGCGCACGTCGGTTTCGGCCGGCAGCGCACCGGCGCCGCGCAGGCGCGCCACCTGGCGCTCGGCGCGGTCGAGCTCGTAGCTCACGCGCAGCAGCAGGCCGATGGCCACGCAGGTGCCCAGCACGCTCGAGCCGCCGGAAGACACCAGCGGCAGGGTCAGGCCCTTGGTCGGCAGCAGCCCCAGGTTCACGCCGATCGAGACGAAGGACTGCAGGCTGATCCACAGGCCCACGCCGAAGGCGCAGAAGCCGGCGAAGTAGCGGCGCATCTCCACCGCGCGCAGGCCCAGGCGGAAGGTGCGCCAGGAGAAGATCGCGAACACCGCGATGATGCCCACCGAACCCACGAAGCCCAGCTCCTCGGCCGTGACCGAGAAGATGAAGTCGGTGTGCGCCTCGGGCAGGTAGAACAGCTTCTGCACGCTGCCGCCCAAGCCCACGCCGAACCACTCGCCGCGGCCGATGGCGATCAGCGCCTGGGTCAGCTGGAAGCCGTCGTCGAAGGGGTCGGCCCAGGGGTTGAGGAAGGACTTCAGGCGCGCCACGCGGTAGGGCGCGGCCACCGCGATGGCGGCCAGCGCCGGCAGCGCCAGCGCGGCGATCGCCAGCAGGTGCTGGATGCGCGCGCCGCCCAGCCAAACCATGCCGCCGGTGATGGCCAGGATCAGGGCGGCCGAGCCGAAGTCCGGCTGCACCAGCAGGAAGGCCACGATCAGGCCGGCGATGCCCAGCGGCTTGAGCAGGGTGGACCACTTCTGGCCGATCTCGTCGCGGTAGCGCACGACGTAGCTGGCCATCCAGATGATCAGCAGCACCTTCACCGCCTCGACCGCCTGGAACTTCGACACGCCCAGGTTGATCCAGCGCTGGGCGCCGTTGACGCTGTGGCCGATGCCCGGCAGGAACACCGCCAGCAGCAGCAGGAAGCAGCCCAGCAGCAGCACGTGGTTGTACTTCTCGATGAGCTTGAGCTCGGTGCGCATCACCGCGTACGCCAGGCCCATGCCCAGCCCCAGGAACAGCACGTGGCGGGTAACGAAGTAGAACGGCCCGACCTCCAGGCCCTCGGCGATCGCGATCGAGCTCGAAGCCACCATCACCACGCCGAAGGCCGCCAGCAGCAGCGACAGGCCCAGCAGCACCGGGTCGTAGCGGCCGCCGATGGCGTCGAGCTTGGTGGCCTGGGTGCGGTCGTCGGTGAAGGCCATGTCAGCGCACCTTCAACGTGGCAAGGCCAACCAGCACGAGCATCACCGAGATGATCCAGAAGCGTACGATCACGCGCGGCTCCGGCCAGCCCTTGAGCTCGAAGTGGTGGTGGATGGGCGCCATGCGGAACACGCGCTTGCCGGTGAGCTTGAAGCTAGCGACCTGGATCATCACCGACAGGGTTTCGATCACGAAGATGCCGCCCATCAGCACCAGGATGGCTTCCTGGCGCACGATCACCGCGATGGTGCCCAGCACGGCGCCCAGCGCCAGCGCGCCGATGTCGCCCATGAACACCATGGCCGGGTAGGTGTTGAACCACAGGAAGCCCAGGCCGGCGCCGGCGATGGCCGCGCAGAAGATGGTGATCTCGCCCGCGCCCGGGATGGCCGGGATCTGCAGGTACTGCGAGAACACCGCGTTGCCCGAGGCGTAGGCGAAGATGCCCAGCGCCGCCGCCACCAGCACCGTCGGCATGATCGCCAGGCCGTCGAGGCCGTCGGTCAGGTTCACCGCGTTCGAGAAGCCGACGATCCAGAAGTAGGCGATCACCACGAACATCGCGCCCAGCGGGATCGCGAAGTCCTTGAGCAGCGGCAGGAACAGCGTGGTGTTGTTGGCGTGGTCGGCGGTGAAATAGAGCACCAGCGCCGCCGCCAGGCCGAACAGCGACTGCAGCGCGTACTTGTGCCGCGACTTCAGGCCGTTCGGGTCGCGGCGCACGATCTTGATCCAGTCGTCGAGCCAGCCGATGGCGCCGAAGGCCACCATCACCGCCAGCAGCACCCAGACGTAGCGGTTGCGCAGATCGGCCCAGAGCAGGGTCGAAAGCGTGATGGTGAGCAGGATCAGCGCGCCGCCCATGGTCGGCGTGCCGGCCTTGGAGAAATGCGACTGCGGGCCGTCGGTGCGGATCGGCTGGCCGCCCTTGAGCCTGGCCAGCCGCGCGATCACCCGCGGGCCGAGCCACAGCGACAGCAGCAGCGCGGTCAGCGCGCCCAGGATGGCCCGGAAGGTGATGTAGCCGAACAGCGGCGGCATCCATCCCATTTCATTGAGCCAGCGGGCCAGTTCAAGCAGCATCGGTGGCGCCTCCTTGCCGGTCGGCGGCCAGCAGCGCGGCCACCACCTTGTCCATCGCGCTCGAGCGCGAACCCTTCACCAGGCAGCGCAGCCCGGCCGGGGCGGCGCGCAGCGCCGGCCCCAGCGCGGCCAGCAGGCCCGCCTGGTCCTTAAAATGCATGGCGCCGTCGCCGAAGGCGCGGCTGGCGGCGGCGCTGAGTTCGCCCACCGTCCACAGGCGCTTGAGCCCGGCGCGGCGCGCGCGCTCGCCGACTTCGGCGTGCAGCACGCCGGCGCCCTCGCCCAGCTCCATCATGTCGCCCAGCACCAGCCAGGCGTCGCCGCCCGCTTCGGCCAGCGCGGCGATCGCCGCCGCCACCGAACCCGGATTGGCGTTGTAGCTGTCGTCCACCAGCACCACGCCGTTCGAAAGGGTGTGCGGCACCTGCCGGCCCGGCACCGCCGGCGCCGACTGCAGGCCTTCCACCACGTGCTGCAGCGTCGCGCCGGCGCCCAGCGCCAGGCCGGCGGCGGCCAGCGCGTTCATCACGCTGTGGCGGCCCGGCAGCGGCAGCACCACGTCGGCGTCGCCGGCCGGCGTGTGCAGGCGGAAGGCCGAGGACTCTGGCGAGAGCTTTATGGCGCTGGCGCGCAGCTCGGCGTCGTTCTCCAGGCCGAAGCGCAGCACGCGACGGTTGCCGATGCGCTGCAGGAACCAGGGCGCGAACGCGTCGTCGGCGTTGACCACCGCCACGCCGTCGTCGGGCAGCGCCTCGTAGATGGCGCCCTTGGTCTCGGCGATGCCCAGCAGGCTGCCCATGCGCTCGATGTGCGCCGGCATGATGTTGTTCACCAGCGCCACCTGCGGCGGCGCGATGGACGCGAGGTAGGCGATGTCGCCCGGCTGGCCGGCGCCCATCTCGTAGATGGCGAAACGCGCGTCTTCCGGCGCGTCCAGCACGGCCAGCGGCAGGCCGATCTCGTTGTTGCGGTTGCCGGGGTTGGCATAGGCCAGGCCGGCGCGGGAAAGGATGGACAGCACCAGGGTCTTGACCGAGGTCTTGCCGTTGCTGCCGGTGAGCGCCACCACCACGGCCGGGCGACCCTGCTGCACGCCGGCGGCGAGTTCGCCCAGCGCATCCTGGGTGTCGGCGCACAGCACCTGCGGCAGCGGCGAATCCACTTCGCGGTGCACCAGCAGGGCGGCGGCGCCGTTGGCCAGCGCCTGGTCGGCGTGCGCGTGGCCGTCGTGGCGTTCGCCGCGCAGGGCCACGAACAGGCTGCCCGGGGCCAGCGTGCGGGTATCGGTGCTGACCGAGCGGATCTCGACGTCGGCGCCGAGGTGCCGGCCTTCGACCCAGCGCGCCACCTGCGAGAGCATCAGCGGCCTCACGGTGCACGCTCCAGCAGGGCGCGCGCCACCTGCAGGTCGTCGAACGGGTGCTTCACGCCAGCCACTTCCTGGTAGGGCTCGTGGCCCTTGCCGGCCACCAGCACCACGTCGCCGGGGCCGGCGCCGGCCAGCGCCTCGGCGATGGCCCTGGCGCGGTCGCGCTGCACGGTCACGGCCTCGCGGCGGCTGAAGCCGGCCAGGATGCCGGCGACGATGGCATCGCCATCCTCGCCGCGCGGGTTGTCGTCGGTGACCACCACGCGGTCGGCGCCGGCCTGGGCGATGGCGGCCATCAGCGGACGCTTGCCCGCGTCGCGCTCGCCGCCGCAGCCGAACACGCAGGTCAGGCGGCCCGGGGTGTGTTCGCGCAGCCCGGCCAGGGCCTGCTGCAGCGCGTCCGGGGTGTGCGCGTAATCCACCACCACCAGCGGCTTGCCGTTTTCGCCGCCGACGCGGCTCATGCGGCCGCCCACCGGCGACAGGCGCGGCAGCATCGCGGCCACGTCGGCCAGCGGCCAGTCCAGCGCGCGCAGCGTGCCGGCCACGGCCAGCAGGTTGTCGACGTTGAAGCGGCCGAGCAGCGGCGAGGCCACCGCGTGGCGGGCGCCGTCCTCGGCCAGCATGAAGCGCAGGCCTTCCGGCGCCAGCACCACGTCCTCGGCGCGCAGGCTGGCACCGGCGGCACCGCGCGCGCTCACGCCGATGCGGCGCACGCCGCGCGCGGATTCCAGGCCCAGGCGGGCGCCGAACGGGTCGTCCAGGTTCACCACCATGGCCTGCAGCGTCGGCCAGTCGAACAGCCTGGCCTTGGCGGCGCCGTAGGCTTCCATGGTGCCGTGGAAGTCGAGGTGGTCGCGGGTGAGGTTGGTGAACACCGCCACCTGGAAAGCCACGGCATCCACGCGGCCTTGCTCGAGCGCGTGCGAGGACACTTCCATGGCCACGTGCGTCGCGCCCTGGTCACGCATTTCCGCCAGCAGGCGGTGCACGGCGATCACGTCGGGCGTGGTGCGCTCGCCCGGCACGACGCGGCCGTGCAGGCCGGCGCCGAGCGTGCCGATGCTGCCGGCGGTGGCGCCGGCCAGGCTCAGCGCCTGCGCCAGCAGCTGCACGGTGGAGGTCTTGCCGTTGGTGCCGGTGACGCCGACCACGTGCAGCGCGCGCGACGGCGCGTCGTAGAAACGGTCCGCCAGTTCGCCCTGGTGGCCGCGCAGGCCCGCCACTTCGACCGCATTGGCGGGCAGCGCCTGGCCTTCCGGCGCCGGCGCTTCGAACAGGATGACGCTGGCGCCGGCCGCTTCGGCCTGCGCGGCGTGGCGCAGGCCGTGCGTGCTGGCGCCCGCGAGCGCGAAGAAGGCGTCGCCGGCGCGCAGCGCGCGGCTGTCGGCGGAGAGGCCGGTGACCACCGGGTCGAAACCCGGCGGCGGCGCGGCGATGCCACGCAGCAGCGCGTGCAGGGGCATGGCGCGGGTCATGGCGCAGCCCCGGCGGGGACCGCGGCGGGCGGGGCCGGCGCCACCGCCACCGGCGCCGCCGGCTTGGCCTTGGCCTGCGCGGCGAACCACTGTTCGATGTTGTCCGGCGGCACGTCCATCAGGCGCAGCGCGCCGTCCATGACCCGGTGGAACACCGGCGCCGACACCGCGCCGCCGCCGTATTCCAGGCCCTGAGGCTCGTGGATGACCACGGCCATGGCGAAACGCGGCTGGCTGGCCGGCACCAGGCCCACGAACACCGCGGCGTAGCGCTTGGCGGCATAACCGCCACCCGCGGCCTTGCGCGAGGTACCGGTCTTGCCTGCCACGCGGTAACCCAGCACGGCCGCGCGGCGCGCGGTGCCTTCCGGGCCGACCACGGTTTCGAGCATGCCCATCAGCTGCTTCGCGATGGCCGGGTCGATGATCTGCGTACCCTCGCCGGCCCCGCCCTTGACGAAGGTGGGCTCCATCACCCGGCCGCCGTTGCCGACCGCGGCGTAGGCGCGCGCCAGCTGCAGCGGCGTAACGGACAGGCCGTAGCCGTAGGAAATGGTGGCCTTCTCGGTCGGGCCCCAGCGGTTCGGCGCCGGCAGCACGCCCGCGAGTTCGCCGGGGAAGCCGCTGCCGCTGCGCTGGCCCAGGCCGAAGCGCGTGTACATGTCGTACTGGTGCTCGGCGGTGAGCTCGTTGGAGACCTTGATGGCGCCGACGTTCGAGCTCTTGGTCAGGATGCCGGTGACGGTGAGCGTGCCGTAGTTGCGGAAGTCGCGGACCTGGTAGCCGCCCGGCAGGCCGATGTAGCCCGGCGCCGTCTCGATCGGCGACTCGGGGGTGAACTTGCCCGCTTCCAGCGCCGCGGCGATGGTGAGCGTCTTCATCACCGAACCCGGCTCGACCACGTCGGTCACCGCGCGGTTGCGGCGCGACTCGGCGTCGGCGCCCACGCGCGAGTTCGGGTTGTAGGACGGCAGGTTCACCATGGCCAGCACTTCGCCGGTGGGCACGTCCAGCACCACCACCGAACCGCTGGTGGCGCCGGTTTCCACCAGCGCGGCCTTGAGTTCGCGGTAGGCCAGGTACTGGATGCGACGGTCGATGGACAGCGCCAGGTCCTTGCCCGGCTCGGCGGCTTCGACCAGGTCCACGTTTTCGACGACGCGGCCGCGGCGGTCGCGGATGACGCGCTGCTTGCCTTCCTTGCCGGTCAGCCAGTCGTTGAAGGCCAGCTCCAGGCCTTCCTGGCCGATGTCGTCGATGTTGGTGAAGCCCAGCACGTGCGCCATCACTTCGCCGTGCGGGTAAAAGCGGCGGAACTCGCGCTGCGCGTACACGCCGGGGATGCCCAACTCGGTGATGCCCGCGGCGATGTCCGGGTTCAGGTGGCGCTTGAGGTAGACGAACTCCTTGTCGGCGCGCTCGGACACGCGGCGGGTGAGCAGGTCGAGCGGGATGTTGAGCGCCGAGGCCAGGGCCGGCAGGCGGTCCGGGTGCTGCAGCAGCTCCTTCGGGTTCGCCCAGATCGACTCCACCGGCGACGACACCGCCAGCGGCTCGCCGTTGCGGTCGGTGATCATGCCGCGCGAGGTGGCGATGGGGATCTCGCGCAGGAAACGCGCGTCGCCCTGCTGCTGGTAGAACTCCTCGCTGATCACCTGCAGGTGCGCGGCGCGCGCCACCAGCACGATGAAGCAGGCGCCCAGGATGCCGCCGACCACCAGCAGGCGGTTGCGCGGGCTGTAGTTGCTGCGCGCGCTCATGGCTGCAGCACCACGATGTCTTCGTCGGTCGGGAACTTCATCCCGATGCGCGCGCCGGCCACCTGCTCGATGCGGTTGGCCTCCGACCAGGTGGCCTGCTCGAGCTGCAGCCGGCCGAATTCGATGTTGAGCTCGTCGCGCTCGTTCTCCAGCGTGCTCAGCGCGATGTAGGCCTGGCGGTGCAGGTGCCGCGACCAGACCACGCCGATGGCGCTGGCGATGACGGCCGCCGAGAGCACCATCAGCAGGAAGTGGCGCAGGCTCATGCCGCGCCTCCCGCCGGCAGCTTCTCGGCCACGCGCAGCACGGCGCTGCGGGCGCGCGGGTTGCGGGCGGTTTCCTCGGGCGTGGCGCGCTGGGCGCCGCCGAGGTCGCGCAGGTCGGGCGTGAACGCCACTTCCACCGGCATGCGGCGGTTGCCCGGGGGCGCCTTGGCGTGGCGGGCGATGAATTGCTTGACGATGCGGTCTTCCAGCGAATGGAAGCTGATCACCGCCAGCCGGCCGCCCGGCTTCAGCCGCGCCAGCGCGGCGTCGAGCCCGCGCTCGAGGTCCTCGAGTTCGCGGTTGATGAAGATGCGGATCGCCTGGAAGCTGCGGGTGGCCGGGTGGATCTTGCTGTCGCCGCGGCCGACCACCGAGGCGATCAGCTCGGCCAGCTGGGCGGTGCGCAGCAGCGGCGTTTCGTCGCGGCGCGCGACGATGGTGCGGGCGATCTTGCGGCTGAGCTTTTCCTCGCCGTAGGTCCACAGCACGTCGGCGATCTCGCGCTCGTCGGCGCGGGCCAGCCAGTTGGCGGCGCTCTCGCCCGACTCCGGGTCCATGCGCATGTCCAGCGGGCCGTCCTTGCCGAAGCTGAAGCCGCGCTCGGCGACGTCAAGCTGGGGCGAGGAAACGCCCAGGTCGAACAGCACGCCATCGAGGCCCGGCGCGGTTTCTTCCCAGCTGGCGAGGTCGGCGAAGGAGCCACGGTAGACGGCGACGCGCCCGTCCGCGCCGAAAAGCGCGTGGGCGGTGGCGATCGCTTCCGGGTCCTTGTCCATCACCAACAGCCGTCCATCCGGCCCCAGCCGGTCGAGCACCCCGCGCGCATGCCCGCCGCGTCCGAAGGTGCCATCGAGGTACCTGCCATTCCCCAGCACGCGCAGGCCGTCCAGCACCTGGGCGTACATCACCGGGAGATGGCTGGGCTGCGACTGTTCCCGCATCCCGGCCACGCCCGTCACAGCCTGAGGTCGAGCATGTCCTCGCTGATCTCGTCTTCCCCGATGGTCTGACGGATCTGCGCGAGGTGCGCCTGCTCGCTCCACAATTCGAACTTGCCGCCCATGCCGAGCAGCACGGCTTTCTTCTCGAGGCCCGCGGCGTGGCGGTGGCTGGCCGGCAGCGTCACACGGCCGTTGCCGTCGGGCTCGACGATCGTGGCGGAGCCCACCAGCTTCAGCTGCAGGTTGCGCACGACCTTCTTGACGTTGGGCATGGCCATCACCTGGTCGCGCACGGTTTCCCACGCCGCTTCCGGGTACAGCCACAGGCAGCCGGTTTCGTACGGGTTGTAGGTGACGACCAGGCGGTTCCCGGCGCGCGCGACGACGTCGCGGACGGCGGTTGGGATCGCCAGCCGGCCCTTGTCGTCGATCGTGATCGCGGTTTCGCCCTGGAACATCGCTTCGGATCAGCCCTTATCCACCCAAACCCACGAAAAACCCGGATTTCCCTCTGATGTCCACGTTAGTCCTGCCCCTATGGGGTGTCAAGGACAAAATCAGGGGAAATTCGCTAGGTGGATCAAGACCTTGCGCGATACTTGAGAGTCTTGTTTAAGAACCATTCGGCAAGGCTTGTTTCACATGGATTTGATCCGGAAGCGTGAAACAGATCCCAAAGCCCCGGGGCGCTGGCCGGCCGGCAAGCGGCAAGGCCCGGCCGGGCCCCGGCGAGGGGCCGACTGCGCAAGACGGGACGGAGGAAGTGGCGGAGCCGGCCGCTAAGCCGGGTTCTGTCGTGGACAGTCATTCCTCTGGGACCTGCGTCGCCGCAGGCCTCAAGCAGCCAACCCGGGTGCGGCACGAGCCATGCCATAGCACCCCTATTTGGCCTTGCTCCGGGTGGGGTTTGCCGTGCCCCGGGGCGTTGTCCCCCCGGGCGGTGGGCTCTTACCCCACCGTTTCGCCCTTACCACGCACCCTTGCGGGCCGTTCGGCGGTTTGTTTTCTGTTGCACTTTCCGTCGGCTCACGCCGCCCAGGCGTTACCTGGCACCCTGCTCTGTGGAGCCCGGACTTTCCTCGGCGCATTGCTGCGACGCGACTGTCTTGGCCGGCTCCGCCGCCGGGGATTGTCTCACAGCCGGGCCATGGGGCCGTTCAGCGTCCGGACGTGCCTGAAAACCGGCCCCGGCGCTCGCTGCGGCTGAAATCGAAGACGAAGGCCATTCGCAGCGGCACTTTCTTCTCCACCACGCCTTCGCCGGCGCAGTCGTCGTTCTTCTCCACGCCGGGTGGAAAGGTGCAGACGGCGGCCGCGGTGAACTCCCAGCGACGCACCGCCTGTTCCACCGCGCGCTCGAACGGCGCCAGCGCCGGCAGCGCCTCCGGCGGGCACTGCGGGCCACCGCGCAGCGGCGCCGTCCACGCGACCGCGCCGTTTTCGTCCACCACCAGCTCCGCGCACACGGTGGCCTGTTCGGGGCCGTCGGCAAGCAGTTCGGCGGGATAATCCGGCAACACGTCCGGATTGAGGTGCGAGGCCATCAGGAACAGTTCCTGCGTCTGCATCTTCATCTGCGGCGCCAGCGGCGGCAGGATCATTTCCGCGCCGACGCGCGCGCTTTGGCTGCCGGCGCAAGCCGACAGCAGCAACACGCCCAGGATCGCGAGGCCCTTCTTCATTCACCACCTCCGTAAAGCGCCTTGCGCGGCGCGCCGCTGATGTCGGCCGCGAGTTTCGCGGCCAGCGAAGGCTTCAGGTGTTCGGCCAGCTTGGCGTACAGGCGCTGGCCTTCGAGCAGCTTCGCCTCGCCGTCGTCCTCGCAGCCGCGCACGATGAGCACGAACTCGCCCTTGCGCTGGTTTTCGTCGGCGGCCACCTGTTCCGCGATGCCGCCCAGGGTGTCGCCCAGCACCGTTTCGAACAGCTTGGTGAGCTCGCGCGCCAGCACCGCCTCGCGGTCGGGTCCGAACATCGCCACCAGGTCGGCCAGGCTTTCCTCGATGCGGTGTGAGCTTTCGTAGAACACCAGCGTGCGAGGTTCACGCGACAGCGCCGCCAGGCGCTCGCGCCGGGCCGAGGATTTCGCCGGCAGGAAACCTTCGAAGCAGAATCGGTCGCTGGGGATGCCGGCCACCGACAGCGCCGCGATGGCGGCGCAGGCGCCGGGCACCGGCACCACCTTCAGGCCCGCGGCGCGCACCTCGCGCACCAGGCGGTAGCCGGGGTCGCTGACCAAGGGCGTGCCCGCGTCGGACACCAGCGCCAGGCGGTCGCCGGCCTTCAGGCGCTCCACCAGTTTCCAGGCCATCTCGGCCTCGTTGTGTTCGTGCAGCGCCAGCAGCGGCCGCTCGATGCCGAGCGCGCCCAGCAGCTGGCGCGTGTGCCGGGTGTCTTCGGCGCAGATCGCGTCCACGGCGCCCAGCACCTCGCGCGCGCGGGTCGTCAGGTCGCCCAGGTTGCCGATCGGCGTCGCCACCACGTAAAGCGCCCCTGCCTGTGTCGTCGCCATGACCGCGCCCTCCTTGTGCACCGGGTATCATCTTACGCGGCATCCCACCCGGACCCCGACCATGCTGCGAACCGCCCCCCTGCTGCTCGCCCTCGCCCTGACCGCCGGCTGCGCCAGCGTGTCGGTGCAAAGCGAGCCCAGCGCGCCCCAGCGCTCCGCCGAACAACTGGCCGAAGCCGGCCAGCACGCGGAAGCCGCGCAGGCCTGGGCGCAGGTGGCCGAAGCCGGCCGCGGCAGCGCGCGCGACCGCGCCTGGCTGCAGGCCGCCGAACAGGCCCGCCTGGCCGGCGAACCCGAGCAGATGCGCACGGCCTGGTCGCAGTCCAACCGCCGCCGGCTCGAAGGCAACGACACCTGGCGCCACGACCTGATCGGTGCGCAGCTGCAGGTGGAAGCGGGCCGCGCCGAACAGGCCCTGGCCCTGCTCTCCCGGCCGGCCGACTCGGTGCCGGCCGCGCTGCGCGAACGCTGGCATGCGCTGCGCGCCGCCGCGCTGCAGGCCGCGGGCCGCGGTTTCGAAGCCGCGGGCGAACTGGCCTTCCTCGACGCCCGCCTCGGCCGCACCGAGCGCGTGGACAACGCCCGCCGCATCGAACGCCTGCTGGCCGCCGAATCCGACGCCAGCCTGGCCGCCAACAGCGCCGCGCTGCCCGTGGGCCATCCGCTCTACGCGTTCG
>NZ_AVCH01000194.1 GCF_000747075.1 Arenimonas malthae CC-JY-1
GGCGACAGCGCCGCGGCCAGCGCCGCGCCGTCGAGCAGCTGCAGCGGACGGGCCAGCGCGTAGCCGCGGCCGGGCTGCGCGTCCACTTCAACGCCCGCCTCGCGAAGCGCCTCGATGCGTTTCCACACCGCGCTGCGGGTGATGCCCAGCGAGGCCGCGAGTTCGGCGCCGGAGGCTGGCCCCGCGCACAGCCGCGCCAGCAGCGCGCGATCGCTCACGCCCGGCCCCGGACCAGCCGCGCCCATATCCGCACGCGCTCGAAGCGGCTTTCGGTGCCGGCGCGCAGGCGCGCGATGTTGCTGCGGTGGGTGTAGGCCAGGAACAGCGCCACGCCCACGGCGAAGACCAACCGCGACGCCGGCGCGTCGGTGAGCAGCGCGAACGGCACCAGCGCGGCGCCGGCCAGGATGGTGGACAGGCCGACGTAGCCCGTGGCGGTCAGCACCAGTAGCCAGGCGCCGATGAGCACCACCACCGACACCGGCCAGGCCACCAGCAGCGCGCCCACCAGCGTGCCGGCGCCCTTGCCGCCGCGGAAACCGTGGAATACCGGGTACACGTGGCCAAGGATGGCGGCCGCCGCCGCGGCATAAGGGAGCCACGCTTCCCCGCCGCCGAAACGAAGCGCCAGCCACGCCGCCAGCACGCCCTTGCCCACGTCCACCAGCACGGTGCCGAGCGCGAACTTCCAGCCCTGGGTGCGCAGCGCGTTGGTGCCGCCGGCGTTGCCGCTGCCGTGCTGGCGGATGTCCACGCCGCGCAGGCGGCCCAGCAGCAGGCTGCCGGAAAGCGAGCCGAGCAGGTAGGCGGCAAGCAGCAGCAGGAGCGTCGTCAGCGTCGGCGAAGTCATGCCGGCATTATGCGGGAGCCCCGCGGGCGGCGTCAGTCCGCGGGCTGCAGCGACACCACCAGCGCACCCGGCCCCGCGTGCGCGCCCACCGCCGAGCCGGTTTCCACCAGCCAGCCCTGGGCCACGTCCAGGTGCGTGCGCAGCGCGGCCAGCAGGCGCTCGCCGTCTTCGGGCGCATCGCAGTGGCCCACCACCAGGCGGTAACGCTGGCCCTTGGCCACGCGTTTGGCGACGTATCCGGCGTAACGCTCGGGCAGCCGCGACTGGCCGAACAGGCCGCCGACCACGCCGAGCCTGCCGCTGTCCTTCACCTTCGCCAGCGGGGTCAGGCCCAGCCATTCGACCACGGGCTTGGCCCAGGCCGGGATGCGGCCACCGCGCACGGCGTGGCTGATGTTGCGCGCCATGGCCCAGGTCTGGGTGAGCGGCTTGAGCCGCGCCAGCTCTTCCAGGATCTGCGCCGAGGTCGCGCCCGCCACAGCCATTTCCGCCGCGCGCATCGCCAGCAGGCCTTCGCCGCCGGAGGCGTTGCCGGTGTCGAACACGTGCGTGCGCCCCGGGCTGCAGCGCTGCGCGGCGGTTTCGGCCGACTGCAGCGTGCCCGACACGGCGCGCGAGAGGCCCACGTACACCAGTTCGCGATGGTGCGAGAGCAGGAATTCGAACTGCCGGCGGAAATCGCCCGGCGGCGGCTGGCTCGTGCGCGGCAACACCAGTTCGGTGCGCAGCTTGCGGTAGAACTCGGCGGTGGAGAGGCCGACCTTGTCGAGGTAGTCCTGGTCGCCGAAGTTCACCCGCGCCGGCACCATGTGGATGTTGAGCCGGCGCATTTCCTCGTCGGGCAGGTCGGCGGCGCTGTCGGTGATCACCGCCACGCCGACGCCGCCGGCGGCGGTGCGCGCCTGCGCGTGCATGTCGTCGGCCTTGGCGCCCTCGACGCGGCCGAAGCGCCCCGCCACTTCGAACAACTGGCTCGGCTGCGCGACGTGCGCGTGCAGGCGCACGCGGGTGTGGCTGCCGGCAATCACCACGCAGGACGCGCCCAGTTCGCCCACCGCCGCGCGCAGGCCGGCGCGGTCCAGGCCTTCGCCCACCAGCAGGCATTCGCTGCACCAGCGGTGCTCGGGATCGGCGTCGCCGAGCTCGCCATGGCCTTCGGCGGCCTCCAGGTCGGCCGGCAGCTCGTCGGCGACGCCGGCGGCGTCCACCGCGCCCGAGGCGATGAATTCCTGGATGCCCTCGAGCAGGTCCACGAAACCCTGCGCGCCGGCGTCCACCACGCCGGCCTTGGCCAGCACCGGCAGTTGCGTGGGCGTGGCGGCCAGCGCCTTGCGGCTGCGCTCGAGCGCACGCGCGAACCAGCTGCCCAGGTCGTCGTCGGCGCGGGTGTCCAGGCCGTCGGCGAAGGCGCTGATGACGCTGAGGATGGTGCCCTCGCGCGGTTCGGAAAGGGCTTGCCGCGCCGAATTCGCGCCCGCCCGCACGGCGCGCGCCAGGGCCGCGGCTTCCAGCGCGCGGGCGGTGCCCGCGGCTTCGGCCACGCCGGTGAAGAACTGCGCCAGGATCGCGCCGGAGTTGCCGCGCGCACCATCCACCGCGTCCTCGCCGACCCGGCGCAACAGGTCGCCGGCGCCCTGGGTGCGGCGGCTGAGCGCACCGGCCAGCACGCCGCCCAGGGTGAAGGCGAGGTTGCTGCCGGTGTCGCCGTCGGGCACCGGGAACACGTTGATCTTGTTGAGCGCCTCGCGCTGCGCGATCACGCGGCGGGCGCCGGCGATGAGCGCGCGGCGGAGCGCGGGGCCGCGGATGAGCGGGCGTGGGAAGGTCAGGCTGGCGGCATTCATGTGCCGCGGGAGTCTGCCCGAACCGCGCGCCACCGCCATGCTGCGACGCCGCAAAAGTGGCACTGGCGGCCGGCGCCGGCCCGCGTAGAATCCGATGCAACCCTTGGCCGCCCCGGCGCATCCGACAGGGTGTCCCGTACCGCAGGTGAAGACCATGATCCGCCTACTGCTTGCCCTCAGCCTGGCCCTCCCCGCCGCCGGCGCCTTCGCCGCCGAGCCGGCCCAGGCCGAACCCGACGGTGGCCTTTGCCAGAAGGCCGAGGCCGAAGACACCAAGCAGGCCAGCGGCAAGGCCGCCGAACCCGCCGCGGGCCCCGGCGCCACCGCCCCGGTGCGTCCGCGCGGCAGCGGCGCCGCGGGCCGCAGCACCCCACGCTGGAACACCCTGCTGCCCGGCATGATCCGCTGAGCCCGCCCGGGCTTGCCTGATCGCGGCGCCGCCCGCACCCTGCGGGCATGAAGTCCCTGCTCCAACGCCTGCGCTCCGCCACGGGGCAGCCGCGCCCGTCGCCGGCCGACCGCGATGCGCTCCTCGCCGCCCTGCCCTTCCTCGGTCGGCTCGAGGCCGCGCGGCTCGACCGCCTTTGCACGCTGGTGGCGCGCTACCAGGGCGGCAAGACCATCACGCCGCTGCACGGCCTGGCGCTGGACGACGTGCAGCGCCTCCAGCTGGCCGCCCTGTCCTGCTTGCCCCTGCTCGAATTCGGCGCCGAGGGCCTGCACGGCTGGTCGCAGGTGCTGGTTTACCCCGGCGCGTTCCGCGTACACCGGCGCCACCACGACGAAGACACCGGCGTGGTGGACGAATGGGTGGACGAACTGGCCGGCGAAGCCTGGGAACAGGGCCCGCTGGTGCTGAGCTGGGACGACGTGCTGGCCGACCTGGCCGAGCCCGAGGCGGGCTTCCAGCTGGTGGTGCACGAGATGGCGCACAAGCTCGACGCCCTCGACGGCGCCATGGACGGCACGCCGCCGCTGCCCGCCAGCTGGCAGCGCGCCTGGGCCCGCGATTTCCAGCAGGCCTACGACGCCTTCTGCGAACGCGTGGACGCCGGCGAAGAAACCGCCATCGATGCCTACGCCGCGGAAGCCCCCGAGGAGTTCTTCGCCGTCGCCAGCGAGTACCACTTCTCGGCGCCGGCGCTGCTGGCCCGGGAAATGCCGGCGGTGGCGGGGCACCTGCAGCGCTTCTACGGCGAGTCGCCGATTCCCGCGCGCTGAACCAGGTTCAGTAGGCCGGCGGGAAACGCACGGCGAAACGCGCGCCGCCCAGCTCGGGCGCCTTCGACACCGTGAGCTCGCCGCGGTAGGCCGCGACGATGTCCTGCACGATAGACAGGCCGATGCCGTGGCCCTGCACGCGCTCGTCGCCGCGCACGCCCCGCTGCAGCAGGCGCTCGACCTGCTCGGGCGGGATGCCCGGGCCATCGTCGTCCACCACGAAGGACACGCCGGGGCGGCGGTTGTCCGGCGCGGGCTCCACCGTCACCGTCAGCAGCACGCGCTTGCGCGCCCACTTGAAGGCGTTTTCGACCAGGTTGCCCATCAGCTCCTGCAGGTCGCCCAGCTCGCCGTGGAAACGCGCGGCCGGGTCGATCTCGAATTCACAGAAGACGCCCTTGCTGGCGTAGACCTTCTCAAGCCCCGCGACGATTTCCTCGGCGCGCGGCTCGATCTCCAGCGGCGCCGAATACAGCGCATGGCCGCTGCGGGCGGCGCGCGAGAGCTGGTAGGAGACGATCTCGTTCATGCGCTGCACCTGGGCACCGACCTCGGCGCGCAGCTCTTCGTGGCTGGCGTCGGCGTCCAGGCGAGAGCGCAGCACGGCCAGCGGCGTCTTGAGGCTGTGCGCCAGGTCGGAGAGCGTGTTGCGGCTGCGCTCAAGGTGGCTGCGCTCGCTCTCGATCAGGCTGTTGATCGATTCGGTGATCGACTCGAGTTCGCGCGGGTGCCGCCCCGACAGGCGCTGGCTGCGGCCCTGGCGCACGCGCGAAAGTTCGCGTTCGACGTCGCGCAGCGGCAGCAGGCTCCAGCGCAGCACCAGGATCTGCACCAGCACCAGCAGCAGCGCGGCCATCACCAGGTAACCCCAGAGCGCGCGCCGGAACACGTTCACCTGGTCCTGGATCTGGCCGGCGTCCTCGAACACGCTCAGCGTGATGGGCAAATCGCCCACCGGCGACTCCCAGACCACGCCGATCGAATAGGCGTAGACGGTGTTCTCGAGCCCGCGCGCGTCGACAATGCGCAGCGGGCCCTCGAAGCGGCGCTCGTTCTGCTTGAGAAGCTCGACCGGCGGCAGCGAGCGGCCGAGCGTCGACGCCGAGTCCCAGCTCAGGCCTTCGCCGCGCACGTTCGCATACAGGCCGCTGCCCGGGCTGAGCAGGCGCGTGTCGGGCGGGATCTCCGGGGAGATGAAGCCGCCCGTGCGATCGAATTCGCTTTCCTGGATGTAGGCGTTGGCCAGGTTCGCCAGGCGCTCGCGCAGCGCGTTCTGCGCCGTCTGCACGAAGGCCCGGTCCAGGGCGTAGCCGGTGAGCCCGAGGAAGGCGACCAGCGCGACGCTGGCCGCCAGCATCTGCCGGGCCTGCAGCGACAGCGTGCGCCAACCGCGCACGCGGGTTTACTCGTCGCGCGGGATGGCGAAACGGTAGCCGCGACCGCGCACGGTCTCGATCGGCTTGATTTCGCCCTCGGGGTCGAGCTTCTTGCGCAGGCGGCCGATGAAGACCTCGAGCACGTTCGAGTCGCGGTCGAAGTCCTGCTGGTAGATGTGCTCGGTCAGGTCGGCCTTGGACACCAGCTCGCCCGCATGCAGCATCAGGTACTCGAGCACCTTGTACTCGTAGCTGGTGAGGTCGACGCCGGCGCCGTTGACGCTGACGGTCTGGGCCGAGAGGTCGAGCTTCACCGGGCCGCAGTCGAGCGTGGGCTTGGACCAGCCGGCGGCGCGGCGCAGCAGCGCGTTCATGCGCGCCAGCAGCTCCTCGACGTGGAAGGGCTTGACCAGGTAATCGTCGGCGCCGGACTTCAGGCCTTCGACCTTGTCCTGCCAGCTCGAGCGCGCGGTCAGGATGAGGATGGGGAACTTCTGGCCTTCGGCGCGCAGCGCCTTCACCAGGTCCATGCCCGACATCTTCGGCAGGCCGAGGTCGATCACCGCGATGTCGAACGGCACTTCGCGGCCGTGGTACAGGCCTTCCTCGCCGTCACCGGCGGTGTCCACGGCGAAACCCTCGCGCTTCAGGCGCGCGGCCAGGGTTTCGCGGAGCGGGGCTTCATCCTCGACCAGCAGTACGCGCATGGCGTCTCCTTCGACAGGGGAACGGCCCGGGGGGGGCCGGGACAGGGGGAATCAGTTCTCGTCGTCGCCGCGGCGCGGCCCGCCGCGACCCGCGTCGACCTGCGGCTCCGGGCGGACCTCGACCGGCTCGGGCCGGCGGGCACGGTCGCGCAGCATCAGGCTGCGGCGGTCGGTGCGCGGCGGCTCGCGGTCGCGGGCGTCGTGCATCACGCGCACGCGGCCGTCCGGGGTGAGCACCTTGTAGCGATAAACCTCGCGGCCACCGCGCTGCATGCGCTCGGCCTGCAGCACCCGGCCACCGTCACGCTCGACCTCGCGGATGCGCTCGGCGGCCTCCAGGCGGCGCTGGCGCGCTTCCTCGGCATGGGCCGGCGCCGCGGCGGCGGCAACGGCGGCAAGCAGCAACAGGGGTCGAAGGGCGTTCAGCATCAGCGGGATACTAGCTCCGAGCGGGGGGTCCGGCTAGCCGGATGACGGGGTGAAGTCTGGTTCCGGGGCGGTGAATCCGGTCTGAACCCTAATATCTTCAATAACTTGGGTGACGCCAGGGTTCAGTCTCAGTAGATTTCGGCCACGCAGCAGCGCAGGGAGCCACCGGCCTTCTCGATTTCGTCCAGGGGCACCGGGGCGAGGGCAAAACCGGCGTCGGCCAGGGCGGCCACCTGGTCCGGCCGCAGGGCGTCGGCGCCGGCCTGGCTGACCCGGACCCGGTCGCCGCGCAGGGCGATGCAGTTGCCGGCGAAGGCGGCTTTCTGGGCGTCCGTGAGGGTGACCACCGCCGGCGCGTAGAGCGCGGCGATCGCCGCCGCGGCCGCCGGGTCGGCGAAGCCGCCGGGGCAGATCACCAGGGCGCGGCCGGCCAGCACGCTCATCACCACGTTGGCGTGGTACTCGCCCGGCGCCAGGTCGAACAGGAAGCTGGCGCGCAGGCCGAAGGCGGCGTGCATGGCGGCCGCGCCGGCGGCGTCGCAGCGCTCGCCCAGGCCCACGAAGCCCAGGCCGCGCGCGCGGTCGACCACCATCGAACCGGTGAGCTCGCAGATGCCGGGCTGGGCGCGCAGGTCGATTTCCCGGTAGCCCATGGCGCCGGTGAAGAAGCCACGGATGTCGGCGCGCTCCGCTTCGCGCTGGCGCACCGGGTGGCGCATGTGGCCGATCACCAGCCGGCCAGGCGCGGTGCCGAACACGTTGTTCGGGAACAGCGCGTCGGGCGTGGCGGGGTCGCCGGGGAAGCACACGGTCGGCAGGTCTTCGGCCAGCGCGCGCTGCAGTCCGCGGTGCTGGGCCAGCGCGCGCTGCGGATCCACGCGCACCGACAGGTCCATGTAGGCGTTGTCGCTGGCCGACTGCTCGGCCAGCGCGAAGCCTTCCGGCGCGACCAGGAACGCGGCTTTCGCGCAGGCCGGCCCGAAGTCGCCGGCCAGGCCGCGGGCGAAGGCCAGGAACTCGCCGGGGTCGCGGGTGATCATGCCGCCGCCCCGCGGCGCGTGGTGGCCGCCAGCGCGCGCTCCACCAGTTCCCAGCCGGCACCGGCATGCGGTGCGCCTTCGCTCAGCACCTGGCGGAACAGGCGCCCGCCCGGCTGGCCATGGAACAGGCCCAGCAGGTGGCGGCTGACGTGCTTGAGCGCGACGCCGCGGCCCAGGCAGTCCTCGACGTAGGGCCGCAGCTTGCGCAGCAGGTCGGCGCGTTCTTCCGGCGCCTGCGATGGCGTGAACAGCGCGCGGTCCATCAGGTGCAGGCGGTAGGGTTCGTGGTAGGCGGCGCGGCCGATCATCACGCCGTCGAGGCCAGGCGACTGCGCCAGCACGTCTTCGACCGTGGCCAGCCCGCCATTGATCGCCACCACCAGGTCGGGCCGCTCGCGCTTGAGGCGGTGCACCCATTCGTAGCGCAGCGGCGGGATCTCGCGGTTTTCCTTCGGGCTCAGGCCCTGCAGCCAGGCCTTGCGGGCGTGCACCACGAACACGCGGCAGCCGGCCAGGGCCACGGTGTCGACGAAAGCGCGGAAGACGTCGTAATCCTCCATCTCGTCCACGCCCAGCCGGCATTTCACCGTGACCGGCACGTTCGCCGGCGCCGCGGCGTGCATGGCGGCGACGCAGTCGGCCACCAGCGCCGGCTCCTTCATCAGGCAGGCGCCGAAGCGGCCGGCCTGCACGCGGTCGGAGGGGCAGCCGACGTTGAGGTTGACCTCGTCGTAACCCCAGTCGGCGCCGATGCGGGTGGCTTCGGCCAGGTGCGCGGGGTCGCTGCCACCGAGCTGCAGGGCCACCGGGTGTTCGACCGCGTCGAATCCGAGCAGGCGCTCGCGGTCGCCGTGGATCACGGCCTGGGCGTGCACCATTTCCGTGTAGAGCCGCGCGTTCGGCGCGAGCAGGCGATGGAAGACCCGGCAATGCCGGTCGGTCCAGTCCATCATCGGCGCCACGCTCAGGCGCCACTCGCCGGCCGGGCCGGTTTCCGTCGTCATCGTTGCTTCGCCTGGGCAGGAAGGCCGCCGCGACGGGCGCGGCGGCGGCATAGGATGCCATTCTCCGGCCGGCGAGGTCCGTCAGCGGCCCGGGAGAGGATGCCCGGCGGCGTCGGTGGTGAGGCGGAAGCGCTTGTGGCCGAACCAGAACGTGAACCGGTAAAGCCCCGCGTCCTCGCCGGTGCCGCGTTCGCACAGCGTGGCAATGCGGCGGTCGGCCACCATGGCCGGTACGTCCTGCGGCGGCAGGCCCAGGCCTTCGGCGACCAGGCGCGCGTCCACGTCGACCTTGCGCACCACGGTGAGCGGCATCGCTTCCACCCACCCGTCGGTACCGGTTTCGACGCCGGCCGCGTCCAGCGCCTCGGCCGCGCCGGGCTGCTGGTGCGAGTCGAAGTCGTTCCAATCGATGGTGTTGGCCATGGCGCCGCTCCCGCGGGGTGTGAATGGCCGCCATGCTGGCGCCCCCTTTCCGCCGCTTCCCTGACCTGGATCAGGCCGCGGGCCGTCTGCCCGGCGGGCGCGGCCTTAAACTTCCGCCATGGACACGACACCCCCGCTGGACGAAGCCGCGCTGGCCCGGCTCGTCGACCGCTTCTACGCGAAGGTGCGCCGGGACCCGGCGCTGGGCCCCATCTTCGAGGGCGCGGTGCACGACTGGGACGAGCACAAGCAGCTGCTCACGGCCTTCTGGTCGTCGGTGGCGCTGGGCACGCGCAACTTCCGCGGCAATCCGATGGCGGCGCACCGGGCGCTGCCGTCCATCACCGCGGCGCATTTCAGCCACTGGCTGGCGCTGTGGAACGAAACCACCGCCGAGGAACTGCCGCCCGCGCACGCGCAGGCCCTGCGCCAGTACGCGGCCCGGATCGGCGAGAGCCTGCAGTACGGCCTCGGGCTCGACCCGCGCCGCCAAGGCCGGTCCCTGGGCCTTCCGGTACACGGCCCGGCCGACTGACCGGCGTCAAAGCCGCCACGCCGGGTTTGGCGCAAACTGGCCGCCACCCCTGGACCGAGGAGGACGGCCATGAACCGAGTGAAAGGTAAGACCTGCATCGTCACCGGCGCCGCGCTGGGCATCGGCCGCGCCTGCGCCGAGCGGCTCGCGGAGGAAGGCGGCGCCGTGGCCCTGTTCGACCTGCACGACGCCGAGGGCGAGGCCCTGGCCGCCGCGCTGCGCGCCAAGGGCGCCCGCGCCCGCTACTGGCACGTGGACGTCAGCAACGAAGCGCGGGTGAAGGCCGCCATCGACGAAGCCGCGGCCGAGTTCGGCGGCGTGCACGTGCTGGTGAACAACGCCGGCATCTCCGGCTCCACCAAGCTCACCCACGAGATCACCGAGCAGGAATGGGACCAGGTGCAGGCGGTGAACGTGAAGGGCGTGCTCTTCTGCGCCAAGCACGCCATCCCGCACATGAAGGCCGCGGGTGGCGGCAGCATCATCAACCTTTCGTCCATCTACGGCCTGGTCGGCGCGCCCGACGTGCCGGCCTACCACGCCTCCAAGGGCGCGGTACGGCTGATGAGCAAGACCGACGCGCTGTGCTACGCCGCCGACAGGATCCGGGTGAACTCGGTGCACCCGGGTTACATCTGGACGCCCATGGTGGAGCACCACCTGCAGGCCAGCGGCGCCACCGACATCGCGGCCGCGCGCAAGGCCGTGGGCGAACTGCACCCGCTCGGGCACATGGGCGAGGTGGATGACATCGCCTGGGGCGTGGTCTACCTGGCGTCGGACGAATCGAAGTTCGTCACCGGCGCAGAACTGGCGATCGACGGCGGCTACACCGCCCGCTGAAACGAAGACGGCGGCCCTCCGGCCGCCGTCTTTCCGACGCCATCGGGGAGCGCGGGCTCAGCGGCCGTTGCCGCGGCCCTTGTTTCCCTTGTCGGGCTTGCCGCCTTGCCCGCGGCCCTGCCCACCCTCCGGGCGGTTGCCCTTGGGCGCCGGGCCGGCGGTGTTGCCGCCACGCGAAGCGCCCGCCTTCGGGCCGCCGCGCGCCTTCATCTTGCCGTGGCCCTTGCCGACCTTGCCCTTGAGCGCATGGAACTCCGGCGAACCCGGGCGGATGCCGAGGCGCTGGGCGATGACGCCCCAGCCCTGGCCATGGTCGCGCTGGTAGATGTCCACCACCTCGATGCAAGGGCGGCGCACCAGCTGCGCCAGCGCGCAGGCGTAGTAGATGTCGCCCGGCGCCCAGCGGCGGTCGTAATACAGCTCGCGCACCAGGTAACGCGGGGCGCCGTAGCTGACCACCACGTCGTCGATGAAGCCGTCGGTGTTGCCGCGCGCGAAGACGTTGATGTCGCCCAGCTGGGTGTCCACCCAGGCGTCGCCCGTGCGCGGGCTGAAGCCGAAGGCGAACTCGTCGACGATGGCCTGGGCGCCGGCCGAAAAGGCCAGGCCGAGGGTGAGCACGAGCGCGCTGATCTTCTTCACGGGGTTCTCCTGGAGCCGGGGGGACGGGGCAGAGTTTGCCGCAGGCGGGTGAATGCTGTCGAAACCAATCAGAGCCGCTGCAGTCGGTAGGCCAGGGCGCCGTCCAGCGGCCGGCCTTCGCCGTCGAGCATCTCCAGGCTGCCGTCCGGGCGCAATTCGAACCAGCGGTCCGGGCCCTGCGGGTCGAGGCGGTACACGGTGGCTTCGGTGCCGTCGCCGCGCCGGGTTTCCCGCACCCAGTCGCCTTCGGTGACGAAGACGTTGTCGCCCGCGGCGCCGAGGTAGGTTTCCTCCAGCTCGTAGCGGCGCTCGCCGCCTTCGCCATGCAGCTGCAGGCGGGTCTGGATGCCGGCGCAGTCGGCGCAGGGCAGCACGCCCAGCCAGGCCGTTTCGAAGGCCTCGCCCTCGTCCGGCGCGGCGGCTTCGGCAAGCGGCGCGTCGCCGGCCGGGGCCTCGGGCGCGGGGGCGGTTTCACGCCCGCAGCCGGCGAGCAGCACCGCCGCGAACATGAATGCGAAGAAACCGGAAAACACGGATCGGGACATGGCGCACATCCTAGCGCTTGCGCGGGGCGACGGGGCCGTCGCACGCTCGGGGCAACGACGAGCGGCGGCCGCGACCCTGCCTTCCGCGCCGGCGCGTTGGCGACCTTGCACCCACCCGAGGAGGTGTTCCATGGTCCGAAGCCTGCCCCACCCCACCCCGTCGTCCCCGTTCGCCGGCCTCGATGCCAAGCGCATCGCCGGCACCACGCTCGCGCTCTGCGTGCACGCCGTCGTGTTCGGCCTGCTGCTGGTGCCGACGCGCTGGTCCCCGCCGGACGCCAAGCCCCGGCCGCAGACCACCGTGGTCGAAATGCAGCCGCTGCCGCCGCCGGAGATCACGCCCACCCAGGCGCCGCCGACGCCGCAGCCCAATCGGGATCCGCGCCCGGTCACGCCGCCGCAGCGGTTCGAGCAGCCGACGGTGGCCATCGACACCACGCCGGCGTTCGAGACCGGCGAAATCGAGGCGCCGCCCGCCACCGACGCCGGCCCCGCCGTCGAGAGCTTCGAGTCCGGCCCGCCGGGCCTGGCCACGCTGGCCTACGCCTTCGCCCCCGCGCCGCGTTACCCGCGCCAGGCCGCCATGGCCGGCATCGAGGGCACGGTGCTTCTGAAGGTGCTGGTGGATGAAACCGGCCAGCCGGTGGACGTGGCCATCGAACGCAGCAGCGGCGACCGCCGGCTCGACCGGGCCGCGCGCGAGCAGGTGCTGCAGCGCTGGCGCTTCCACCCGGCGCAGCGCGGCGGCCGCGCCATCGCCGCGTACGCGCTGGTGCCGGTCGAGTTCAGCCTGCCCTGAACTGGACAATCACGCCGGTTCGACGGATCGTCGCCAACAGTGGCGATCCCGTCGAACCGGAGCTCCTCCCGATGAACCTGCGCCTGCCCTTCGCGGCCCTGGCCGCCGCCCTGCTGGCCACCCTTCCCGCGCACGCGCAGGAAGCCGCCCAGCCGCGCTGGACCGTCGGCCTGCTGGCGATCGAACGCGACGCACCCTACCGCCAGATCGACGAAGACCTGCTGGTCGTTCCGCTGGTCCGCTTCGAGGGCGAACGCGCCTACCTGCGCGGCCTGCGCGGCGGCGTGGTGCTGGTGGAAGGGGAAGGCTTCGAATTCGGGCCCTTCCTGCAGGTGCGCGGCGATGGTTACGACGCCGCCGATTCGCCCTTCCTCGCGGGCATGCGCGACCGGAAGTTCTCGCTCGACGCGGGCGTGGCGGCCAGCTGGCGGATCCCGCGCGTGGGCCAGTTCGAGGCCTCGCTGGCCACCGACGCGCTCGACCGCAGCGGCGGCCAGGAAGCCGAGCTGTCCTACACCGCGCTGCTGCGCGCCGGCGGCTGGACGGTGCTGCCGTCGCTGTCGCTGCGCTGGCAGAGCGCCGACCTGGTGGACTACTACTATGGCGTGCGCGCCGGCGAAGCCCTGGTCGGCCGGCCGGCCTATTCCGGTGATTCGGCGCTGTTCCCCGAACTGGCCGTGCTGGCGACGCGTCCGCTGGCCGGCCGCTGGCAGCTGTTCGCGCGCGCCGGCCACACCTGGCTGCCGTCCGAGGTGACCGACAGCCCGCTGGTGGACCAGGACGGCCGCACCACCGTGCTGGTGGGCCTGGGTTACGCGCTGGCCGACTGAGCCGGCGCCATCCCGCCGGCGTGGCTCAGAGCCACTCCGTGCGAAGGTCCACCAGGCGGGAATCAAGCGACGCGAGCAGCCTCGCATCGTGTTCGGTCGTGGGCAACTCCTGCCGGAAGAACCAGTCGCAGGCGGCGAGCTTGCCGGCCAGGAAATCGCGTTCGTCGTCGCTGGCGGCAACGGCGCGCTGGGCGGCCAGCGCCTGCCGCAGCCAGGACCAGGCCACCGCGACGTGGCCAGTGAAATGCAGGTAGCGGCTGGCCTGTGCCAGGGCCACGCGCACGTCGCCGCGCGCCATCGCCGCGCCCAGCGCGGCCGTCACTTCGGCCAGGCGCGTGGCCGCGGCTTCCAGCGCGGCGGCATGCGCGGCCAGCGCAGGCACGGCGGCCGCCTCGCGCGCCGTGCCAGTGATTTCACCACGAAGCAGCGACAGCGCCGCACCCCCGGCCATCATCACCTTGCGGCCCAGCAGGTCCAGGCCCTGGATGCCGTTGGCGCCCTCGTGGATGGGGTTGAGGCGGTTGTCGCGCCAGTACTGTTCCACCGGGTATTCGCGGGTGTAGCCGTAGCCGCCGAGCACCTGGATGGCCAGGTCGTTGGCGCGCACGCATTCTTCCGCCGACCAGGCCTTGATGACCGGCGTGAGCAACTCGAGCAGCAGGCCGGCGTCGCGGCGACGTCCGGCGTCGGGGTCGTTGGCCAGCACGTCGACGCGGCGCGCGGCTTCGAAGGCCAGGCCCAGCGCCCCTTCCACCAACGCCTTCTGCTGCAGCAGCAGGCGGCGCACGTCGGCGTGCTCGATGATGGGAACCGGCGGGCTGGCCGGGTCCTTCTGGTCGGGGTGCCGGCCCTGCCGGCGTTCGCGTGCATAGGCCAGCGAATAGCGGTAGCCGGCCATGCCCAGGCTGATCGCGCCGACGCCCACGCCGATGCGCGCCTCGTTCATCAGGTGGAACATCTGCGCCAGGCCCTGGCCGGGCTCGCCCACCAGTTCGGCGTGGCAGTCGCCGCGTTCGCCGAACTTCAGGAAGGTGTTGACGATGCCGCGCTGGCCCAGCTTGTGGTTCACGCCGGCCAGCTGCACGTCGTTGCGCTCGCCAAGCTTGCCGTCGGCGCCGACGCGCAGGCGCGGCACGATGAACAGGCTCAGGCCCTTCACGCCGGGAGGCGCGTCGGGCAGGCGCGCGAGCACGAGGTGGATGATGTTTTCCGCCAGGTCGTGCTCGCCGCCCGAGATCCACATCTTGGCGCCGGTGAGCCGGTACGTGCCGTCGCCGGCGGGCTCGGCGCGGGTGCGGATGTCGGCCAGCGAAGAGCCGGCCTGCGGCTCGCTCAGGCACATGGTGCCCAGGAAACGCCCCTGCAGCAGGGGCGTGCGGTAACGCGCGTTCTGCTCCGCGCTGGCGTGCGCCTGCAGCAGGTTGGCCACGCCGCGGGCCAGCAGCGCGTAGCCGGTGGTGGACACGTTGGCGCCGCAGAACAGCGCGTCGCAGGCCAGCGCCACGGTGTAGGGAAGCTGCATGCCGCCCTCGGCCTCGTCGGCCAGCAGGGCCGGGAACCCGGCGTCGGCGAAGGCGTCCAGCGCGGCCTTCACTTCCGGGATCACCTCGACCCGGCCGTCGACGAAACGCGGCTCGCGTTCGTCCGAGGCGCGGTTGTGCGGGGCGAAATGCGACAGCGCCAGCGCGCGCGCCGAATCCAGCACGGCATCGAAAGTGTCGCGTCCGTGCGCGGCGAAGCGCGGGTAGCGGCAAAGCGCGGCCGCGTCCTGCAGGGCGTGCAGCTGGAGGTCGAGTTCGCGGCGGTCGATCAGCGGGTCGTGGCTCATGCCGCCAGATTAGCGCGGCGACGGCGCCGAGGCGCGTTCGCGCAGCGCGGCGATGGCGGCGGGAATCCCGTCGGCCCCCTGCACCGTTTCCATGCGCGCCGCGTCTTCCGGCCCCAGGCCGTGCTCGAGTTCATGCGCCCAGGTCACGTGGTAGGGCATGTGCACGCCCCAGCCGCCCAGGCGCAGCACTGGCTCGATGTCGGAGCGCAGGGAATTGCCGACCATGGCGAACTGCCCCGGCGCCAGGCCGAACTCGCCCAGCACGCGGTCGTAGGCGCGCACGTCCTTCTCGGACACGATCTCGATGCGGTGGAACAGCCCGGCCAGGCCGCAGGCCTGCACCTTGGCTTCCTGGTGGAACAGGTCGCCCTTGGTGATCAGCACGACGCGGTGCTCGCGCGCCACCGCCTCCACCGCCTCGCGGATACCCGGCAGCAACTCCACCGGGTGCGACATCACTTCCTTGCCCAGCGTGACGATGCGGTGGATGTCGGCGGCGCTGATGCGTTCGTTGGTGATGGCGATGGCGGCCTCGACCATGGACAGGGTCATGCCCTTGGCGCCGTAGCCGAACAGCTTGATGTTGCGGCGCTCGGTGGCCAGCAGGCGCTCGTGCAGGCCGGCGTCGGCCAGGTCCACGTAATGGCCGACGATGCCCTCGAAGGCCGCGTGCGCGACGCGGTAATAGCCTTCGCTGTGCCAGAGCGTGTCGTCGCCGTCGAAGCCCACCAGTTCGATCATCACCGCGGTCCCTGCGCCAGGAAAACCGGGATGCTACACCCGCCCGCCGCGCGCCCGGCGTAGCATGGGGCGGCCACCCCGGAGGGAGACCGCCATGCGCGCCACCACGCTCGTACTCGCCGCCCTGGTCCTGCTGGCCGGCAGTCCCCCGGCCGCGCAGGCCGACGACTGGAAGGACAGGCTGCGGCAAAGTGCCTCCGGCCGCGGCAGCGGGCTGGGCGAGGCGGAGGCCGGCCGCGGCCTGAAGGAAGCCCTGGCCCAGGGCGTGCACCGCGCGGTCACCCAGCTCGGTCGCCAGGACGGCTTCTACGGCGACGCCGCGGTGCGCATCCTGGTGCCGAAGAAACTGCGCGGCGTGGCCGACGCGGCGCGCAAGCTCGGCGCCGGCCGCAAGGTGGACGAATTCGAGCTGTCCATGAACCGCGCCGCCGAAAAGGCCGTGCCGGTGGCCGCCGACATCTTCGCCGAGGCGGTGCGGCAGATGACCGTGCAGGACGCGCTGGAGATCGTGCGCGGCGGCGACGACGCCGGCACGCGCTTCTTCCGCCGCGTCACCGAAGACCGGCTGCGCGGGAAGTTCCTGCCCATCGTGGCCGAGGCCACCGGCCGCGCCGGGGTGACGAAGAAATACAAGGCCATGGTGGGCGGCAACGCGCTGGCCGGCGCCCTGGGCGGCGGGCAGTCGCTGGACCTGGATGCCTACGTCACCGACGCGGCGCTGGACGGCCTGTTCAAGGTGGTGGCGGAACAGGAGCGGGCGATCCGCCACGACCCGGCGGCGCGCACCAGCGACCTGCTGCGGCGGGTGTTCGGCAAGCGCTAGCGGACCGGCTGGTCGAGGTCCGGGTCGGTGCCGCCGATGACCACCGAACCGATGCGCATGGCGTAGAGCGCGTCGTGCGGCTTGCCGAAGATGGCGTTGGTGGCGGCCGCCAGCGCCGGGCCGGCGCCGTCGCGCAGCAGGTAGCCGCCGCAGGCGTCGCCCATGGCGGTGGACCGCTCGAGCCGGTGCACGCCCAGGCGCTGGCCGGTGATGCGCTGGGGCGCGTCGCCGATGGCAATGACCGCGCGCAGTTCGGTTTCCGGACCAGGGCGCACGTGCCAGGCGGTGGCCTCGGGCGCGGTGAGCAGCAGCGCCACCGGGCCGGGCACGGCGATGTCCACGCGGCGGATGATTTCGCGGCCGGGTTCGGCGCCCGGATCGGGCGTGCCGCCGTCCACCACGAACAGGCGCGCGGCCACCGGCAGCGCCAGGCCGGGGAAGCGGCAGTGGCTCCAGTCCGGGCCCGCGTCGGCCGGCGCGGCCTCGGCCGCGGGCGTGGCCGCCGGATCGGGGGCCGGCGCGTCATCGCCGCAGCCCGCAAGCGGCAGCAGCAGGAGCAGGGCGGCGAACGGGCGGGACTTCGACATCCGGGGGCTTCCAGGGGGGCTTGTCCCGAAGCATAAACCGTCGCGCCGCGCGGCGGGCTCAGGGATGCTCGGCTTCCACGTGCACGCGTTCGCGCCGGATCAGGTACAGGCCGCTGGCGACGATGATGCCGGCGCCGGCGAAGGTCCAGCCGTCGGGCAGCACCTGCCAGACCAGCAGGTCCAGGCACAGGCCCCAGGCCAGCGCGCTGTATTCGAACGGCGCCACGATGGACGCCTCGCCCAGGCGGAAGGCTTCGGTGATGGCCACCTGGCCCAGGAAGCCGGTGAGGCCCACGCCGGCGATGACCCAGGCGTCGTCGGCGCGCAGCGGCACCCAGCCCGGCAGGGCCAGCGCGCCGGCGCCCAGCGCGGTCATGGAGATCATCCAGAACACCATGGACTGGCTGCTGTCGGTGCGGTGCAGCACCCGCACCATGATGGCCGACAGCGCGTAACCCGTCGCCGCCACCAGCACCGCCAGCCCGGCCCAGGTGAACACGCCCTCGCCCGTCGGGCGCATGACCACCAGCACGCCCAGCAGGCCCACCGCGATGGCCGTCCAGCGCCGCGGACCCACCTTCTCGCGCAGCAGCGGCACCGACAGCGCGGTGATCAGCAGCGGCGCCACGAAGAACAACGTGTAGGCCCCGGTCATGGGCATGCGCGCCAGCGCATAGGCGAAACACGAGAGCATGGCGATGGAGAGCCCCGCGCGCAGCAGGTGCAGGCCCCAGCGCACGCGCCACAGCGTGGCCACGGCGCCCGTGGCCCACACCCACAGCAGCACCAGTGGCAGCGCCGACCAGCCGCGGATGGCGGCCACCTGCATCGGCGGGTAGTGGCTGGCGAGGTGCTTGAGGCCGCCGTCCATCAGCGAGAACAGGCCGACGGCGAGCAGCATGGCCACGATGCCGCGCAGGTTCGAAGGGTTCCGGGTCATGCCGCCATTGTGCGGCGGGCGCCGGCAAACGGGGAGGCCCGCAGGTCATGGCCGGGCGTCCTCAGCGCGAACAGGCCCGCGCCACCTTGGCGTCCAGCGCGGAGCGCTGGTCGAAGGTGAGCCGGTTCCAGAGCCGGTCGCGCTGCTCGTCGGCGTCGCGACGCGCGGCTTCGCAGCGTTCACGGCGCGGATCACGCCGCGGCCGGGGCGGATCCGCCACCGAGGCGCGGGGCCGCGCTGTGCCGGCGCGTTCCGCCGCGGGTGCGGCGCGAGGCACCGGCGCCGGGTCGGGCTTCACCGGCTGCGCCCAGCGCTGCTGGCTGCCCTCGGCACAGGGCAAGGCCTGGTAGCTGACCGCGCCGTCGGCGGCCACGCATTTGCGCAGGACATTGGCAGGTGGCGGCAGCACGGCCAGCACGAGGATGAGGGTGAGCGGATTCATCGGGTCCTCCACGCGGGAGGACCAGTTCACCCCGGGGCCGCGACCGCGTCGCCCGGAAAAGCGCGCGGCGGCGGCGTGGAAAAAACCGCGTCAGGACTCGTACACGTCCTTGCACTGCTCGACCACCCACTGGCGCAGGTTGGCCTTCTGGGTTTCGTCGAGCTGCAGGAAGTCCTTGGCCAGCACGGCGTCGGAAAAATCGTGGGCCTGGGTGCATTCGCTCTTGGTGGGCGGGCGCTCGCCGCTGGCCTCGGCCGCGCGCTGGCGGGCCTGCTGGTCCAGGCGGGCCTGCTCGGCCAGG
>NZ_AVCH01000195.1 GCF_000747075.1 Arenimonas malthae CC-JY-1
ACGGGCGCAGCAGCCGTTCCCGGCGCCGCGCGGCCGGCCACCTGGCCCTGGGCCGGCAGGCCCGGGCTGGCACCGCCACCTTCGCCCGCCGGGCGGAAGGCCAGCATGCGCAGCAACGCCATTTCGAAACCGGTGCGCGGGCTGGGCGCCAGGCCCAGGTCGCGGCGGCCGGTGACGGCCATCTGGTACCAGAGCTGCACGAGTTCGGGCGACTGGCCCGCGGCCACCGCCGCCAGGGCCGCCGGCAGCTCCTCGCCACCGGCGCCGGGCACCAGCTGCTGCAGCTGGATGCGGTGCAGCGCCACCGCCAGGTCCTCTAGCACGTGGCCGAAGTCGGGTGAAAACGCCGCGAGCGCGTCGATGCGCGCCATCAGCGCCGCGCCGTCGCCGGCCGCCAGCGCTTCGAGCAGGCTGCCGACCTGGCTGCGGTCGACGGTGCCGAGCATGGCGTTGACCGCCGCTTCGCCGAGCTGGCCGCCGGTGTAGGCGATGGCCTGGTCGAGCAGCGACAGGCCGTCGCGCAGGCTGCCGTCGGCGGCACGCGCCAGCAGGTCGATCGCGCCGGCCTCGGCCGGGATCTGCTCGGCGGCCAGGATGCGCTGCATCTGGCCGGCGATCTGCGCCTGCTCCAGGCGGCGCAGGTTGAACTGCAGGCAGCGCGAAAGCACCGTCACCGGCAGCTTTTGCGGGTCGGTGGTGGCCAGCAGGAACTTCACGTGGCCGGGCGGCTCTTCCAGCGTCTTGAGCAGCGCGTTGAACGCGCTCTTGGACAGCATGTGCACTTCGTCGATCAGGTAGACCTTGGTGCGTCCGCGGGCCGGCATGTACTGGGCGTTGTCGATCAGCTCGCGCACGTCGTCCACGCCGGTGTTGCTGGCGGCGTCGATCTCGAGCAGGTCGACGTAGCGGCCGGCGTCGATGTCCATGCAGGCGGCGCACTGGCCGCAGGGCTCGGCGCTGGTGCCCTGCTCGCAGTTGAGCGACTTGGCGAAGATGCGGGCGATGGTGGTCTTGCCGACGCCGCGGGTGCCGGTGAAGAGGAAGGCGTGGTGGACCTTGCCCGATTCGAGTGCGTTGCTGAGCGCGCGCACCACGTGCTCCTGCCCCACCAGTTCGGCGAAGCGCCGCGGGCGCCATTTTCGGGCGAGGACGAGATAGGACATTCGGGGGCTCGGCAGCGTGTCGGGACCGACCGGGCCATTGTGCCAACCCCCCTGCCCCCGGCCAAGCCGCGCGCGCCGTGCTTGTGGCGGGCCCCGGGGACGGGTATCATTTCGCTCTTGTTTCAGGCGGTTATCTCTGCGGAGAGATGTCCGAGTGGTTGAAGGAGCACGCCTGGAAAGTGTGTATACGGCTAAACCCCGTATCGAGGGTTCGAATCCCTCTCTCTCCGCCATCTTCCAGCGGCGCGCCCAGCCCACCCAGGCCCGGCGCGCCGTTCGCTTCAATGGTGGCCCCGTCGGCCTCCCGCGACGCTAGTCCGAAAACCCCGCCAGGGCCGGAAGGCAGCAACGGTATTGGATGATGCGGGTGCCGGGTCCCGCCGGCGGGGTCACCGCCATTTGGGCGCAGCCCAAATGGCGGCCCAAGGTTTGCGGTGCAAACCTCGGGGCCCGGCCTGCACTCCCGATCCCCCGCGCCTGTCGGCGCGCCCCCCTTACCAAGGGGGGCTGAGCACCTTGGGATTTCGAGGCCAGCTCAATCCGGATGACGCCACTGGTTTTCGCCGCCAACGTAGCGCTCGTGCTTCCAGATGGGCACGCGCGCCTTCACCTCGTCGATGATCCAGCGGCAGGCCTCGAAGGCCGGGCCGCGGTGGCCGGCGCTCACGCCCACCCACACCGCCATCTCGCCCAGGGCCAGGCTGCCGATGCGGTGCACGCAGGCGGCGTCGACGATGTCGAAGCGCTGCAGGGCCTCCTGCACGATGCGTTCGCCCTCGGCTTCCGCCAGCGCGGCATAGGCCTCGTAGTGCAGGCCTTCGACCGCGCGGCCCTCGTGGTGGTCGCGCACCCAGCCTTCGAAGCTGGCGTAGGCGCCGGCACGCGACGACAGCAGCCGCGCGCGCAGCGGCGCGATGTCGAATGCCACCTCGCTGAGCCCGAAGCGCTTCATCCGCCCGACACCGGCGGGATGAAGGCGATTTCGCAGCCGTCGCGCAGCGGGCTGTCCCAGGGCGCGAAGTCGCCGTCCACCGCCACGCGCAGGCGTTCGGCCGGCAGGGCGAAACCATGGCGCGCGCGCAGTTCGGCGTAGAGCGCCGGCAGCGAGTCAGGCAGCGGCAGGGTTTCGCTGGCCACGCCGGCGGCGTCGCGCAGGCTGGCGAAATAAAGCACGGTGACGCTCATGCCCGCGCCGTCCCGACCGTGCGCTTGCCACCACGCTTGGCCACCAGCTTGGCCGGGCCGATCACGATGGCGTGCGACAGCGCCTTGCACATGTCGTAAACGGTGAGCGCGGCGAGGGTGGCGCCGGCCAGCGCTTCCATCTCCACGCCGGTGCGGTGCGTGGTCTTGACCGCGCATTCGATGCGCAGCACCGAATCGCCGGACCAGGCCAGGTCGAAGCGGCAGCCGTCGATCGGCAGCGGGTGGCAGAACGGGATCAGCTCATGCGTGCGCTTCACCGCCATGGTTCCGGCGATGACGGCGGTGTCCATGACCGGGCCCTTGGCCGTCTTCATGCCGCCCTTGCGCAGGGCCTGGGCGACGGCGGCCGGGAAGCGCACGCGGCACTCGGCCACGGCCTCGCGCGCGGTGGCGGGCTTGGCCGAGACGTCGACCATGGCCGGGCGGCCGGCGGCGTCGAGGTGGGTGAGTTTCGACTTCTTCATGTCAGCCACCAATGTAGAACATCTCGATCTTGCGGCGCTTGCGGTCTTCTTCGCCGCGCTGCTCGCTGTAACGGTCGCCGCGGGCGCGCCACAGTTCGCCCAGGCGGGCCGCCAGCGCGTCCTCGCCCTGGGCGATGACCTCGCGCAGCGGCGTGCCGCGGTTGGCGAACAGGCAGGTGAACAGCTGGCCGTCGGCGGAGAGCCGGGCGCGGTGGCAATCGCCGCAGAAGGGTTCGCTGACCGAACTGACGAAACCGACCTCGCCCTGCCCGTCCACGAAGGCGTGGCGCGTGGCCACTTCGCCCCGGTAGGTGGGCGACAGCGGCCGCAGCGGCCACTGCGCGGAAATCTGGTCGCGCAGCTCGGCCGAGGGCACGACCTTGTCGCGCCGCCAGCCGTTGCAATTGCCCACGTCCATGAATTCGATGAAACGCACCACGTGCCCCGTGCCGCGGAAATGGCCGACCAGGCGCAGCGCCTCGGCTTCGTTGACGCCGCGCTGCACCACGCAGTTGAACTTGATGCTGCTAAAGCCCGCCGCCTCGGCCGCGGCGATGCCGGCGAGCACGTCGTCGACGTTGCCGCGGCCGCCGGAGAGCTGGCGGAACAGCGCCGGATCAAGCGCGTCGAGGCTGACCGTCAGCCGGCGCAGCCCGGCGTCGCGGAGCGCCCGCGCCTGCCCGGCCAGCAGCGAACCATTGGTGGTGAGCGCGATGTCCTCGATGCCCGGCACGTGCACCAGCCGCGCCACCAGCTCCGGCAGGTTCTTGCGCAGCAGCGGCTCGCCGCCGGTCAGGCGCAGCTTGCTGACGCCGACGCGGGCGAAGGCGCGCACCGCCGTTTCGATCTCGTCGAAGTCGAGCCGCGAGGCACGGTCGAGCACCTCATTGTCCGGCGTGGCGTCGGCCGGCATGCAGTAGGGGCAACGGAAGTTGCAGGTTTCGACCAGCGACAGGCGCAGGTCGCGCAGCGGCCGGCCGTGGCGGTCGCGGGGCGCGTCGGGGTTCACGCGGCGCTCCCGGCATGGCCCGGCGGCGGGTTGGGCGCGCGCAGCGCCAGCACCTCGCCCGGGCTGGCGACGGCGTAACCACGCGCACGCATTTCCGCGGCATCGGCCAGCGAGGCGTAGTGGTAGAACACGCAGCGCGACAGCAGTTCGCGCGGGTATTCGCGCTCGAGGTCGTCGAGGCCGCTGTGCGACGGGTTGCCCTGCAGCGCGCAGTCGTGCGCGACCAGTTCGCCGGCGCCGGCGTGCAGGGCCAGCATTTCGGGGATCGGGCGGGTGTCGCCGGTCCACACCAGGCTTCCGGCCAGGCGCAGGCCGAAGGCGGTGTCGGGCAGGTGGTGGCGCACCGGGAACACGTCGAACCACTGGCCCTGGTGCCAGAAGCCGCGCGTCACCGGCACCAGCTGGAAGGCGTCCCACCAGTTCGCGTCGCCCTCGGCGACCACGCCGGGATAGTCGGCCAGGCGCGACTGCAGGTGCGGCAGCACGCCCACCGGCACGTACAGGCGCACCTTGCCGCGCCGCGCCGGGTTGAAATAGGTCGCGAAGAACAGCCGCTCGAGCCCGGCGACGTGGTCCATGTGCACGTGGGTGACGAAAACCGCGTCGGGCAGCGCGCCGTACTGCGCCTCGAAGGCGGTCAGCGCTTCCTGGCCGCAGTCGATCATCAGCAGCGGCTGGCCGTCGCGTTCGATCGTGGCCGCGGCCGAGCCCAGCGTCACCGCCGCCTGCGAATTGCCCACGCCCAGGAAGCGCAACGACCAGTTCATGCGCGATCCTTCCCGCGGGCCAGGTGGTCGGCGGCGTGCAGGAAGGCGTTTTCGTAGGCCGTGCGCAGGCGCGCGAAGCCGCGCTCCCACTCACTCGAACCGCCGCGCGAAAGCTTGGCCAGCGAACGCGCCAGCCGGCGCAGGTTGGCCTCGCGCCAGCCGGATTCCGGCGCACGCCGCACGCCACGGTCGAAATCGATGATCCAGACCCGCCCCAGCGGATCCACCAGCAGGTTGTTGGCGTTGAGGTCGGCGTGCTCGACGCCGGCATGGTGCAAGTGGGCGATGCTCAGCCCGGCCGCCTCCCACACCGGGGAAGCGGGCTGCGCCAGCCATTCGGAAAACGGCCGCGCGCCTTCGATTCGCTCGACCAGGATCGCCGCACGGTAGCCCAGGCCTTCGCGCCAGTAACCCGCCAGCAGCGGCGCTGGGACGCGCAGGCCGGCGGCATGCAGTTCCGACATCAGGTGGAATTCGGCCAGGCTGCGCACGCGCGCTTCGCCCAGCCACAGGTAGCGGTCGGCACTGAACCGCGCGGCCAGGCCGCCACGGCGGTAGTGGCGCAGCACCGCCTGGCCGAAGTCGCCGCTGACGAACCAGGCCGCGCCGCGGCCGCCGCGGGCCACCGGTTCGGCGGCGTCGTTCCAGTGCGCGGAATCGAGCCAGGCCGCGCTGGCTTGCGGCAGCCGCGCCCGGTCGAACACAATCGCCCCCGCGCCCCGCTCGTCGCGGAACGGCTGAGTCTGCAAGGCGGCGGCGGCGATTCCCATCCCAGCAGTTTACCCAAATGACGGTGAAGCCCGCGCCGCGATCGCTCTGCCTGCTGCGCCTGTCGGCGCTGGGCGACGCCGTGCACGCGGTGGCGCTGGTGCGCGACCTGCAGCGGGCCTGGCCGGGGATTCCCATCACCTGGGTCATCGGCAAGGGCGAGGCCAGGCTGCTGGAAGGCCTGGACGGCGTCGAGTTCGTGGTCTTCGACAAGAAAGCCGGGCTGGCCGGCTGGCGCGACCTGCGCCGGCGCCTGGCCGGGCGCCGCTTCGACGTGCTGCTGAACCTGCAGCTGGCGCTGCGGGCGGGCCTGGCTTCCACCGCCATCGCCGCCGACCGCCGCATCGGCTACGACCCGGCGCGCAGCAAGGAAGGGCACGGCCTGTTCATCAACGAACGCATCCCGGCCGGCGGCCACCACGTGCAGGACGCCTTCCGGCAGTTCCTGCGCCCGCTGGGCCTGGCACCCGGCCCGGCCGAGTGGCGCCTGCCGGTGCCGGCCGAGGCGCATGCCTGGGCGGACGCGCACCTGCCGGGCGACCAGCCCACCCTGCTGGTTTCGCCCTGCTCCAGCCACCCGCTGCGCAACTGGCGACCCGAGCGTTACGCCGCCGTGGCCGACCACGCCGCGGCGCAGGGCTGGCGGGTGGTGCTGTGCGGCGGCCGCAGCGAACTCGAGCGCAGCACCGCCGACGCCATCCTGGCGACGATGCAGGCGCCGGCGCTGGACCTGGTGGGCAAGGACACGCTCAAGCAGCTGCTGGCCCTGCTGGGCCGCGCCACCCTGGTGCTGACGCCGGATTCCGGGCCGACGCACATGGCCAACGCCATGGGCACCGCGGTGCTGGGCCTGCACGCCTGCACCGACGCCGAGCGCTCCGGCCCCTATTCCGACCGGCGCTGGTGCGTGAACCGCTACGACGAGGCCGCGCGGCGTTTCCTGGGCAAGCCGGCGACGGCCCTGCCCTGGGGCAAGCGCGTGGAATTCCCCGGCGTGATGGACCTGGTCGAAGTGGCCGACGCCATCGACCGCTTCGAAGCCTTCCGCGCCACGCGCGGCGCGTGATTCAGGGCGTGCTGCCCGCGCGGTAGTCCTGGTAGGACTTTTCCTCGACGTAGGACGAACCCAGCGCCAGGTTGATCTGCTTCTTGATGCGGGCGCGCTCGTCGTTCTCGAAATACACGGCGCGGGCCAGGCGGATGAATTCCTGGTCGAAGGCCTGGGCCTTTTCCTTCAGGCGGATGTCGTCCTCGATCACCCACAGGCGCTCGTTCACCGCCTTGAGCTCGGCGCGCAGGCGCACGATGTCCTTGCCCGCCGCCGGGTGCGCCATCCACGTGGCCTCCAGGGCCGAGAGTTCGTGGCGCACGTTGGCCAGCTTGGCCGGGTCGGACATGCGCTCGGACTTGATCTGCAGGATGGCGATCTTGTCGAGCAGTTCGCCGAAGGAGACGGGGACGTGGATTTCGGACATGGGGGACTCCGTGGTTGCCGCCAGTCTACCGCCGGGGCGCCGCGGCCAAAAGAAAAGGGGCACGGTGGGCCCCCTTTCGGTCAACTGGCGGAGAGGGAGGGATTCGAACCCTCGAGGCGCTATAAACGCCTGCCTGATTTCGAGTCAGGTACATTCAACCGCTCTGCCACCTCTCCGAACCCGGCGACAGCGGTTGCGAGCGCCGGGCCCACCATTATAGGCGGCCCGGCGGCGTCCCGCCAGCCTCAGGGGCCGGTGGCCGCACCGCCCCCCTTGGGCAGGAAGAAGAACTCGCCGCTCTCGTGGCCGGCGTAGCGGATCGGGGCGTATTCGGGCATCTGCGCCAGCGGGGCGTCCATCGAACCCAGCGCCAGGGAGGTGGCCACTTCCTGGAACAGGCGCTGGCCCTCGAGCAGGCGGTCGTTGTCCTGCAGCACGTTCATGAAGGCCCGGGCGAAGTAGCTGTGGCGGCCGCTGCCGGTGTCGGGCACCGGCTGCACGCCGCCCGAGGTCAGCGCCGTGCGGCTGCGGCCGGCGGCCATGGCCTTCACCCAGCCGGCCCACTTCTCGGGCGCCATGGTGCCGGCGGCGAAGGTGGGCACCGAGGCGCGGGTCATGGTGCCGGAGTAGCAGGAGTCGGCCACCACCAGCACGTGCCGCGAGGCCAGCGTGTCGAGGATGTCGCTGACCGCCGCGTTCGAGATCCACGACTTCGGGTTGCCCTGCACGCCGTCGCTGGGCACCCAGTAGCCCTGGCCGTCGGCGCCGATCTCGCCGTGGCCGGCGTAGTAGATCAGCAGGTTGTCCTCGGGCTTGAGCGTCTCGCGCATTTCGTTGAGCGCGGTCAGGATCTCGAGGCGGCTGGCATTGAGCAGCACCGTGGCCTGGTAGCCGTAACGCTTGCGCAACAGGTCGGCGACGGCGTTGGCGTCGTTCGCGGCGCTCTGCAGCGTCGGGTAGCCGGCGTCGCGGTAGCTGTTGTTGCCGATCACCACGGCGTGGAAGCGGCCGAGCTTGACGTCGCGCGGCAGGGCGCCGGCTTGCGCCGCCGCCGTCGAAGCCGCCGCGGACGACGCCGCGGGCGCCTGCGGCAGCAGGGTGAAGTCGAGCTGGGCGCGACCGCCCTGCTGGTCCACCGCCGCCACCTGCACCTGGGCGCCGCCGGCGGGCACTTCGACCTCGGCGCTGAAGCCGCCGTTGGCGGTGAGTGGCGCGGCCTGGCCATTGATGGTGATCTCGCGCACCAGCTGCGGCGCGCTCACGCGGCCGACGATCTTGCGCTTGCCCGGGCCACCCCGGTACACGGCGGTGTTGCGGCCGCGGGTGGCGACGAACACCGGATCGAGGATTTCCAGCATCGGCGCGCCGCCGGCGAGCATCGCACCGCCCGCGCCGGCCTGGCGCTCGAGCGCGGCCAGCTGGGTGCGCTGGGCGTTGATCTCTTCTTCCTGCGCGACCAGCTGGTTCTCGAGCAGGCGGGTGAGGTCGTCGTCGGCCGAGGCGCGCGCGTCGGCGAGCCTGCGCTGGGTTTCGGCCAGCTCGCGCTGCGTCTGCTGCAGGGCGCCGCGGCGCTGCGCCAGCTCCTGCTGCAGCTTGCGCACCTGTTCGCGCAACGCGGCGGACTCGGCTTCGCCGGCCTGCACCTGTTCCTGCAGGCCGGTGATCTGTTCGTCCTTGGCGCGGATCTGCACCTGCACCACCGAGGCGTACATCAGTTCGTCCTCGATGCCCGACGCCTCGCGATAAAGGTTCAGCGCCGCCGCCTGGTCCTGCGGCACGCCGAGGCCCTGCTCGTAAAGGAAGCCGAGGTTGATCTTGGCGCGGCCGTACCCCTGGTCGGCGGCCTTGCGGAACCACTGGAAGGCCATGCCGTAGTCGGGCGCGGTGCCCAGGCCCTTGGCGTAGATCTCGCCGACGTTGTTCTGCGCCTCGGCGCTGCCCGACATCGCGCCTTCGAGCCAGACCTTCAGCGCCGTCTGGTAATTGGCGCGGTCGTAGGAAACGTATTCGCCGCCGCGGATCTCGCAGTCGGCCTGGGTGGTGCGCACCGGGCGGCGCGCGCTGAGGTAGGTGGCCTGGCGGCCGAGCTTGCGGATCTGCCCGGGCAGCAGGCAATCGACGATCAGCAGGTCTTCGGCGTTGCGCACCGCGGCGACGGCCGGCGCGGGTGGCAGGCCGACCACCAGCACGGTGGCGAATCCAAAAGCGAGAACGAGAAGGCGGGACCGAACAGGACAAGCGTTGCGCAGGTTCATCGGCATGGCTCCCAGGGAAGCAATGCGACCCGCGCCGAGACCCTTGCAGCGGCGCGTCAGCCGCTATACTCGAGCCGCCGTTATAGCCGCAAACCAGGGGAAAAGCGATGGACTCTTCGAGCAACGTCGCGGTGGGCCGACGGGCGGTTGATTCGTTCGCGACGCGGATGCTGAGGCTGGCATCCCTGCTGCTGCTCGGCGCGATGGGGATCGCGTGGAGCGGGCAGTCGCTGGCGCAGACCTGCGACTTCGTCGCCATCGGCTCCACCAACGAAATTGGCCTGCCGGGCACGAACGTCAGCTTCACCATCGAAGCGCAGACCGCCTGCGCGCCCACGGTCAACGTCAGCCTGGTCGTCAACGCCGGCGACAGCACCGGCGGCGCCACCATCGTGCCGCCGGCCAACCCGACGCTCACGCTCGACACGCCCTACACCGTCACCGTCACGCTCGGCCCGAACCCGGGCGGCACCGGCACCGTCACCGCCACCTGCCTCAGCGGTGGCTGCGCGGGCGCCACCCAGGTGCTGACCTTCCGCACCAACAACGACTTCGACTTCACGCCCACCACGCCGGTGGCGCTGGTGGTGAACCAGATCACGCCCGCCACCGTGGGCACGAACCTGCTGCTCAACGGCGCGCCCACCGCGCTGCAGACGCGCTACATCAATGCCGGCACCGGCGCCCTGCTCGGCAACCAGACGCCCGACGCGGCCGGCGACACCAGCCTCACCCAGGGCTTCGCGCTGGTGGGCAATTACGTCATCCGCGCCAGCGTGGTTTGCCCGATCGCCTTCGTGCTGGAAGGCTGCGCCGCGGTACCGCCGATCGACTACGCCGTGCAGGTGGAACCGGTGGCGGTGAACCCGGTGACGCCGCTGGCGGACACCGCGTTCTCCGGCGTGGCCAAGACGCTGACCGTGGACTACGGCAGCGCCAGCCTGCCCGCGCCCGACGGCACCCCGATGACCTGGACGATCACCGCGCAGCCGCCCGGCGGCGACGGCACGATCATCGGCAACCCGGTCGCGGGCGGCGAGAGCGACGCCACCTTCAGCGCCACCGTGCTGGGCAACTACACCGTGGTCGCCAACAGCGGCTGCACCTTCTGCGCGCCCGGCCTGCAGACCTTCACCATCACGGTGGTGCCGGCGCCGTTCGTGATGCTGCCGATCAGCGGCAACCCGATGAACGGCAGCGTCGGCACGCCGATGCAGGCGCGCATCCGCCTGCTGCAGGGCGCCACGCCGGTGCCCGGCGCCGCCGTGCGCTGGACCGCCACGCCGCCCTTCTCCCCCGCCGTGGTCAACAGCACCACCGTGGTCACCGGCAACGCACTGGCCACCTTCACCCCGGGCGCGGCCGGCACCTTCCCCGCCGCGCTCACCGCCGAATACGACCCCGACGGCGTGCCGGCCAACGGCGACGAGGTGAGCTACAGCTTCGACGTCAACGTCGCGGCCGCGGCGCCGCCGACGCTGGTGGCGGTCACGCCGAACCCGGCGACGACCAGCGTGGGCGCAGCCACCAACTTCACGGTGCGGCTCGAGCAGGCTGGCGTGCCCGTCAATGGCGGCGCGATCCAGTGGACCGCGACGGCCCCGTTCGCACCCGCGAACGCCGCCACCGCCACCAACGCCGCGGGCGACGCCAGCGCCAGCTTCACCGCCTCCGCCGCCGGCAGTTTCCCCGGCGCCATCACCGCCCTGCACGACCCGGACGGCATCCCCGCCAACGGCGACGAATCGCAGGTGGTCTTCAACGTGGACGTCGGCACCGCGGCCACGCTGGCGGCGGCCAGCGGCGGTGGCCAGGCGGCCCTGGTGGGCAACGCCTTCGCCGCGCCGCTGGTGGTGCTGGCCGAAAACGGCGGCGCGCCGGCGGCCGGCGTCACCATCCTCTGGGCGGTGAGCGGCAACGCCACCCTGGTCGCCGGCGGTCCGACCGACGCCGCGGGCAATGCCAGCGCCACCGTCACCGCGGGCGCCAGCCCGGGCCCGGTCACGGTCACCGCCACGCGCCAGGACGCCGTCGCCGCGACGGCAAGCTTCAACCTCACGGTGAGCGCCGCCGGCACGCTGGTGATCGTGTCCGGCGACGGCCAGACCCTGGTGCCCGGCACCGCCTCCGAACCCCTGGAGATCGCGCTGCGCGACGCCGCCGGCAACCCGGTGCCCGGCGCCACGATCAGCTGGACCACGAGCGCGGGCACCCTGGGCAGCGCGGCCACCACCACCGGCGCGGGCGGCGCGAGCAGCAACACCGTCACGGCGGATGCGCCAGGCGCGATCGAGGTGACTGCCAGTTCGCCGCTGGCCGGGGCACCCGTGACGTTCGCGCTCAATGGCTCGCTGGCGCGCCTGCCCGGCCTGGGGCGCGATGCCCTGGCAACGGCCCAGGCGCTCGACGAAGCCTGCCCGGCCCTGGCTGCGCTGGCCGCGCCCACCCCGGGGCAGGCCGACCTGCTGCAGCGTTGCCGCGAGTTCGCGCGTGCCGCGGCGGTGGACCCGGCGGCCACCGCGCAGGCGCTCGACCAGCTGATGGCCAACGTCGCGCTGGCCCAGGCCAACGCCGGCCTCAGCGCCGCGCAGTCGCAGTTCCAGAACCTCAAGACGCGCATCGCCGCGCTGCGCAGCGGCACCGGCGGCACCCGCTTCGGCGGGCTGGCGCTGAATACGCCAGCCGGCCCGCTGTCGCTGGGCCTGCTGGCCACGGCGCTCAGCGGCGAAGAAAGCGTGGCCGAAGTCGGCGGCGACTTCAGCCGCTGGGGCTTCTTCGGCGCGGGCAACATCGGCCGGGGTGAATCCGACGGCGGCGCGGTCGACCCGGCCTACGACTACGACATCGAAGGCCTCACCTTCGGCGTCGACTACCGCTGGAGCGACCGCTGGATCCTCGGCGGCTCGCTCGGCCTCACCCGCCAGGACACCGACCTGCCGCAGGGCCGCGGCGGGCTGGAAACCAGCGGCTGGAGCGTGTCCGGCTACACCACCTATTACCAGCCCGACAGCTGGTACCTCGACGGCGTGCTCACCTGGGGCCGCAACGACTACGAGATGCTGCGCCGCATCCAGTACACCCTGCCCCAGCCCGGCGGCGGCAGCGTGGCCATCGACCAGGAAGCCCGCTCGGATTCGAAGGGCGACCTGCTCTCGGCCGCCTTCACCTTCGGCCGCGACTTCAATCGCGGTGCCTGGGGCCTGGGCCCCTACGGCCGCCTGCTGTTCACGCGCCTGGATTTCGACGCCATCGACGAAACGCTGGACGCCGGCGCCGGCAGCGGCCTGGGCCTGCACATCCGCTCGCGTTCGGTGGACTCGCTGGCCAGCGTGCTCGGCGGCAAGCTCACCTACACCGCCAGCACCGAATGGGGCGTGCTGATGCCGCACCTGCAGCTCGAGTGGGAGCACGAGTTCCAGGACGACCCGCAGGCGCTCGAGGCCCGCTTCATCAACGACCCCAGCGGCGCCGCCATGGTGCTCGAAGGCGATCCGCTGGACACCGACTACTTCCGCATCGGCCTGGGCATGTCCATGGTGCTCACCAAGGGCCGCTCGGGCTTCTTCTACTACGAGCAGCTGGTCGGCCGGAGCGGCAGTTCGCAGTACAACCTGGCCCTGGGCTTCCGGATGGAGTTCTGATCGCCGGCTTGCAGGCCGGCGACGGGCAAACGCATGATGTGGACGATGACCGACCCCCGACCGAAGGCCAACCCAGGGCGCCGCGCATGATCGAATTCGGCCACTTGAGCCACGTCGGCCTGCGCCGCGAGCTCAACGAGGACACGTACTACGGCGACGCCGAGCTTGGCCTGTGGCTGGTCGCCGACGGCATGGGCGGGCATGAGTTCGGCGAAGTGGCCAGCGCGCTGGCGCGCGACGCCGTGGTGCGCGAAGTGCGCGCCGGCCGTTCGCTGGTGGACGCGATCCGCCGCGCCGACGAAGACATCATCCGGCACAGCCGCCAGCGCGCCGAAAGCCTGCCCATGGGCACCACCATGGTGGCGCTGCGCATCGCCGAGCACCGCTTCGAGCTCGCCTGGGTCGGCGACAGCCGCGCGTACCTGTGGAACGGCCAGCTGCGCCAGCTCTCGGCCGACCACAGCTACGTGCAGGAGCTGATCGACCAGGGCGCCATCACCGCCGAGCAGGCGCGCGTGCACCCGCACCGCAACGTGGTCACCCAGGCCCTGGGCGTCACCGACCCGCAGAGCCTGAAGGTGGAAACGCTCTCGGGCGAACTGCGGCCCGGCCAGCAGCTGCTGCTGTGCAGCGACGGCCTGACCGAGGAAGTGGACGACGCCAGCATCGGCGCCCTGCTCGGCCGCAGCGACCTTTCCGCGCAGGAATGCGTGGACCACCTGGTCTCCGCCGCGCTCGACGGCGGCGGTTCGGACAACGTCACCGTCATCCTGCTGCGGCGGCGCTGAGTCGGCTCAGCCCGCGGGCGGCGGCGGCAGCGACGGCGTGCCGCCGGCCTCGCCGCTGAGCGCGGCGTCCTGCAGCTGGCGCAGGTACTCGTCGTCCGGGGCGATTTCCAGGCCGCGCGCGACGAGCAGGCGGCACTGCACCCAGCGGCCGCGGTCGCAGGCCTGGTAAGAGAAGCGCCGGTAGAAGGCCGCGATGGCGGCGACGCCGGCGCGCGCGCGGGCGTTCTCCGGGTCGAGTGCAAGCACCTTGCGGTAGTAGCCCAGGGCGCTGTTGTCCGCGGGGCGGTCCAGGCCGCGGCCGAGGTTGCCCCCGGGCCGGATGCCGTTTTCGAGCAGCTTGTCGCCCGCATTGAGCATGGCCTCGAGGTCCTGGTCCACCTCCGCGCCCACGGGCTGCGGCAGCTGGAACCCCTCCGGCAGCGGCCCCTCGGCCGGCGCCGGCGAAGCAGCGGCAGGCTGCGTGGCGGGCGCCGCGGCTTGCACCGGCGCCGCCGGCTTTTCCGGCGACAACGCCCACCAGGCCAGCACCGCCGCCACGAAGGCGCCGCCCACGCCCGCCACCGGCAGCACCCAGGCCGGGCGCGCCTTCGCGTCGCGCGCGCTGATGCGGGTGCGCTGCTGGGTGGCGCCGGCGTGGCGGTTGCCGGTGGGCTTGCGTGCGCTGGTCGCCTGGCCGATGGCGCCCGGCGGCGCGTTGGCCACCAGCTTGTTCAGCGCCTCGACGAAAGCCGCGCCGGTGTTGAAGCGCTGCGCGGGGTCCTTGGCCATCAGCCCGTTGATGAGCGGCTGCAGCCACGCGTACGGCTCGGGCAGCTCGGGCACCGGGTGGGTGACGTGCATCAGCGCCACGGTGAAGGCGTCGGCGGCCTGGTAGGGCGGCGTGCCCACCAGCATTTCGTACAGCACCGTGCCCAGGCTGTAGAGGTCGGAGCGGCCGTCCACGGGTTCGCCGCGGGCCTGCTCGGGGCTCATGTAGTCGGGCGTGCCGATGGAGGCACCGGCCACGGTGGAACTGTTGCTGCCGTCCATGGCCTTGGCGATGCCGAAGTCGGCCAGCACCACCCGGCCGTCGTTGCGGAACAGCACGTTGCCCGGCTTCACGTCGCGGTGCACGAAGCCCTTCTGGTGCGCGAAATCCAGCCCCGAGGCGATGTCGCCGGCGATGTCGAGGATGTGGCCGACGTCGAGGCCGCCTTCGGTGATGCGCTCCTTGAGCGTGCCGCCGGGGATGTATTCGGCGGCCAGGTAATACACGCTGCCGTGGCTGCCGATGTCATGCACCGTCACCAGGTTCGGGTGCTGCAGCCTAGCGGTGATCTTGCCTTCGGTGAGGAAGCGCGAGGCGAATTCCGGGTTTGCGGCCAGCGCCGGCGACATCACCTTCAGCGCCACCTCGCGGTCCAGCGATTCCTGCACCGCCAGGAAGACCGAGGCCATGCCTCCTTCGCCGATGGGGCGAAGGATGCGGTAGCCCGGGATGTTGATGTCGACCGAGGTGAGCAGGACGGTGGCGTTCAAGGCGGCCTCGCCGGCGGTGGGTCGGACCGATTATCCACGAAGCCCGGTCAGGCCGCCGGCTCCGGAAGCGGCCACAGGCTCTTGCCGGCCTTGCCGGCGATCTTGCGCAGGCGCGCCTCGTGGGCGGCCAGTTCGTCGGCGTCGGCGCGCAGCACCACCCGGGCGACGGCGGCCACGGCGGCCAGGTCGGGGCCGGCGCGGCCCTTCGCCGATTCCGGCTCGCCCGCGGCCAGCAGGCCCAGGTCGCCCTGGCCCGAGGTCATGCCCAGGTAGACCTCGGCCAGCAGCTCGGCGTCGAGCAGCGCGCCATGCAGCTTGCGGTGGCCGTTGTCCACGCCCAGGCGGCGGCACAGTGCGTCGAGCGAGTTGCGCTGGCCGGGGTAGCGTTCGCGCGCCATCGCCAGCGTGTCGAGCACGCTGGCGTGGTCGGTGATGCGGCCGAAATGGGCGCCGGCCAGCGACAGTTCGTAGTCGAGGAACCCGACGTCGAAGCTGGCGTTGTGGATGATCAGCTCGGCGCCGCGGATGAAGTCCAGGAATTCCTCCACCGCCGTCTCGAAGCGCGGCTTGTCCTGCAGGAATTCCAGCGTCAGGCCGGTCACTTCCTGGGCACCGGCCTCCATCTCGCGGCCGGGGTTGAAGTAGCGGTGGAAATGCCGGCCGCTCGGGCGGCGCTCGATGAGCTCGATGCAGCCGAGCTCCACCACGCGGTTGCCCTTCTCCCAGGACAGGCCGGTGGTTTCGGTATCGAGGACGATCTGGCGCATGCGGGCGTTCAACTCCTGAATTTCTCGGCTTCGGCGCGGGCCAGCTTGTCCACGCGCTCGTTCTCGACGTGGCCGGCGTGGCCCTTCACCCACTTCCACTGCACCTTGTGCGGCCTGGCGGCGGCATGCAGGCGCTGCCACAGGTCCTGGTTCTTGACGGGGTCGCCGCCGGCGGTCTTCCAGCCGCGGCGGATCCAGTTCGGCAACCACTCGCCGATGCCCTTCTGCACGTACTGCGAGTCGGTGGACAGCACGACCTCGCAGGGCGCCTTCAGCGCCTCGAGCGCCATGATGGCGGCCAGCAGCTCCATGCGGTTGTTGGTGGTCTGCGCCTCGCCGCCGGCCAGCTCGCGCTCGCGGCCGTTGTGGCGCAGCAGCGCGGCCCAGCCGCCGGGGCCCGGGTTGCCGAGGCAGGCGCCGTCGGTATGGATTTCCACGTTCTTCATTCCTTCGTCGGACCTCATCCGGCGCTCATCCCCGGGCGCAGGGCCAGGGCCGGCGCACCAGCGCGCAGCGGCGTGACCCCCGGGTCGCGGCGGCGTGCCACGACCAGGCTGGCGGCGCGCAGGCCGGTGCCGATGCCGGCACCGCGGCGCACCCGCAGGTCGACGCCGCCATCGGCGGACCACACCGGCCCGAGGTAACGCTGGCGCTGGACGTCCAGGCCCAGGCCGCGCACCTGCTGCTGCACCCAGGCCGGATCGACCGTGCCCAAGCCCTTGAACGCCCAGCGCAGCCGCGCCGGAGACCAGGGGTTGAAGCTCACCAGCATGGCCACGCCTTCGGGCTTGAGCACCCGGGCGATCTCGGCCAGCAGTCGGCCGGGTTCAGGCGAGGTCTCCAGCACGAACAGCGCGTACACCAGCGACAGGCTGCCGCTGGCCAGCGGCAGCGCCGCGTCCGCGCAGGCCAGGCTGCCGCCGAATCCGCCGTCCTCGCGCCGCAGGCTCAGCACGTCGGCCAGCATGTTGCCCGACAGCGCCTCGGGCAGCTCCGGGCAGGGGCGCAGGTAGAGGCCGGTGTGGCCGAACACCCGGGTCAGCTCCGGGATGGCCTGCCGCTGCACTTCCTGCACCAGCCGCAGCGTGGTGTCACGGCGGAACCAGGCTTCGGCGGGGTGGTCGGGTTGACGTCGGGCGTGGGCCGGGGGCATGGTCGGGATTCTGCGTCATCCGCGCCTTCCAGGTCACCCCGTTTGCCGTCCCTGCATGCCCTGCCAGCGTTCCAGGACAACTACATCTGGCTGCTGGCCGGTGCCGATGGTGCAGCCGTGGTGGTGGACCCGGGCGACGCGGCGCCGGTGCTCGCGGCCGCGCGGCAGGGGCTGCGGCCGGTGGCGGTGCTGGTCACCCACCACCATGCCGACCACGTCGGCGGCGTGGATGCGCTGCTTTCCGAATACCCGGTGCCCTGCTACGGGCCCGACGACCCGCGCATCCCGGCCGTCGCCACCCGCGTCGGCGACGGCGACCGCGTGGCGGTGCCCGGGCTGGGCGTGGCCTTCGACGTGATGGCCGTGCCAGGCCACACGCGCAGCCACCTCGCCTTCCACGGCGCCGGCCACCTGTTCTGCGGCGACACCCTGTTCAGCCTGGGCTGCGGGCGCCTGTTCGAGGGCACGCCGGCGCAGATGCTGGCTTCGCTCGACCGCCTGGCCGCCCTGCCCGGCGACACGCAGGTCTGCTGCACCCATGAATACACCGCGGCCAACGGCCGCTTCGCGCGCGTGGCCGAGCCCGGCAATCCGGCACTCGAGGCACGCCTTGCCGACGTGCAGGCGCGCCGCGCCCGTGGCGAACCCAGCCTCCCGTCCACGCTGGCCAGCGAACGCGCCTGCAATCCCTTCCTGCGCATCGACGAACCGGGCGTGCGCGCCACGCTGTCGGCGCGCCTGGGCCACGCCCCGCGCGACCGCGTCGAGGCCTTCGCCGAACTGCGCGCCTGGAAGGACGGGTTCGCCGGATGAGCCGCCGCCTCGCCCTTCCCGCACTGGCGGCGCTGCTGCTGGCGGGTTGCCAGGTCCCGGTGAAGCCGGACGCCGTCGAACCGCCGGAACCGGTGGCCGTGGTGAAGGTGGCACCGCTGGACGGCCCGGCCGCCACGGCGCCGGAAGCCCCGCCGGCGCCCGAAAAGCCGGTGGCGCCCGACCCGATGGACACCGGCGCCGAGGTCTTCGACCACCTCGCCTCGCGCTTTTCCGCGCCGGTCTGCGTCAAGGGACAGCACAACCAGGCCTGGCGCCGGCGTTATGCCGGCTACCCGGCCGGTTTCGCCCGCAACATGGAGAAGGTGCTGCCGCTGATGGCCTACGTCGCGGCCGAACTCGAGCGCCGCGAGCTGCCGGCGGAGTTCGCGCTGATCCCCATCGTCGAAAGCTGGTACCGCCCCGAGGCCATCGGCCCCGGCGGGCCGGCGGGCATGTGGCAGATGATCGCCAGCACCGCGCGCGGGCATGGCATACGCATCCAGCCCGGCTACGACGGCCGGCTTTCCCCGGTGGAAGCCACCGAGGCCGCGCTCGACCACCTGGACATGCTGGCGGACCACTTCGACGGCGAGTGGCGCGCGATGGCCATGGCCTACAACGCCGGCGAATACCGCATCCTGCGCGCCTTCAAGGCCAGCGGCGACCGCCGCGTGTCCGGCGAAAGCCACCTGCCGCGCGGGCTCTCGCGCACCACCTACGACTACGTCGCCAAGCTGCACGCGCTGGCCTGCCTGCTGGCGCGCCCGGAGCGCCACGGCCTGGTGCTGCCGCGCGAGGCCAGCTTCGTGCCGCTGGCCCGCTTCGAACTGCCCGCCGGCGCCAGCAGCCTCGACCAGGCCGCGCTGTCGCTGGGCACCGACGGCGCCACGCTGCGACGGCTCAACCCGGCCTATCGCCAGGGCCGCATCGCCGCCGGCGTGCCGCGGGTGGTGCTGGCG
>NZ_AVCH01000196.1 GCF_000747075.1 Arenimonas malthae CC-JY-1
CCGCGCGTCCCGCGCCCCCGCCCGCCGCCCGTCCGGCCACCTCCGCACCGGCCGCGCCGCGCGCGCCGGCCAACTACGACGTCGACGAACCCATCCGCGGCGTGCGCCGGAACATGGTGCGTTCAATGTCGGCCGCGCACGCCGAAGTCGTGCCCACCACCCTGATGGACGACGCCGACATCCACGCCTGGTCCCCGGGCGAGGACATCATGGCGCGCATGATCCGCGCCCTGGCCGTGGCCTCGGCCGCCGAGCCGGCCATGAACGCCTGGCTCAACGCCAAGGAAGGCACGCTGCGCCGCCACGCCCGCGTGGACGTGGGCGTGGCCATCGATTCGGCCGAGGGCCTGTTCGTGGCCAACCTGCGCAACGTCGAGCGGATGGACGCGGTGCAGGTGCGCGCCGCGCTCAACCGCGCCCGCGACGGCGTGAAGAACCGCACGCTGCCGCCGGAGGAGCTGCGCGACTACACCATCATGCTCTCGAACTTCGGCGTCTTCGCCGGCAAGTACGCCACGCCCGTGGTGGTGCCGCCCTGCGTGGCCATCGTCGGCGCCGGCCGCCTGCACCACGCGGTGGTGCCGGTGCTGGGCGGGCTGGAAACGCACCGGATCATGCCCATCTCGCTCACCTTCGACCACCGCGCCGCCACCGGCGGCGAGGCCGCGCGTTTCCTGCGCGCCCTGCTCGACGACCTGCAGCGCGCGCGCTGATGCCGCACCACAGCCGCCTGGCGGGCTTCATCATCGACTGCGAGGGCGGCTCGCTGGGCGCGGCGGCCGGCTTCTGGAGCCAGGCCCTGGGCCTGCCGGTGCTCGACCCGGACGAGGACGGCCTGGACAAGTACGCCCGGCTGGATGGCAGTTCGGTGGGCCTGCACATCGAAGTGCAGAAGGTGCAGCACCCCTCGCGCGTGCACCTGGACATCGAAAGCGACGACATCGAAGCCGAGGCCGCGCGCCTGGTGGCGCTGGGCGCCAGCGAAGTGGCGCGCCCGCACCAGGGCCGCTGGATCGTGCTGCAGGCGCCCACCGGGCACCGCTTCTGCGTGGTGCGCGCCCGCGAGCCGCTGACGGCCGCGAACGCCACCCTCCACCCCTGAGGCTCCGCCCCGGGGCGGGCCCTCAGGCAAGCCGGCGGAAGCGCATGCCGCGCCAGGCCCAGGCCACCGCCACCACCAGCAGGAAGGCCTTGTAGGCCAGCAGGCTGGCCAGCACCTGGCGCCAGATCGGGCCGGCCTCGATGCTGGTGTCGGCGAAGGCGTAACCCCAGCGGCCGGCGATGAAGGCCGCGACGAAGGCGGCCGCCAGCATGCCGACGTCGAAACGTCGGCGCGCCGGCGTCTTCTCAAGGGTGCGCGGATAGAACCAGTACAGCGCGCCCAGGATGAAGAACCAGGGCAGGAACAGGATCAGCGCGAGGTCGGCGACGTCGGCCATCAGGCGCCCTCCTCCGCGAACGCGGCCAGGGCCGCGACGACGTCGTCCGGCGCAATGCCCTCGGCGAGCGTCAGATGCTGCATTCGTGCTTGGAAAGCCTCCGGCCCGGACCGCTTGAGCTCTGAGATGAGCTCGCCCGCCTCGCGCGGCGACGCAAACCCTTCGCTGGCCAGCAGCTCGCGCCCATACGCATCCACCAGCTTGAAGTGGAAGCGCCCGTCCTTCTCGCGGTACTGCTTGAACACCGGCAGCGCGGCCTTGGCCTTGGCCGCCTTCTTGCCGCCGGCCTGCTCGCGCAGGTCGCGCAGGCCCACGGCGCGGCGCAGTTCCAGCATCAGCGGGGTGGCGATGGCGCGCGCCTTCTCGGCGCCGGCGCGCAGCACGGCCTCGATGTGGTCCGGGCGGGCCATCAGCGCCTCGTATTTCTCGCGCAGCGGCGCCAGTTCGGCGTCGAGCAGCTCGAACAGCGCCTGCTTGGCCTCGCCCCAGCCGATGCCGGCGGCGAAGGCCGCGGCGAACTCGCTGGCCTGCGCCGGCGTGGCGAAGGCCTGGTAGAGCTGGAACAGCGCCGAGCCCTCGGTGGACTTCGGTTCGCCAGGCATGCGCGAGTCGGTGAGGATCGAGAACACCAGTTTGCGCAGCTCGTCGCGCGGCGCGAACAGCGGGATGGTGTTGTCGTAGCTCTTGCTCATCTTGCGGCCGTCGAGGCCGGGCAGCGTGGCCACGTTCTCCTCGATGGCCGCTTCCGGCAGCACGAAATGCTCGCCGTAGAGGTGGTTGAAGCGCGCGCCGAAATCGCGCGCCATCTCGATGTGCTGGATCTGGTCGCGGCCCACCGGCACCGAGTGCGCCTTGAACATCAGGATGTCGGCGGCCATCAGCACCGGGTACATGAACAGGCCCGCGGTGACGCCGGCATCGTCGTCCTCGCCCAGCTCGCGGTTCCTGTCCACCGCGGCCTTGTAGGCATGCGCGCGGTTGAGGATGCCCTTGCCCGCCACGCAGGTGAGCAGCCAGGTGAGTTCCGGGATCTCGGGGATGTCGGACTGGCGGTAGAACCACACCTTGTCCGGGTCCAGGCCGCAGGCCAGCCAGCTGGCGGCGATCTCGAGCGTCGAGCGCTGCACGCGCGCCGGGTCGGCGGTCTTGATCAGCGCGTGGTAGTCGGCCAGGAAATAGAAGCTCTCCACCCCGGGGCGCCGGCTGGCGGCCACGGCGGGGCGGATGGCGCCGGCGTAGTTGCCCAGGTGGGGGGTGCCGGAAGTGGTGATGCCGGTCAGGACGCGGGTTGCGGACATGAAGGGGTTCGCCAGGGGAAACCCCGCAAGTTTACCGCCTTGGCCGGCCAACCCCGCGCCGGGAAGGGGAACGTTGTTTCCCGTACACCCACCCCGGAGACCGCCATGAAACGCCTTTTCGCCCTGATCCTCGCCCTGCTCGCGCTGCCGGGCTGCGCCCGCGCCGAAATGCTGGTGGACCTGCACGTGCTCGACCTGGAGGACAACCAGTTCCTGGTCCGCCACCCGCACCAGGGCCGCCAGTACATCGAAGGCCGGCCCGGCCACCGCTACGCCGTGGTGCTGCAGAACCTGACCCCGCGCCGGGTCCTGGCCGTGCTCTCGGTCGACGGCGTGAACGCCATCACCGGCCAGACCGCCGGCACCGGGCAGGCGGGCTACGTGCTCGAACCCTGGCAGCGGCTGGAAGTGCGCGGCTGGCGCAAGGACCTGTCCAGCGTCGCCGCCTTCCATTTCACCGCGCTGGGCGACAGCTACGCCGCGCGCACCGGGCGGCCGCGCAACGTCGGCGTGATCGGCGTGGCGGCCTTCCGGGAAAAGGAGTTGGAGGAGATCACGCTCTACGGCTCGCGCATGGAGGCCCGGGCGAAACCGCAGGCCAGCGCCGATGCCGCGGCGCCGGCGATGGAATCGAGCGGCCCCGCGGCGCCGGTCGCGCGCCAGCAGTTGGGCACCGGCCACGGCGAGCGCGTGCGCAGCGACGCGCGCCGCACCCGCTTCGAGCGTGAAAGCGACCAGCCGACGCAGGTGATGTCGCTGTGGTACGACGCCACCGAGGCGCTGGTGGCCCGCGGCGTGCTCCCGCCGCGCTGGGACGCGCCGGAGGCCTTCCCGATCGGCTTCACGCCCGATCCCTGAGCCACAAACGACGCAGGCCGGGCATCGCTGCCCGGCCTGCCGATACCAACGCGGGGCGACGCGGATCAGTCGTCGCAGCCGCCCTTGCAGTCCTCGGCGGTGTCGGAGACCACTTCGCCGGCCTTCTTCACGTCCTTGCCGATGCCGGCGATGGTGTTGCAGCCCGACAGGGCGAAGGCGGCCAGCAAGGCCAGCAGGACGAGGCGGGAACGGGTCATTTCGGCAGCTCCGGGAGGGGTTTGCGACGAGTCTATCCCAGGCCCCGGCCGGGTCAAGCCGGGCCCCGGCGGGCGCTCAATCGCGCATCAGGGTGGACTTGCCGAACAGGCTTTCCACCAGGTCCACGGCCAGCTTCCCGGTGCGGTTGTGCTCGTCGAACGCCGGGTTGAGTTCGACGATGTCGAGCGAGCCGAGCCGGCCGGTGTCGGCGATCATCTCCATCACCAGCTGCGCCTCGCGGTAGTTCGGGCCGCCCGGCACGGTGGTGCCCACGCCCGGCGCGATGGCCGGGTCCAGGAAGTCCACGTCGAAGCTCACGTGCAGGTGCGTGTGTTCGTCCACGCCCTCGAGCGCCTCTTCCATCGCGCGCTTCATGCCGATCTCGTCGATGTAGCGCATGTCGTAGATGTCGAGGCCGTATTCCTTCACCAGCCGCTTCTCGCCCTGGTCCACCGAACGGATGCCGACCTGGCGGATCTCGGACGGGTCGATCGCCGGGGCCTGGCCGCCGAGGTGGGTGAGCGCCCGCGGGCCCAGGCCACACAGGCAGGCCACGGGCATGCCGTGCACGTTGCCCGAGGGCGTGACCGAGCTGGTGTTGAAGTCGGCGTGCGCGTCGAGCCACAGGATGCGCAGCTTCTTGCCGGTGTCGCGGCAGTGGCGCGCCACGGCGGTGATGCTGCCCACGCCCAGGCAATGGTCGCCGCCCAGCAGCACCGGCAGCCGGCCCAGGCCGAGCTGGGCGTGCACGGCGTCCATCACGGCGCGGTTCCAGGCCACCACTTCGTCGAGGTGGCGGTAGCCGTCGGTGGGCGGCAGCCAGGGATTCACCGGGCCGACCAGGTTGCCCACGTCCAGCACCTCCAGGCCGCGTTCGCGCAGCGCCTCGGCCAGGCCGGCGACGCGCAGGGCCTCGGGGCCCATGGAGGCGCCGCGGTGGCCGGCACCGATGTCGGTGGGTGCGCCGATCAGCGCGAGCGTTCGCGACAGGCTCATGGGGCGGCGGGCTCCGTGGTTTTCCGGGGGAGCCGCAGGATAAGCCGGGCGGCCGTGCGCCGCCAACCGCGGCTCAGGCGCGGGGCAGCATGCCGGCCACGTCGGCCGCCGCGGCCGGGCGCCCGAAATGGTAGCCCTGCAGCTCGTCGCAGCCGATCTGGCGCAGGAACACCGCCTGCTCCCCGGTCTCCACGCCCTCGGCCGCCACCACCATCTTCAGCTCGTGGCCGACCGCGACGATGGTGCGGGCGATGGCCGAGTCGGCGCTGTTCTCGGGCAGGTCCTTGACGAAGCTGCGGTCGATCTTGAGCTTGTCGAGCGAGAACTGCTTGAGGTAGGCCAGGCTCGAATAACCGGTGCCGAAGTCGTCCAGCGACAGCGACACGCCCAAGGCCTTGAGCTCGGCCAGGCGAACCTGCACGCGCTCGACGTTCTCCATCAGCGAACTTTCGGTGAGCTCGATCTCGAGCATGTGGCCCGGCACGCCGTGCCGCGACAACGCCGCGGCCACCAGGCCGGCGATGTCCGGTCGCTGCAGCTGTTGGGCCGAGAAATTCACCGCCACGGTGAATCCGCCGAAGCCCTGGTCCAGCCAGGCGCGCAGCTGCCGGCAAGCTTCGTCGAGCACCCACATGCCCACTTCCGGCATCAGGCCCAGGGCCTCCGCGATGGGGATGAAGCGGCCGGGCGGCACCCGGCCGAGCTCCGGGCTGTTCCAGCGCACCAGGGCTTCGAAGCCGGTGACGCGGTGGTCGGCGGCGTCGAGCTGGGGCTGGTAGTTCAGCTCGAGTTCGTTGCGGGTGATGGCTTCGCGCAGCCGCGAACCGAGCACCAGGCGGTCCTCGAGCTCCTGCATCTGCGCGGCCGAGAATTCGCAGACGCCGTCGCGGCCCTGGCCCTTGGCCCGCGTCATGGCGGCCTCGGCGCGGCGCAGCAGGTCCATGCCCGAGGTGCCGTGTTCGGGCGAACGGGCGATGCCGACGCTGGCGGTGAGGAACAGCTTGTAGCCGTCGCCCCCGATCGGCTGCGCGATGGTGGCGCGCAGGGCCCCGGCCGTCCCCAGCACCTGTTCGTGCGTGCCATGCGGCACCACCGCCACGAACTCGTCGCCGGCGAAGCGCGCCAGGTAGCCGGGGCCGCCCAGCACGTCGCTCATGCGGCCGGCGATGATGCGCAGGGCCTCGTCGCCGATCACGTGGCCCATGGATTCGTTGATGGCGTGGAAGTGGTCGAGATCGATGAACAGCAGCGAGACCTCGGCCGCCTCGTCGTCCAGCAAGTCGCCCAGCGCGGCCTCCAGGATGGGGAAGCGCGGCAGGCCCGTGACCGGGTCGTGGTTTGCGGCGTAGGCCAGCTCGGCCTCGACCTGGCGACGTTCCGTGAGGTCGTTCTGGATGCCGACGAAATGCGTGAGCTTGCCGGCCTCGTCGCGCACGGGCGAGATGAACAGGTGGTTCCAGAACAGCTCGCCGTCGCTGCGGAAGTTGCGCAGCATGACGTTGCAGTCGCTGGCATCGCGCAGCGCGCGGCGCAGGTTCTCGAGCTCCGGCTGGTTGCGTTCCTCGCCCTGCAGGAAGCGGCAGTTCCGGCCCAGCGCCTGTTCGGCCGTGTAGCCGGTCATGCGCTCGAAGGACGGGTTGACGTAGATGATCGGCATGTCCGGCGCCTGGGCGTCGGCGATGACGATCCCGTTCATGCTCGATTCGACCGCGCGCTGCAGCAGCAGCAACCGCTCCTGCGCGGCGCGCTGGCGGGTGATGTCGTGCGCGATCACCATGCGGCAGCGCTTGCCGTCGAGTTCGATCGAATGGGTCGTGATGTCGGCCCAGAGCAGGCTGCCGTCCTTGCGCCGGTGGCGCCAGACGCCGGCATTGCCGGAGTTGTCGTCCCAGCGGGCCAGGAATTCGCGCAGGCGGGCGGCTTCCTCGGGCTCGCGGATGTCGGTGATCGTCATCCGCAGCAGTTCCTCGCGGGTGTAGCCATAGTTGGCCACCATCGCGTCGTTCACCGCCACGAAACGCAGGGTGGCGACGTCGAACACCCAGGTCGGGAAGGGGTTTAGCTCGAACAGCAGCCGGTAGCGGCGCTTGCCGTCCTCGATCTGGGCGATCTGGCGCGCGCGCTCGGCGGCGTAACGCAGCGAACGCGCCAGCTTCTCGGCGTCGATGCTGCCCTTGACCAGGTAGTCGGAGGCGCCGGCCGCCAGCGCCTCGCGGTCGACCTCGGGGTTGCCCTGGCCGGTGAGCATGATCACCGGCCGGTGCGCGCTTTTCTCCGCCACGGCCAGCCGCACCAGGTCCATGCCGTTGTCGGGCCCGAGGTGGTAGTCCACCAGGAACACGTCGTGCTCGTTGCGGCGCAGGCCGGCGATGCCCTCCTCCAGCGTCCCGACCCAATCGAGCTGGAAGCGGCCCTGCGGGAAGTCGGCCAGCAGGTCGCGCAGGATCAGGAAATCCTCTTCGTCGTCGTCGACGACCAGGATCCGGAGCGGATTCTCCTTCAACGCGTCTTGCCCTCTTGCGCGCCCGGCAGGTCCACCACCTGCAGCCAGTACTTGCCCAGGGTCTGCACCACCTCGATGAGGGCCGTGAACGTGACCGGCTTGGTGATGAAGGAGTTGACCCCGTCGCGGTAGCTGCGCACCACGTCCTCCTCGGCCTTGGACGTGGTCAGGATCACCACCGGGATGCCGCGCAGGGCCGGGTCGGCCTTGATCTCGCGCAGGGCCTCGCGGCCGTCCTTCCGGGGCATGTTCAGGTCCAGCAGGATCAGGCCGGGGCGCGGGGCGGCCTGCTCGTCGGCGAAGTCGCCGCGGTGCTGCAGGTAGTCCATCAGCTCCTCGCCGTCGGCGACGAACTTGAGCGGGTTGCCCAGCCGGCACTCCGTGAAGGCCTCCTGGGTCATCAGGCGGTCGTCCGGGTCGTCGTCGGCCATCAGGATCGTGATCGGTTGCCGCGCTGCGCTCATCGCCACGTACGTCCCCTCAATCCCCGGGCTGCCCTCGCCCGACTTTACGACTCCGCCATCGGTCCCGCCAGAAGCGTCGGATCGGCCGGCTGCGTTTGCGGGAGCCTGATCACGAAAGTGGCCCCCTCGCCCGGCCGCCCCTCGGCGTGGATCTCGCCGCGGTGCCTTTCGATGATCCGGCGCACGATCGCCAGGCCGATGCCGGTGCCGGCGTATTCCTGGCGCGCATGCAGGCGCTGGAACGGACCGAAGACCTTTTCGGCATGGCGCGGTTCGAAACCGATGCCATTGTCTTGGAAACGCAGGATCCAGCCCGGACCGTCCTCGGCCGGTGAAGGCTCGGCGCTGATGGTGACCACCGGGGCCCGGTCCGGCGACCGGAACTTGAGCGCGTTCGACAGCAGGTTCTGGAACACCTGGCGCAGCTGGGTCGGGTCGCCCTCCAGGGTGGGCAGCGGACCGGCCACCACGCGGCCGCCGCTGGCTTCCAGCGTGGCCTCGAGGTCGTCGAGCACGCCGGCCAGCACCTGGCCCAGGTCCACCGGCTTGAAGGGCTTGCCGCGCGCCGCCACCCGCGAATAGGCCAGCAGGTCGTCGATCAGCACCTGCATGCGCGCGGCGGCCTGGCTGGTCCGGTCGAGGTAGTCGCGGGCCTCGGCGGCCAGGCCCTCGGCATGGCGCTGCTGCAGCCGGTCGGCGAAGGCGCGGATCTTGCGCAGCGGCTCCTGCAGGTCGTGCGAGGCGATGAAGGCGAAGTCCTGCAGCTCCCGGTTGCGGTTGTTGAGGTCGGCCAGGGTCTGGCGCAGCGCCGCCTCGGCGCGCAGGCGTTCGGTGATGTCGCGGCCCACGGCGTACACCAGGCCGTCGCGGTCCGGCGACGACATCCACTCCATCCAGCGCACCGTGCCGTCGCGGCGCACGTAGCGGTTGACGAAGGCGGTGGGCACTTCCTTGCGCCCGGCCAGGGCCGCGGCGCGGTCGCCGGTCTTCGGCCAGTCGTCGGGGTGCACGAAGGCCTGGATCTCGCGGCTGCAAAGTTCCTCGCGGCTGTAGCCGGTGATCTCGCTGAGCATCGGGTTGACCTGGACGAAGCGCTGGTTCGCCGGGTCGAACACCACGAACACCTCCAGGGACATCTCGAAGAAGCGGTCGCGCACGCCCAGCCGGGTCAGCAGGCGGGCGCGTTCGATGGCGATCACCGCCATCTGCGCGAACTGCATCGCCACCTGTTCGTCGTCGGCGCTGAACTCGCCCTTGTACTTGTCGCTCAGCTGCAGGATGCCCAGCGTCTTGCCGTCGCTGCCGACCAGCGGCACCGCCAGCCAGCCGCGCATCGGCGGATGCCGGGAAGCCTCGGCGCCGAAGGACTGCCAGCGCGGGTGCGACTCGAGCTCGGCCTGGGTCATGCGCAGGGGCCGCTGCTGCTGGCCGACGAGCGCATAGATCCCCGTACCGTCGATCGGTGCGTCGTAGTCGCGCCAGGCCGCGTATTTGTCCGACAGCGAGACGGCGTTGAGTTGCTGCGGGCTGCCGTCGTCCGGCTCCACGCTCACCACCGCCTGGTGCGCACCGATGATCTCGCGCACCTTGTCCACGAGTTGCTGGTAGAGCGTCGCCTCGCCCAGGTCGCGGTTGATGGCGATGGACGCCTCGCTCAGGCGCTGCAGCTGGCGGCTCAGCTGGTCGGCGGCGTCGAGCGCGCCCGACAGCTCGCGCTGGTGCTTGTGCAGCAGGCTGATGTCCTGGGCGATGCCGAACACGCCGGTGACGCGGCCCTCGACCACGATCGGCAGGTTGGTGACGCGAAGCTCCACGCGCGCGCCGTCCACGGCCAGGCCGGTCATCTCGTAGCTGCAGGCCTCGCCGCGGCATGCCGCCTCGAAGTGCGCGCGCACCACCTCGCGCTGCTCGGGCGCCGTTCGTTCGTCGAACAGCTGCCCCAGCACCTGCGCCGGCTCGACCCCCGCGAGGTGCGCGAAGCTGTCGTTGACCGAGGTGTAGCGGCCCTCGAGGTCGAGCGAATACACCGCGTCCGGATGCTCGTCGAACAGCGACCGGAACCGCTGCTCGCCCAGTTCCAGGGCGCGGTAGGCCTCGGCGTGTTCGATCGCCACCGCCACCAGCGAAGCCAGGCCGTCGATGGTGGCGAGTTCGGCCGGCGCCGGCTCCCGCGGCTCGCGGTAATAGGTGGCGAAGGTGGCCAGCACCTTGCCCGAGGAGGATTTCACCGGCGTCGACCAGCAGGCGCGCAGGCCGTGTTCGCGGGCCAGGTCGCGGTAGTCCTCCCAGAGCGGGTCGGTTTCGATGTCGGCGACCACGACCCGCTCGCGGCGCCAGGCCGCGGTACCGCAGGAGCCCGCCTTGGGGCCTATCGCCAGGCCATGCACCGCGGCGTTGTAGGCCGCCGGCAGGCTCGGCGCCGCGCCCTGGAGCACGTGCTGGCCGCTTTCGTCGAGCAGCAGGATCGAACAGAGCGCGCCGGCGAACTGCTCCTCGCAGACGCGGGTGGTGGCCAGCAGGCTGTCGGTGAGCGGCCGGCGCGCGGCGATGCTGGCCAGGATGCTGCGCTGGCCGGCTTCCAGCTGCCGCGCCCGCTTGCGCTCGGTGATGTCCTGCACGCTGCCCGAGATGAGCCAGGGCCGGCCGTCCTCGCCCCGCAGCACGCGCGCGCGTTCGTGTACATGGCCGACGCTGCCGTCCGGAAGCACGATGCGGTGTTCCACGTCGAGGTCGGGCCCACCTTCGAGCATGCGCTGCTGCGCCGCCTGCAGGCGCGCCATATCCTCCGGGTGCACGCGCTCGGCGAAAGCCTCGAGGGTGCCGGCGAACTGACCCGGCCGGACGTGGAAGATGCCGTAGACCTCGTCGGACCAGCGCAGCGCGTTGGTGGCGATGTCGAGCTCCCAGGCGCCCATGCGGGCCACCTGCTGGGCGCGCTGCAGGCTCTCCTTGGCCTCGCGCAGCGCGTTGGCCTGGCGCTCGGCCTCGGTCACGTCGCGCGCCACCGCGAACATCAGGCGCTCGCGCGGCGACCACACCGCCGACCACTGCATGGACACCACGCTGCCGTCCTTGCGCAGCACGCGGTTGCGGAAGTCCACCGTGGGCCGGCCGGCCAGCACGGCGGCGCCTTCGCGCAGGGTGTTGGCGCGGTCGTCGGGGTGGGCCAGGTCGAAGTAGGCGCGGCCCACCAGTTCGCCCGGCGTGAAGCCCCAGAGCGCCTGGCAGGCGCTGCTGACCTGGGTGAAGCGGCCGTTGGCGTCGATGACGCAGATGACGTCGAGCGAGTTCTCCAGCACCAGCCGGTTCATCACCAGCGATTGTTCGAGCCGGCGCGACAGTTCGCGCAGCGCGTCCTCGGACTGGTGCCGCTGGGTGACGTCCTGGATGGCGCCCGAGGCGGCCACCGGCTTGCCGGCCTCGTCGCGCACCAGGGTTCCCAGTTCGCGCACGTAGCGGGTTTCGCCGTCGGGCCGGACGATGCGGTATTCGATGTCCAGGTCGGCCTCGCCGGCGTGCAGGCGCCGCTGCGCGTCCTGCAGGCGGCCGCGGTCCTCGAAGTGCACCAGCTGCAGCATGGCCGGCAGGGTGTGGCGCGCGTGCCCGCGCTGCAGGCCGAAGATGCGCAGCACTTCCGGCGACCAGCTCAGCTCGCCGGTCCCGAGGTCGTATTCCCAGCTACCGAGCTGGGCGATCTGCTGGGCGCGCTCCGACGCGGCGCGGGCCTTCAGCATGCCCGCCTCGGCGCGCTTGCGTTCGCTGATGTCCTGGAAATACACCGCCAGGCCGTGCGGGTGCGGGAACACGCGGGCATAGAACCAGGCCGACAGCGGCGGGAAGTGCACCTCGAACTCGCGGGCCCGGTTGTTGGTCACCGCGTCGCGGAACTCCTGCTCGACCACCGTGCCGCGTGCTTCGGGGAAGGCGTCCCACACCCGGGTGCCGACCAGGGCCTCGCGCGGCCGCTGCATCAGCTGTTCCGCGCGCGGGTTCACGAACACGAAGCGCCAGTCGCGGTCGAGCGTGTAGAACGCGTCGCTGATGCTGCCGAAGACCGAGGACAGTTCCTGCTCGACCTCGCCCAGCGCGAGGCGCGCGCGTTCGGCCTCGGCCATCTGGCAGGCCAGCTCGGCGCCCTTGCGTTCGGCTTCCTCGGCGCGTTCGCGCGCCAGCCCGGCCAGCCTCAGCGCCAGCGCCAGCAGGCCGCCGCCGAGCAGGCCGGTGAACAGCAGCAGGTTCGCCAACGGTGCGCCCTCGCCCTCGCCGTCTGGCCAGATTTCCAGCACCAGCTGGTCGTCGGGACCCTGCAGGGTCAGGACCAGCGGCGGCGCGATGCCGGGCTCGCCGCGCTGGTAAAGCAGCGTGCCGCCGTGCCGCACGCGCAGCGGGTTGGTTTCCGCCAGCGGTTCCAGCACCCGGGGGTAGAGGTCGTCGTGCATGACCGCGGCGACCACGAAGCCGGCGGAGCCTTCCGCGCCCACCAGCGGCGCCACCACCAGTTCGCCGGGCCGGCCGTTGAGCAGCACGATGGGCCGCGACTGCTCGGGCTGGCCGCTGCGCCGTGCCCGCTCGAACGCCTCGGTGCGGATCTGTTCGAAGTCGAGGCGGATGCCGAGCACGTCGGCGGCGAAACCTTCGCGCTGCAAGCTGCCTTTCACGCGGGTGTCGTCGTCCACCCACAGCACCGAGGCGAAGCTCGGGAAGTCGCGCAGGTAGATGGCCGAATCAAGCCGGAACAGGTCCTGCCGCTCGGTTTCATCGCTGGCGCCGGACATGCGTTCGGCCATGCGCCGCAACGCGTCGTTGCGGATGCGCACGTCGGTCTCGATGTACTGGCGCACCAGTTGCGCCTGCTGCCGAAGCTCCGCCTGCGCGCGCTCGGCCTGGTCGCGGTCGATCGCGTACCACATCAGCACCGACGCGGCGGTCGCGCCCAGCGCCACCACCACCGGCATCCAGGCCGCGCGCTGCCGGAGCGTGCGCTGCACCTCCGAGCCGCCGAAACCCAGCCCCAGCCCGATCAGCGCCATGGACACGCCGGTCATCATCGCCATCGGCGTGTGCGAGCCCCAGCCGCGCAGCACCGGGATCCCGAAGACATAGCCGGTGAGCACGATCAGCGCGATCACCGTCACCACGAAGCCACAGGCCCAGGTGGCCGACCAGCGCACCGGGCTGCGCTGCCCGCCCGTGGGCGCCAGGACGACGCCCAGGATGCCCAGCAGGAAGGCCGTGGCCGTGTTCGGCGCCATGCGGCCGGGCACCACGCCTTCGGCGACGATGCCGTGGGTGAGCAACCATTCGCCGGCGCCCACCGACCAGCCGGCGTATTCCTCCGCCAGGCTCACCAGCGCGAACAGCGCCACCGGCAGCAGCGGCAGCAGCGCCAGGTTGCGCCGGCCCGTCGCCAGCAGCCGCAGCGCCACGGCCATCAGGAAGGCGCAGAAGGCGGTGTTGAACTGCATCGGCACGTAGTCGGTGCCGCCCTGCACGATGTAGGGCACGTGCAACCACCAGCCGGCCATCACCAGCACCGCCAGGCCTGCGAGCAGCGCCGAGCACAGGCGCAACATGCGCTGCGAGCCGGGCGCCAGGTCGCGCACCAGCAGCCACGCGGCGGTTCCGGTCCAGGCCAGGATCGACGCCAGCCCCAGCGGCAGCCCGGCGCCACGGCCGTCCTCGAAAACTCCCCGCAACGCCAGCAGCGCCAGCGCCAGCAGGAACCCCCCGGCGGCCCTGGCCACCAGCGCCACCGCCAGCCTGGGAGCCGCCGCCTGCGCACCCAGCCCCACCGCCGCGACCAGCGCCGCCAACCAGGGCGCCACGCTGCGCGCCTCGGCCTCCGCGCCGGGCCAGGCGACCATCACCAGCCCCAGGGACGCCAGCGCCATGCCGAGGGCGAGCATGCTCCAGCGGCGACGATCCACCCGCAGCCACAAGCCGGCCACCACCACGGCCACGGGCGCCATCGAAAGCCAGGGCGGCCAGCCGCGGGGGAGGAAGGCATCCAGCCAGGCGGCTTCGACCACGCCGGAAATGGCGAGCAGCACGGCAAGCAACCGCGCAAGCGAATCGCCGCCCAGTGCGGCGTTACCGGTGGCCTGTGCCGCTTTGCGATCGCTCGCCATGCGTGGTCGGCGCCCTCCTGGCGCCGCCCCCCGCGTCGCCCGAGGGCTATAAGAGCCCATGTCGGGCAGTAAAGCCAAGCCCTCGGGCCAGGCTGGTGCCGGCTCCCGGAATCCAAGTAGACCCTACAGGGGCCGTCAGGAGTGGGTTCACCGACTTCGATCTAGTTTAGATACCCCCAAACATACCCCCAGCCCTTCGACGCTGGGGCCGTGCCAGGGGCACGGGGTCGATCATGGCTTGGTGGCAGCTTTCTTGCCATAGGGCCGTTCTAAATCACTAACTGGCACACAGATTGGTAGGTTGGCACAGGCCAGCCCTACGGAACGGAGAAAAACTCGATGCACACTCTGTTTTTGATGATGGCGCTCGCCGGCTCGCATGAGCCACTAGGGATGCCCGCCGAAGAGGTCGAGAAGATTGCGCTGTCTTACGGAACTTGCGCGGGAGTTTGGGATGCTATGTCCGAGCTAGAGACCGCTAGAGGAAACCCGCACAGCGCCGAGCAGTTCCACAACGTGGGTAATGGCGCAGAGACAACTGCGCTTTGGCTGCTTTCGGTTCAACACAATGAAAGCACGACGGGCACCAAGCGCGCCATGTCCCATTACAGGCCACTTGTTGCCCCTCGCCGGGAGAGCGGCCGGACTTACCTCCTATCCATAGTCGAACGACAAGATGCGGAAGCCCTACAGAAAGAGGTTGGCTATTGCACTGAGCTTCTCAGCTTTCAAGACGAAACAATCAACTCTATTCGTAAACAATCACTCGAACCTGCGGAATCAAACACGCAGTAACCATGTCGAGGTATCGCAATGCGCGCACTTATGCTGACGCCACATTCGGCAGATGTCATTGACCTACCAAACGCGGGAAACCCAATCCAGTGGTCTCAAGATGGGCACACCACCTTACGTTTTGATCTGAAGTACGGGCCGGCGCCGCAGACCATCGGTGGCGAGGATTGGGCAATCTACGCTTTAAACGGAATGTCCCACGATGAAATTGGCAACCGTTTGAAAGCCTGGAGACAGGAGAATCCAAAGTTCAACATGGTCTCCATAATGAAGGTCCAGCACTAGGGAGTCAGGCAGTCCCCATCTAGGTTCACCGCCGTTCTCCAGGCTGCCGATAGGCGTCCCACCATTTGATGGAGGCTCGTTCCGGCGAGCCGCAGGCGACCCCGTAAAGGTTTCCGCTAAACCTCGGGATGGATGGAAAGTCGGACTACCTGTAGGGCAGCCCGAGACGCACCAGGCCCGCAATTCGGCCACTTTGAGCCGCGCCCTCTCTCGTCTCAAACGTCGCTTGGTGCGGCGTGAATTGATCGAGAATCTGATCGCCCTGACTGATGGTCACAAACGATGCGCGATAGCCGAATCCTTCAGGCTCGGTGGTCACAGCAAAGGAGTACCCGCTGTCTTCAAAGCTGTGGTGAAAGCGGTCCGTCATGGCGTATAGCCTATGCTATTCGCTGGCATCCAACACGCAGACGGAGGGCGTGCTCAGCCAACCTTCTGCCGCTGCATCTGAATTCCCACCTGCGCCGCAAACGTCACAATCTTTTTCACTCGCTCACACTGCTGAATTACGTCCGAGTGTTGAACGTCTTCACCCAAATGGTAATCCGCAAGCGCGCGGGCGGCTAAAGCTGCCTGCAGGTCCAAGGCGACTCGCTTGGCTGCTGTACTCATGTTGCGAACTGCTGAGTAGCCGTCCGGCGCCCGCCAAGCCTTAAGACGTCGCCATACCTCACGGTGCCTCACATGGGCATCCTCGTCGCGCACCTCAGCAGGGAACTGTGACAAGTGGGGCAAAAGACAGTGGTAGGCAGCGTAATAGGCGCGACTTATGGCCGCCCGTCGTGCCGCTTCATCAGCAGATGTATCACAGAGTTCTGCGAACTTGAGAAGGTCCCTAGGCTGCAGCGACATCGTGTGTCTCGCGAGCACAGCGAACCATTACCGTCAGCATTCCACTATCAATTGCCGGAAAATTGCCTGCGCAATAGGAGTCAAACACTCTCGACTCTAGGTCTGCCGCACCCTCTGCGCTCGTATCAACTGAGAGCTGATACAAGATCGAGGGCCTTCCAACTGACACATCCGGGATGACGCTCACTCGCCCAGCAGATCTGCGTACACCGTTCCTTGCAAGAGTCGATCTCCCCGCAACCACTGCGCTTTCGATGTCCGACTCGCTGAGTCCGTATGCAGCCAAAACTTGCCCAACATCCTTGGCCCAGAGCCCGATGCCGGTCAAAGAGTCTATTTGCTCCGAGAACTCTGGGAACTTCATATAGGTCTCCGCCGCGCGAATGGGATACCCAGCTTCAAGAAGGATATTCACGGCAGCCATTGCTGCATGGGATGAACGTCGCATCCATGCTGGCCCGAACTTCTCAATTGCAGCAATTAGCGCAGCGTTGTCTTGCAGCACACAGAGAGACACCAAGTAATTGGTGAACGTCTGGTCGTCGGCGCTCGGCTGGGCGAGGGCCATCTCAAAGAGACGTGCAGTCTTCGCCGCATCCCCTTGGATGCTCGCAACTGCGCCGAGGATCTCATTAGCGAACATGGGGTCGCGTTTGCGAAGGTTCTCTGCCTCTCGACGAACCTGGTGAATGGCAAACTCATCGTGCGGATATCGACTTATAGCCTCGGCAAGGCGGTCGAAGAAGTCGCTTCTCAGCGCAGGTGATGCGGTCATCAATTTCTCGCGAGAGTGACTGAAAGCTGGCGCCAGTTCGGTGCGGCATTAAAGGCCCTCTGGGGGGCTGGCCGCAACTGCCATTAGTAGAACGCAGCCCATGAGATTTAGGGGCCATCAAGCGTTGGGGCGTCAGTTGCCTGCCGTCGAACGCTTCCCGATGAATCATAAGTACCTGATTCGTATGCCTTCACGCTGGCGCCGACGCCAATCAAGCCACACATTCCGGCAAATAAAGGCCGGCCAGCCCCTGAAAGGAATACCGGGGAGAGACGACCGCAGGGCTACGATTGCCCGGGGTGGGACCTCCCGCCGGCCCACGCATTGTAGCGCCCGCAAGCAGCCTCCTCACAAGCCAGGCTGGGGGAGCTCAGATGGAACCGAGCGACATTTGCAGGCTACCTGGCCGTCCCCGCAGCGTCAGTCGGGCTTTCGCCATTTTCCACGTAAGAAAAATTCTCAGAGGCGATTAAGCCTAAGAGTTCTCCTCGACGTAGGCCTGACAGCCTTCTATGAATGACTGCGACCACCCCGTGCAGTCTTCTTCATCCTCGATCCCCTCCTCCTCGGCCCACTCGTACCCCGCCTCATGCCCGGAGCAATCTTGGGTACAGGGGTAGCCGTGAAAGTAGCGCTGTCCCTGATCGATCGCTCTGGGTGGTGGAAAGTCAGGCTGTTCCAGATAGACAGTCACAAGTTGGCAGTTACTTGAAAGCTGCCTTGGCGAATAGTTCGGAATCCCGTCGGCGCCTACGCACCGATAGAGCGGGGTCCCTCCGGTGGCTGGGCTCGCTGAAGCCCTCGCCGCTTCGGCCCGTTCCCGTGCAATCTGTGCCTCCAGTAGCTCAGCGCGAAGCCTCGCCTCTCGCTGTTGCTCTCCCCGGATTCGCCCCTGTTCTCCGGCCTGCTGAACATAGTTCATGCCAGCGAGCGGGCCCATCTGCGGTGTAGGGGAGATGCCGGCTTGGGGGTGAGATTGCGGACGTTCCGCTTGGCTGTTGGCCGCACACATCCCGCCAAGCGCTAGCGTGGCCTGCTGGCAAGCCTGCAGCGAATAGTAGAAGCAGCTTTTCTGTCCCGAATCGGATACCAGACAAAACGGCGCCGCCGTCTGCGCAGGACTTGCGGCGGCCCAAAGTAGGGCTACCGCCACTAGGAACTGTCGAATCAGGTTCATGGATGCGCTCCCCCTGTCCTTGAAGGTTACGCCCTCTGACTCGATGGGCGGCCAATCGTCGTTTCACACTTGACGGAGTAGTCGGGCCAGCTCCCGAAGCACTTGCCGGGAGCCTCCTTTCCAGGCGTTGCGGCTAGTCCTTGCCTTGCCCGCCTCGCTTCTTGGGCCGGTTGACCTCTCCCACGGCTTCCATCGCCGGATCAGCGCTGCTTGCCGTGCCCGGCGCTCGGGCGTCCATCCATTGGCCATCTTCAGCCTCCAAAAGTTTGTTTGGCGCGTTTTCGCTTTCCCCCGCGTGCGGGACAGCCGTTCCGTTGTTTACCTGCTGGTGGCCATGAGAGATGTTGGCTTGCTTGGCGAAGACCACGGGAGGGTTCTTCACCGCGGACAGCGTTTCCAGCGTGGCCCGGCATTGGCCCTGGGCGCGGAGCGCCAGCTTCAGGTACAGCTCGGTTGCCTCTGGATACTCAGCTAGATTCGACGCTGCCCGATACGCCAGCCGATTAAAGATGGCGTCGAGCGTGTGAGCCTGGGCCGTCAGCATCGCCACCGGTCGATTCAAGTCCCCGTCGATGGTCCGGGTCACTTGCTCGCCCAACTCCGCCACCAGGTCGGCAAGGGGAATCTCCTCAAGCCCGTGCGGCCTGAAGGCCCCAATCGAGAGAGCCGACAGGACGGACGGGCGAGAGATGAATCGCCCCGGCTTCTCC
>NZ_AVCH01000197.1 GCF_000747075.1 Arenimonas malthae CC-JY-1
CACGGCCGGCGCCGGCGAATTGGCGGCGCTGCCTTCGCTGGCCTGCAGGCCCACCGCCAGCGCGGCCGCGACCACCAGGCCGGCGAGGCGCAGCACGATGCCGCGGGGGTGCGGAGCCTGCGCGTTCATCGCTGCCGCCTCGCGCCGACGTCCACGCGCGCGGCCTCGCGCACCTGCACCTCCACCGCGCGGCGGTCGTCCTGTTCATCGAGGAACCAGGGCAGGGGCAGGTTGTCGGGCACGACCTCGATGGTGTGCGCGCCCACCGCCACGCGCGGGAATTCGAAATTGCCCTGGCTGTCGGTGCGCACCGAGTAGCGGCCGTCGAGCAGCACCGTGACGTTGCTCGCGGGCAGTTCGGAAGCGGCGCGTTCGCCGTCGCCGTTTTCGTCCAGGAAAACGCTGCCCGCGATGCTTCCGAAGGCCGAGCCCGGCGCGCCGCCAAGCACGCCGGCGCTGGTGCCGGCCTCGCGCTCGTAACGCAGGCTCAGGAACACCGCGCGGTCGCGCGGCAGCGCCACGAAGGGCTGTTCGGTGGCCAGCGGGTCGATGATGAAGGGCGAACGGCGCGTGCCCTGGTTTTCGTAGATCGTGGCCACCAGCCACCAGCGGTTGGCGACGCGCCAGGCCAGGTTGAGGTTGAGGTCGGTGCCGCGGAAGTCGTCGCCGCCGCTGCTGCGGTTCCAGCGCGCGGTGCCGTCGATGGTCAGGCGGCTGCCGATGTCGAAGCCGCCGTAGGCCGACAGCGTGGCGACGCCGGTGGCCGGCAGGCCGTCGTAGGCGAGCTCGCCGTAGGCCGCGCTCAGCGACAGGCGCTGGCCGCGGCGCATGGGCAAGGCCTGGTCGAGCGTGACGCGCCAGCTGTCGTCGCCCTGGTCGCCGCCGCGGCTGCTGGTGTGTTCCAGTTGGAGCCGGCTCACCCCCCAGCGGCCGGCGCGATCCATGAACCACTGCCCGGACAGGGTTTCACTGGAGCCGGAACGGCGCACGGCCAGGTTGCCGCCGTAAGCGGTGGATGCGGTGGCCTGGTAGCGCGCGTAACCGGTGCCGTACCAGCCGTCGAAGCTGTTGCCGGAAATGCTGGTGATGCGGTCGACGCCTGCGCTCCAGTTCCAGCGGGCATGCTGGTACGCGGCGCGGTAGTACGCGCCGCGGCTGTCGTTGGCGATCGGCTGGGCACCCCAGGCCAGGGCCGGTTCGAGGTTGAACACGCCGTAGCGGTGGGTGAACCGGCCCTGTTGCCACCGGGCGTCGGCCCAGGCGCCCCAGGCGCCGCCGAGGTCGCCGTCGCTGGACTGCAGGTTGAAGTTCACCGCGTGTTTGCCCACGTCCCAGCCGGTGGCGAAATGCACGGCTTCGGTGCGCCCGTCCTGGTAGAACGTGCCGCCCAGGTCGTCGGGCAGGAGGCGGCCGTCGGTGGCGAGCGCGGACACCGCGCCGCGCCAGTGCCGCGACCACTTCCACTGTGCGCCCAGCGTGCCGACGTTGCCGTCGGCCAGGTCGAAGCCGACCACGCGGGCTCCCTCGAACACGCCGGCGCGGCCCAGCGCCGCCTGCAGCTGCAGGCCGCGTTCGGACTGCCGCCATTCGGTGCTGGCGCCAGCAAAGGGCACGCTGGGCAGGAAGAAGCGGAACTGCTCGCGCAACAGGTCGGGCGCCGGGGTGTTCAGCACGCCCAGGCCATTGTTGCCGCGCCAGCCGCCGCCCATGAACAGGCCGCGCTGCCACAGGGTGGCGATGCCGCCGATGGCGCCCTCGCCCTCGGCATTGCGGTTGGAATGGATCAGCGAGGCGTCGAGCGAGAGGTTGCCGTAGGCCTCGGTTTCCCGGAAGCCGCTGAAGGTGATGCCGCCTTCGTTGAAGGTTTCGTCGCCGCGCTCGGTGCGGCTGAGCAGGGCCTCGAGCCGGAACGAGCGCGGCAGGCCGGTGGCGTCGAAGCCCTCGCTCTCGTCCGGCGGCAGGGGCGCCAGCTGGTCCGGCGCGATGACCTGGTCCTGCCAGGCCTCTTCTTCCTCGCCGGTCACCGGGTCCTGGGCGGCCAGCGCCGCGCACGGGGCGAACAGCAGCGCCGCGGCGATGCTGGCGGCCAGTCGCCGGTGGGGAGGAGCGGCCGCCACGATCAGCGCCCCGCCGCGACGTCGACGTCGAGGCGCTGGGTGCGCCAGTCCAGGCGACCCTTGAGCTGGATCGGGAAGGCGATCCGGACCGGCTCGCCCTCGTTGACGATGGGGTAGAGCGCGATGTCGCGGTCAAGCCCGGGCATCACGGGCGCGCTGGTCGGGGCCAGCGTCCAGCGCTTGCCCTCGGCATCGACGCCGTCCACGAAGCCGTCGAGGCGGCCGTGGGCATTGCCCTCGTTGTGCACGCGCAGGTAGGGCACGTCCACGCCGTTGAGTTCGGTGACGCCGCTGCCGGCCAGGCGCAGGCGCGCCGCGCCCTTGCCGATGTCCAGGTAGACGATGATGCCGATGCGGCCCGCGACCGGAAGCACCATGCCCGGCACCGGCGTCGGTTCGCCCTCGAACATGATGGCGAACCGGCACTGGCCGTCCGGCGCGTCGGCAGGCACGCGCACTTCGAAGCGGAAGCGCTTCCGGCCATTGGCCGGGACCTCGATTTCGGTCGCTTCGAGCGCAGTCCACGGACGGCAGCTGCCGGGCGCGAGCGCGGACGAGAACTGCGCCGTGCCCTTTTCGTCCAGCACCCAGTCGGCCGTGCTCACCTTCATCCGGGAAGCCACCGGCGAGATGTTGGCGACTTCGATGACGTCCCGGAAAACGCCGCCCGGCTGCGCCCGGTCTTCGAAGCGCGGCGGCATGATCTGGGCCGAGAAGCCCTGCGCGAACGCGGCGGCCGGGGCCAGGAGCAGGAGGGCGAGCAGCCCCGCCGTCAGGCGCATCAGGTGCCCTCCGCTTCGATTTCGAAGGAGAACTCGAGCTGTTCCGGGCGGACCATCTGGTCGCCGTCGGCGCGCAGCAGCATCACGAAGGTGTCTTCGAGCATGTCGGTGGTGATCGGGCCGGAGAACACCAGCGTGCGCTCGCCGTCGCGCAGGGCGCCGGCCAGCAGCGCGCCGCGGGTGGTCCAGCTGGCGTGCACGCGGCCCTGCGGCTGCGGTGCCAGCACGTGGTAGATGCGGGCGTTGCGGCCGCGCCAGGGCGAGACGTCCAGGCGCACCAGCACGGTGACCTGGCCGACCAGGTCGTTGGAGCCGCCCGGGGCGAGGTCTTCCCACTTCATGCGCACCAGCGGGCTGAGCACCTGGCTGGCGCTGTCGTCGACGCGCTGGGCCTGCGCCATCGCCGGGAGCGGCGCGGCCAGCGCGGCCAGCAGCAGCACGAGGGCGGCCAGGCGGCTCATGGGGCGGTGAGGGTGTAGGTGACCCGGGCGGTATAGGTGCCGGCGCCGACGATCTGGCTGTTGGCGTAGCGGAAGCTCAGGCAGCTTTCGCGCCAGGTGTTGCGGAAGAAGTTGGACGCCAGCGTCTGCTGGCCGCCCTGGAACGTGCCGGCCGGCACCGGCTGGGTCGCGCCACCGTCGCCGTTGCCGCTGCTGGTCCAGCTGATTTCCGAGATGGGGATGGTGTCGCCGCTGGCATTGGTCAGCGTGGCCGGGGCGGTGACCGTCAGGCTCGCGTCGAGGCTGCCGCCCTGGGCGTTGCCCGGGCGGCGGAAGAAGCCGCCGACGTAAAGCTGGCCGGCATTGCAGAACTGGTAGCCGTCCCAGTCGCTGGTGGTGCGGCCGTTGGCCGCCATGGACAGCGAGGTGCCATTGCCCACCTGGGCAGCCGGCACCGAGACCGAGACGCGCGAGATGGCGCCGCCGGCGAGCGGCGTGCCGCCATTGGAATAGCGGCCCGCGAACCGGCCGTCGCCAACGCGCAGGTAGACCGCCCGGTCGCCGCTGTTGATGTTCACGATGTACGCGTGTGCCTCGCCGGCCCCGGCCAGGGCGGCCAACAGGAGCACGGCGGTGGTCGCGCGGACAGGGGTCATGGGCGGGCGTGCAGGGGGTGGGGGCGCGGGGCGGGCCGGAGCCAGCCCCGCGGAATCAACGCCAGGGCCCGGTTACGGGTTCGAGGCGGTGAAGGTCACCGAGCCGGTGTAGGTACCGGCGCCGACGATGTCGGTGTTGCTGTAGGCGAAGGTCCACGCGGCATTGCGGTTGACGACGCTGTTGCCGACGTTGGCGGTGATCGTCTCGGCGGCGCCGGTGGCGCTGTCCACGATCGCGGGCACGTCCAGGGCGGCGTCGTCGGACGAGGCGATGATCTCGGACCAGGAAATGCTGTCGGTGCCGTTGCTCAGCGGGCCGGTGGTGGTGGCGTCGAGGCTGATGTCGCCGACGTTGCCCAGCAGGGACACGCCGAGGGTGCCATTGGTGGTGGCGGCGACGTCGTTGCCGTCGCCCATGGTGTTGGCGTTGACGTCGAAGCTCACCAGGTCCTGGGTGGCGCCGGTGCTGCCGACCTGGAAGCGGATGAAGCGGGGAACGTTGATCTCGAAGTCCACGGCGGCGTTGGCGGCGATGGTGCCGTTGCCGGTGACGAAATCGGACTCGGCCAGGGCCGGGGTCATCGCGATCAGGCCGAGGGCCGCCACGCCGGTGAGGGCGAGGCCTCGGAAAGCACGGACGTTCTTCATGAGCAGGTTTCCTAAGGGGTTGTTTGCAGGGTGAAGCGACTGGATTGTTGGGTAGACATTCCGGGCCGGCTCACCGACCAGGGGCACGCAAACAGCGGGCAGGGAGTGAAATGCATGAACCGTGCCAACCGGGGCGTCCAGGTCCGTCCTGGCCGGGTGGAGGCCCGGAATTGCGGACCGCGTCACACTATGTGAAGGCCGGCTCGCACGCAATCCGGGGCGGGCACCGGCCGTCCGGCCGACGAACGGCAGCTATTCCGGGTCAGGCGGGAACGGTGTGCGGCAGGAATGTGACGCGGAGCGTCACTTTTCCGAGCGGCGGGTCACAGTTTTGGCCAAGGGCGGCCGCGGACGGCCCGGGCTTCAGCCCTTCCAGTGCTTGTGGCTGGGGTCCACCAGCATGTCCTGCAGGTCTTCCAGGCGCAGGCCGGCGGCCTCGCCGCCCTGGGGCGCGGGGCCTTCCAGGCGCACCTTCAGCGACAGGTCGGTGCGGGAGTCGGCGTTCTCCAGCGCTTCCTGGTAGGTGATCTCGCCGGCGGCATAGAGCTTGTACAGCGCCTGGTCGAAGGTCTGCATGCCCTGCTCGTTGCCCTGCTTCATGGCCTCGCGGATGGTGGCGATCTCGCCCTTCTCGATCAGGTCGGAGATGTAGGCGGAGGAGAGCAGCAGTTCGATCGCGGGCACCCGCTTGGTCTTCACGCCCTTGAGCAGGCGCTGGCCGATGACCGCCCTGAGGTTGAGCGAGAGGTCGATCAGGAGCTGGTGCCGGGCCGCCTCGGGGAAGAAGTTGATGATCCGGTCCAGGGTCTGGTTGGCGTTGTTGGCGTGCAGGGTGGCCAGGCACAGGTGGCCGGTCTCGGCGTAGGCGATGGCGGCCTGCATGGTCTCCCGGTCGCGGATCTCGCCGATCATGATCACGTCGGGCGCCTCGCGCATGGCGTTCTTGAGCGCGTTGGCGTAGCTCTGGGTGTCCAGGCCGATCTCGCGCTGGTCCACCACCGACATCTTGTGCGTGTGCACGTATTCGATGGGCTCCTCGACGGTGAGGATGTGGCCGGTGCGGTTTTCGTTGCGGTAGTCGATCATCGAGGCCAGGGTGGTGGACTTGCCCGAGCCGGTGGAGCCGACCACGAGCACCAGCCCGCGCGGCAGCATGATGATTTCCTTGAGGATCTGCGGCAGGTTCAGGCTTTCGATCGACGGGATCTTGTTGGTGATGAAGCGCACCGCCATGGCGATGTCGCCGCGCTGGCGGTAGACGTTCACGCGGAACCGGCCCAGGTCGCCGAGGGCGATGGCCAGGTTCATTTCCCAGTTCGCCTCGAAGTCCTTCATCTGCCGCTCGTTCATGATCGAGTAGGCCATGTTGCGGATTTCCTCCGCACCCAGCGCCTTCTCGCCGATGTGGCGGGTGAGGCCTTCGATCTTGATGCTCGGCGGCGCGCCCGCGCTCAGGAACAGGTCCGAGGCGTTCTTCTGCGCCATCAGGTTCAAAAATGCGGTCAGTTCCAAGTACGGCTCCCGGCTGGATCCCCTTGCCGCCGGACTATAGCGGAACGCCGCCCGGCTTCCTTCTTCACACCTCGAGCGAAGCCAGGTCGCCCTTGGCCTCGAGCCAGGCCTTGCGGTCGCCGGCCCGCTTCTTGGCCAGCAGCAGGTCCATCAGGGCGCGGGTCTGCTCGGGGTCGTCCACCGTCAGCTGCACCAGCCGGCGGGTGTCGGGGTGGATCGTGGACTCGCGCAGCTGCGAGGGGTTCATCTCGCCCAGGCCCTTGAAGCGGGTGACGCTGACCTGGCCGCGGATCTTCTCGCGCTCGATCTTGTCGAGCAGCAGGCGCTTTTCCTCTTCGTCCAGGGCGTAGAACACCTGCTTGCCCACGTCCACGCGGAACAGCGGCGGCATGGCCACGAACACGTGCCCGGCCCGCACCAGCGCCGGGAAGTGGCGCAGGAACAGGGCCGAGAGCAGGGTGGCGATGTGCAGGCCGTCGCTGTCGGCGTCGGCCAGGATCACCACCTTGCCGTAGCGCAGGCCGTCGATGGTTTCCACGCCCGGGTCGCAGCCGATGGCCACCGCCAGGTCGTGCACCTCGTTCGAGGCCAGCACGCCGCCGGATTCGACCTCCCAGGTGTTGAGGATCTTGCCGCGCAGCGGAAGGATGGCCTGGAACTCCTTGTCGCGGGCCTGCTTGGCGCTGCCGCCCGCCGAGTCGCCTTCCACCAGGAACAGCTCGGTGCGGCCCAGGTCCTGGCTGATGCAGTCGGCCAGCTTGCCGGGCAGGGCCGGGCCCTGGGTGATCTTCTTGCGGGTGACCTGCTTTTCGGTCTTCAGGCGCGCCGCGGCCCGGTCGATGGCCAGCTGGGCGATCTGCAGGCCGGTTTCCACGTGCTGGTTGAGCCACAGCGAAAAGGCGTCGTGCGCCGCGCCCTCGACGAAGGCGGCGGCCTGGCGCGAGCTCAGGCGTTCCTTGGTCTGGCCGCTGAACTGCGGGTCGGTCATCTTCAGGCTGAGCACGTAGCTCACCCGGTCCCAGACGTCCTCGGGCGCCAGCTTCACGCCGCGCGGCAGCAGGTTGCGGAAGTCGCAGAATTCGCGCAGCGCGTCGGTGAAGCCCGAGCGCAGGCCGTTGACGTGGGTGCCGCCCTGGGCCGTGGGGATGAGGTTGACGTAGCTTTCCTGCACCAGCTCGCCTTCCGGCACCCAGGCCACGGCCCAGTCGGCCACCTCGGTGTCCTTGGACAGGTGGCCGACGAACAGCTCGGCCGGCAGCAGCTCGCGGCCCACCAGTTCGCCGCGCAGGTAGTCGCGCAGGCCGTCCTGGTAGAACCACTCGTTGCGCTCGCCGCTGGCCTCGTCGAACAGCTTCACGGTCAGGCCGGGGCAGAGCACGGCCTTGGCGCGCAGCAGGTGGCGCAGGGCGCGCACGGCGATCCTGGGCGTGTCGAAGTACTTCGGGTCCGGCCAGAAGCGCAGGCGGGTGCCGGTGTTGCGCTTGCCCACGGTGCCCACCACCTCGAGCGGCGAGCTGCGGTCGCCGTCGCGGAACTCCATGCGGTGTTCCTGGCCCTCGCGGCGGATCAGCACCTCGACCTTCTTCGACAGCGCGTTCACCACGCTCACGCCCACGCCGTGCAGGCCGCCCGAGAAGGTGTAGTTCTTGCCGCTGAACTTGCCGCCGGCGTGCAGGCGCGTGAGGATGAGTTCGACGCCGGGGATCTTCTCCTCGGGGTGGATGTCCACCGGCATGCCGCGGCCGTCGTCGGCCACCTCGACGCTGCCGTCGGCGTAAAGCACCACCTCCACCGTCTTCGCGTGCCCGGCCAGGGCCTCGTCCACCGAGTTGTCGATCACCTCCTGCGCCAGGTGGTTGGGGCGGGTGGTGTCGGTGTACATGCCGGGCCGGCGCTTGACCGGGTCCAGGCCCGAGAGGACTTCGATGTCGGCGGCGTTGTAGCGGGTATTCATTCGGTTCCGGGGGCCTGCGGTTTCGGGGGTGTCGGCGGGTCGCCCAGAATGGCGGGCCGCCCCGGTTCCATCAAGCCCGGCGCGCCCGGGCGGCCCGGCGCCGCGCAAGTCATTGAAAAGGGGCGCTAATTCGCGTCCGGGCGGGCGAGCCGGTAGAATACGGTTTTCCAGCGCCCCCAAATCCCATGACTCGTCTCGTCTTTGTTACCGGTGGCGTGGTGTCCTCGCTTGGCAAGGGCATCGCCGCGGCTTCGCTGGCGGCCATCCTGGAGGCCCGCGGCCTGCGGGTGACCATGATGAAGCTCGACCCCTACATCAACGTCGACCCCGGCACCATGAGCCCGTTCCAGCACGGCGAGGTGTACGTCACCGACGACGGCGCCGAAACCGACCTCGACCTGGGCCACTACGAGCGCTTCCTGCGCGTCCGCCTGAGCCGCAAGAACTCGGTCACCACAGGCCGCATCTACGAAAACGTCATCCGCAAGGAGCGCCGCGGCGACTACCTGGGCGGCACCGTGCAGGTGATCCCGCACATCACCGACGAGATCAAGCGCTGCATCTTCGAGGCCACCGACGGCTTCGACGTGGGCCTGGTCGAGATCGGCGGCACGGTCGGCGACATCGAGTCGCTGCCGTTCCTGGAAGCCATCCGCCAGATCCGCACCGAGCGCGGCCCGGACCAGGCCATCTTCATGCACCTCACCCTGGTGCCGTACATCGCCGCCGCCGGCGAGCTCAAGACCAAGCCCACCCAGCATTCCGTGAAGGAACTGCGCTCGATCGGCATCCAGCCCGACATCCTGGTCTGCCGCAGCGAAAAGCCGCTGCCCGACGGCGAGCGCCGCAAGATCGCGCTGTTCACCAACGTGCCCGAGAAGGCCGTCATCAGCTGCGTGGACGTGGACAACATCTACAAGCTGCCGCTGTGGCTGCACAGCCAGGGTCTGGACGAGATCGCGGTCGAACGCCTGCGGCTCGAGGACAAGGCCCGCCCGGCCGACCTGTCCGAGTGGGAAGCGGTGGTCGACGCCGTCGAACACCCGGTGGACGAGGTCACCGTGGCCGTGGTGGGCAAGTACATCGACCACCAGGACGCCTACAAGTCGCTTTCCGAGGCGCTCAAGCACGGCGGCCTGCGCCAGCGCACCCGCGTGAAGCTCAAGTGGCTCGAGTCCGAGCAGGTCGAGAAGGACGGCACCGGCGTGCTGGCCGGCGTGGACGCCATCCTGGTGCCCGGCGGCTTCGGCGACCGCGGCTTCGAGGGCAAGGTGCTCACGGCCAGGCACGCGCGCGAGAAGGGCATCCCGTATTTCGGCATCTGCTATGGCATGCAGGCCGCGGTGGTCGATTACGCGCGCCACGTGGCCGGCCTGGCCGGCGCCAACAGCACCGAGAACGACCGCAACTGCGCCCACCCGGTCATCGGCCTGATCACCGAATGGCGCACGGCCACCGGCGAGATCGAGCGTCGCGACGAACACTCCGACCTCGGCGGCACCATGCGCCTGGGCCTGCAGGAGCAGCGCCTGAAGCCCGGCACGAAGTCGCGCGAGCTCTACGGCAAGGACGTGGTGGGCGAGCGCCACCGGCACCGCTACGAATTCAACAACCGCTACCGCACGCAGCTCGAGGACGCCGGCCTGGTCATCAGCGCCAAGTCCATGGACGACCTCCTGGTGGAGATGGTGGAGCTGCCGGGCCACCCGTGGTTCGTGGCCTGCCAGGCGCACCCGGAATTCCTGTCCACGCCGCGCGACGGCCACCCGCTGTTCACCGGCTTCATCCGCGCCGCCCGCGAGCACAAGGCCGGCGGGCGGCTCCTGAAGGAGGCCCAGGCCTGATGGATCTTTGCGGTTTCAAGGTGGGGCTCGACCAGCCCTTCTTCCTCATCGCCGGTCCCTGCGTCATCGAGTCGCTCGAGCTGCAGATGGAAACGGCCGGCCGCCTGAAGGAAATCACCGGCAAGCTCGGCATCCCCTTCATCTTCAAGTCCAGCTTCGACAAGGCCAACCGCACCTCGGGCACCAGCTTCCGCGGCCCGGGCCTGGAAGCCGGCCTGAAGGTGCTGGCCGAAGTGAAGCGCCAGCTCGGCGTGCCGGTGCTCACCGACGTGCACGAATACACCCCGATGGACGAAGTGGCCGCGGTGGTGGACGTGCTGCAGACGCCGGCCTTCCTGTGCCGCCAGACCGATTTCATCCAGCGCGTCGCCAGCGCCGGCAAGCCGGTGAACATCAAGAAGGGCCAGTTCCTCTCGCCCTGGGAAATGAAGCACGTCACCGACAAGGCGCGCGCCACCGGCAACACGCAGATCATGGCCTGCGAACGCGGCGTCAGCTTCGGCTACAACAACCTCGTTTCCGACATGCGCTCGCTGAGCGTGATGCGCGACACCGGCTGCCCGGTGGTGTTCGACGCCACCCACAGCGTGCAGCTGCCCGGCGGCGCCGGCGGCAAGAGCGGCGGCCAGCGCGAATTCGTGCCGGTGCTGTCGCGCGCGGCGGTGGCGGTGGGCATCAGCGGCCTGTTCATGGAAACCCACCCGGACCCGGACAAGGCCCTCAGCGACGGCCCCAACGCCTGGCCACTGCCGAAGATGGCCGCGCTGCTGGAAACGCTGGTCGAGCTCGACCGCGTGACCAAGAAGAACGGCTTCCTGGAGGCGCAGGCATGAACACCGTTGTCGCCGCGCCCCTCAAGCACTCCGGCCTGGGCATCGCCTCCACCGTGATCGCCGTGCTCGCCGGCCTCGCCCTGCTGGGCGTGTTCGGTTATGCCGGCGTCATCGGCATGCAGACGCCCGGCGGCCAGATCGCCGAAACCGACCCGCGTGCCGTGATGATCGGCGTCGGGCTGCTGGGCTGCGTCGGCCTTCTGCTTGTCGGCGCCATCCTCGGCCTGGCCGGGCTGTTCGTGGGCGAGCGCAGGCGCGCCTGGGCCTGGGCCGGCCTGGTGCTCAACCTGCTGCCGGTCCTCGCCGCCATCGCCCTGGTCGCCATCGGCCTGGCCTTGGCCGCCTGATCCCAAGACTTTCCTTCGAGACCCCGTTACCACCATGACCACGATCAGCCACGTCCACGCCCGCGAAATCCTCGACAGCCGCGGCAACCCCACGCTCGAAGCCGAAGTCACGCTGGCCAGCGGCCACGTGGGCCGCGCCGCCGTGCCGTCGGGCGCGTCCACCGGCACCAAGGAAGCGGTGGAGCTGCGCGACGGCGACAAGAGCCGCTACCTGGGCAAGGGCGTGCGCAAGGCGGTGGCCAACGTCAACACCACCATCGCCGAATCGCTCAAGGGCTTCGACGGCGCCGACCAGGCGGGCCTGGACCGGAAGCTGATCAACCTCGACGGCACCGAGAACAAGGGCCGCCTGGGCGCGAACGCGCTGCTGGGCGTGTCGCTGGCCAACGCCCACGCCGTGGCGGCCGCCAAGGGCCTGCCGCTGTGGGCGCACCTGGCCGCGGGCCGCGAGGCGGTGCTGCCGGTGCCGATGATGAACATCATCAACGGCGGCGCCCACGCCGACAACAACGTGGACATGCAGGAATTCATGGTGCTTCCGGTGGGCTTCGACAGCTTCGCCGAATCGCTGCGCGCGGGCACCGAGATCTTCCATTCGCTCAAGTCCGTGCTCAAGGGCAAGGGCCTGGGCACTGCCGTGGGCGACGAGGGCGGCTTCGCGCCGGACCTCAAGTCGAACGAGGAAGCCATCGAGGTCATCCTCGAGGCCATCGGCAAGGCCGGCTACAAGGCCGGCGAAGACGTGCTGCTGGGCCTGGACGTGGCCAGCTCGGAGTTCTTCGACAACGGCAAGTACAACCTGGTGGGCGAGGGCAAGCGCCTGTCGCCGGAACAGTTCGTCGATTTCCTGGCCGGCTGGAGCGCGCAGTACCCGATCATCACTATCGAGGACGGCATGGCCGAGCACGACTGGGCCGGCTGGAAGCTGCTCACCGAGCGCCTGTCGGGCAAGGTGCAGCTGGTGGGCGACGACCTGTTCGTCACCAACCCGAAGATCTTCAAGGACGGCATCGACCAGGGCGTGGCCAACGCCATCCTGATCAAGGTGAACCAGATCGGCACGCTCACCGAAACGCTGGAGGCCATTGCCATGGCCGACCGCGCGCGCTACGCGGCCGTCGTCTCGCATCGCTCGGGCGAGACCGAGGACACCACCATCGCCGACATCGCCGTGGCCACCACCGCCACCCAGATCAAGACCGGCTCGCTCTGCCGCAGCGACCGCGTGGCCAAGTACAACCAGCTGCTGCGCATCGAGGAAGCGCTGGGCGCCAAGGCGCGCTACGCCGGCCGCGACGCCTTCACCAGCCTCAAGCGCTGAGCCTGGCCCTTGCGCCGCTGGTGGCTCTACGCTTTGCTGCTGCTGGCCTTCGCGGGCCTGCAGGCGAAGCTTTGGTGGGGCGACGGCGGCATGCGCGAGGCGCGCCAGCTGGAAGTGCGGGTCGAGGACCAGCGGCGCGAGAACGCCCGGCTGCAGCAGCGCAATGACGCGCTGTCGGCCGAGGTCGAGGACCTGAAGTCGGGCGAGGCGGCGGTCGAGGACCGCGCGCGCAGCGAGCTGGGCATGATCAAGCCGGGCGAAACCTTCTACCGCGTGGTGGAGCCCACCGCGCCCGACGGCGCGCCGCCCACCGTGTCGGTGCCGCCGGTCGAGCCGGAGCCCCGGCCGTGACCTGGGCGGTGGTGCCCGCCGCCGGCCGCGGCACGCGCTTCGGCGCCGAAACCCCCAAGCAGTACCTGATGCTGGCCGGCCGCCCGGTCATCGAACACAGCCTGCGCGCCGTGCTCGACCACGACGACGTGGACGGCGTGGTGGTGGCGCTGGCCGCCGACGACCATGACTGGCCGGGCTGGCGCGACATCGGCGGCAAGCCGGTGATCACCTGCATCGGCGGCGGCGAACGCGCCGATTCGGTGCTGGCGGGCCTGCAGGCGCTGCCGGCCTCCGTCAGCGACGACCAGTGGGTTCTGGTGCACGACGCCGCGCGCCCCTGCCTGCGCCGCCAGGACCTGGCGCGCCTGATGGCGGTGGGGCAGGGCGACCCGGTGGGCGCGCTGCTGGCCGCGCCGGTGCGCGACACGCTCAAGCGCGCCGACCAGGCCGGCCGCAGCGCCGCCACCGAGCCGCGCGAATGGCTGTGGCGCGCGCTCACGCCGCAGCTGTTCCGCCGCGGCGGCCTCACCCGCGCCCTGCTGGCCGCGCTCGGCGCTGGCCTCAAGGTCACCGACGAAGCCATGGCCATGGAGCGCATCGGCCTCAAGCCTTGCCTGGTTGAAGGCAGCGAAGACAACCTGAAGATCACCACGCCCGCGGACCTCGCGCTGGCCGAGTTCCTCCTGGCGCGTGGCGGTTGAGAAGCCCTATCCGTGGCAGGAACAAAAACATGACTGACATCCGCATCGGCCAGGGTTACGACGTCCACGCGTTCGGCGAGGGCGACCACGTGGTGCTCGGCGGCGTGCGCGTGCCGCACGAGCGCGGGGTGCTGGCGCATTCGGACGGCGACGTGGTGATCCACGCGCTCTGCGACGCCCTGCTGGGCGCGCTGGCGCTGGGCGACATCGGCGTGCATTTCCCGCCTTCCGACGAGCGCTGGAAGGACTGCGACAGCCGCGTGTTCCTGCGCCACTGCCGCCAGCTGCTGGCCGAACGCGGCTGGCGCGTGGGCAATGCCGACGTCACCGTGGTCTGCGAACGGCCCAAGGTGGCCGCGCACGCGCCGGCGATGCGGGCCAACCTGGCGGCCGACCTGGGCGTTGCCGTCGACGCCGTCAGCGTCAAGGCCACCACTTCGGAGAAGCTCGGATTCACCGGCCGCGGCGAGGGCCTGGCGGCCCTGGCCGTGGCGCTGCTGGTGCGCGCGTGAGCACGCTGCCGGGTGGCTTCGGCGCCCCGGTGCTGTCGGCGCTCTACCGCGCCGCGCCCGAGGATTTCGTGGTCGAGGAGATCCCGGGCTTCGAACCCACGGGGCAGGGCGAACACCTGCTGCTCACCGTGGAAAAGCGCGGCGCCAACACCGCGCACATCGCCAAGCGCCTGGCGCGCTGGGCCGGCATCCCCGAGATGGGCGTCGGTTACGCCGGCCTGAAGGACCGCCATGCCGTCACCCGCCAGCGGTTTTCCGTGCACCTGCCCAAACGCGTCGCGCCCGACCTGGCCGCGCTGCAGGACGATGAACTGAAGGTGCTCGACAGCGCCTGGCACAACCGCAAGCTGCCGCGCGGCGCGCTCAAGGGCAACCGCTTCGCGCTGGTGCTGCGCGAGGTGGCCGGCGACGCCGGCGCCATCGACCAGCGCCTGGCCGCGATCGCCGCCGGCGGCCTGCCGAACTATTTCGGCGTGCAGCGTTTCGGCCGCGAGGGCGACAACGTCGACGCTGCCCGCCGCATGTTCGCCGGCCAGCGCGTGCATCGCGACCAGCGTTCGATCTACCTTTCGGCCGCGCGCTCGGAGATGTTCAACGCGGTGCTGGCTGCGCGCATCGCCGCCGGCGACTGGGCCAGCGGTCGCGAGGGCGAGGTCTGGATGCTCGACGGCACCCAGAGCGTGTTCGGCCCCGAGCCGGCCACCGAGGAGCTGGCCGCGCGCGCCGCCCGCATGGACATCCATCCCACCGGCCCGCTCTGGGGCATCGGTGAACTGCGCTGCACCGGTGCCACCCGCGAATTGGAACTGGCGGCGCTGGAGCCCTTCGCCGACCTGCGCGCCGGGCTGGAAGCCGCCGGCCTGAAGCAGGAGCGCCGCGCCCTGCGCGTGCGGGTGCAGGACCTGGCCTGGCAGTGGCCGGCGCCGGACGTGCTGGCGCTGGCGTTCACCCTGCCGCCGGGCGCCTACGCCACCGGCCTGCTGGCCGAACTGGGCGAGGTACGGGAGGCCGGCCGGGCCGGCTGAGGCGGCACTTGCACCGGGCAGGGGCAGGCGTAATCTGGCGCTGCGGTTTTCCTACCTAGGAGGTCGCCATGGTTACCGCCCGCAAGTGCCTGTTCCTTGCCACCGCGTCCCTGTCCCTGCTGCTGCCCGCTTGTGCCAGCACCGACTCCGCCGGCCTCGCCGGCAGCAAGGCCACCATCGACACCGACATCGCCTACGTGCTCGCGGTCGAGCAGAAGGCCAAGCCGGCCGGCGTGCGCGTGGTCTGGGTGCACCCGCCCAAGCAGCGCACCGACGACTGAAGCTCAGCCGGTGCCGGGAAGCTGCTCGCCCGGGCGTTTCCGGGCCAGCAGCACCAGCACCGCGCCGGTGCCACCCATCGCTTCCGGCGCGGAGGCGAAGGCCAGTACGTCCGCGCGCTGGCGCAGCATCCGGTCCACGAGCGCCTTGAGCACCGAGCCGCCGGCGGCGGCCCGGAGCCCCTTGCCGTGGATGATGCGCACGCAGGCGTGGCCGCCCAGGCGCGATTCGGCCAGGAACTCGCGCAGCCAGCGTTCGGCTTCGGGGGCGCGCATCTGGTGCAGGTCGAGTTCGCCGCCGACGCTGTACTGGCCGCGCTTGAGGGCCTTGAGCACCTTTTCCGGCACTTCGTCGCGGCGGTAGGCCAGGGCTTCGGCCGCCTCGATGGTGGCTTCGAACCAGCCGGCGCCACGCGACTGCGCCAGCGCCTCGGCCTCGTCGAGCGCACGCATGCGTGGCACCGGGGCGGGGCGGGGCTTTTCCGGCGCGGGGGGTGGCGGGTCCAGCGGGCGCACTTCGCCGATCGCCTCCCGGAAAAGGGCGGCGTCGTCCTCGCTGACGACCGGAACCGGGGGCTTGCGCTTGGCCATGCGCGAAAGACTAACCCGGGACGGGTGATGCCGCGGTGGGCGCATCCGTTATCATGGGGTTCTTCCCGCAGGACCCCCGATGCGCGTACTGGTGAGCAATGACGATGGCGTGGAAGCCCCCGGCATCCGCGTCCTGGCCGAGGGGCTGCGCGCCGCCGGCCACGAGGTGACGGTGGTGGCGCCCGACCGCGACCGCTCCGGCGCCAGCAATTCCCTCACGCTGGACCGCCCGATCCGCGTCAAGCCGGTGGGCGAGCGCACCTGGCGCGTGTCCGGCACGCCCACCGACTGCGTGCACCTGGCGCTGACCGGCCTGCTCGAGCGCGACCCCGACATCGTGGTGTCCGGCATCAACAGCGCCGCCAACCTGGGCGACGACGTCATCTACTCGGGCACGGTCGCCGCGGCGATGGAAGGGCGCTTCCTGGGCCTGCCCGCCATTGCGATGTCGCTGGTCACCGACGAGAACTCCGGCCGCCACTACGACACCGCCGCCCGCGCCGCGCTGGAAATCACCGCGCGCCTGCTGGTCGACCCGCTGCCGGCCGACACCATCCTCAACGTCAACGTGCCCGACCTGCCCTGGGCCGAACTGCGCGGCTACGAGGTGACCCGCCTGGGCCACCGCCACCGCGCCGAGCCCTGCATCGAGCAGGTCGACCCGCGCGGCCGCCCCATGTGGTGGATCGGCCCCGCCGGCCCCGAGCAGGACGCCGGCCCCGGCACCGATTTCCACGCCATCCGCACCGGCCATATCTCCATCACGCCCATCCACGTCGACCTCACGCGCTACCAGGCGCTGGAGAAGGTGGCCAGCTGGGTGGGCGGCCTGCGCGAAGGGATGACGCGCCCCGCATGATGCCCCGTTACCTCACCCAGCCCGAGGCGAAAGGCCTGGGCATGACCTCGCAGCGGGCCCGCGACCGCATGATCGAACGCCTGCGCGGCGAAGGCGGCATCGCCGACGAACGCGTGCTCACCGCCATGCGCACCGTGCCGCGGCACCTGTTCATCGACGAGGCGCTGGCCAGCCGCGCCTACGAGGACACCGCGCTGCCCATCGGCAACGGCCAGACCATCTCCCAGCCCTGGGTGGTGGCGCGCATGACCGAGGCGCTGGTCGAACACGGCATGCCCGGCCGCGTGCTGGAAGTGGGCACCGGCTCGGGCTACCAGGCCTCGGTGCTGGCCACCCTGGGCCTGGAAACCTACAGCGTCGAGCGCATCGAGGAACTGCTGCGCATCGCCCGCCGCCGCTTCCGCCACCAGGGCCTGAACGTGCGCACCCGCCACGACGACGGCCGCGCCGGCTGGCCGGAATACGCCCCCTTCGACGGCATCATCGTCACCGCCGGCGCCGCGGCGATGGAGCAGGCCCTGCTCGACCAGCTTGCGGAAGGCGGCACCCTGGTGGCGCCCATCGGCGGCCCCTCGGGCCAGCGCCTGCTGCGCCTGCGCCGCATCGGCGGCGAGCTGGTGCAGGAAGACCTGGGTGCCGTCGTGTTCGTGCCACTCCTGCCCGGGACCCTCTGAATGAAGCTGTTCGGACCGCTGTACGACCGCTGCCGCACGCTCGCCGCCCACCCGCACGCCCCGTGGTACTTGGGCGTGATCAGCACCATCGAGTCCATCTTCTTCCCGGTGCCGCCCGACGTGATGCTGGCGCCGATGGCGCTGGCCCGCCCCCGGGCCTGGTGGCGCTACGCGCTGCTGACCACGCTCACCTCGGTGCTGGGCGGGCTGATCGGCTACGCGCTTGGCTATTTCGCCATCGAGGCGGTGATGCCCTGGATCGAGCGGGCCGGCCATGCCGGCACCTATGCCAGCGTCCAGGACCAGTTCGTGAAGTACGGCGTGTGGATCATGTTCGTGGCTGCGTTCACGCCGATTCCGTTCAAGGTGTTCACCGTCGCCGGCGGCGCCGCGGCGATGCCGCTGCTGCCGTTCGCGCTGGCGTCGCTGGTGGGGCGTGGCATGCGCTTCTTCCTGGTGGCCGGCCTGATCGCCTGGGGCGGGCCGCGCATCGAACCGCATCTTCGCCGCTACATCGAGGTGCTGGGCTGGGTGGTGGCGGTGGCCATCCTCGGCGTCATCGCCTGGCTGCAGTGGGGCCCATGAACCACCGCCTTGCCCGCCTCGTCGTCGCGATCCTGGTGCTGGCCCTGCTGGCGGCCTGCGGGCAGTCGCGCGTCGTGCGCCGCGAAGGCTCGCGGCCGGCGCCGGCGCGTCCTGCCGCGGCTTCGGTGCCGCGCGACGGCAGCTACGAAGTCCGCCGCGGCGACACGCTCTATGGCATCGCCTTCCGGCATGGCCTCGATTACCGGGAAGTGGCGGAGTGGAACCGCATCCCGCCGCCGTACACCATCTACCCGGGCCAGCGCCTGAGGCTGCGTGGCGCCACGTCGTCGCGCGGGCCGGTGCAGGCCACGGCCCCCGCGCCGGCGCGTTCGGTGACCGGCATGCCGCCGCCGCGCAGCGGCACCACCGGCACGGTGTCCAA
>NZ_AVCH01000198.1 GCF_000747075.1 Arenimonas malthae CC-JY-1
ACGCCGTGCTGCGCGCACTGCGTTCGCCCGCGCCCGTGCCCGGCCGTTTCGACCTGCCCGGCGGCGAGGCGCTGCCCTTCGAGGAAATGGCGCGGCGCTGCCTGGCGGTGGCGGCCCCGGGGAGCCGGCTGCTGACCCTGCCCGGGCCGGTGTTCCGCCTGGCGGTGGCGCTGGCGGGGCGCGCCGGGGCGCCCGGCGAGGGGGTGCTGGCCCGCCTGCGCCAGGACCAGGCCTACGACGCCGGACCGCTGCAAGCCGCGCTGGGCCTGCGTTCCAGGCCTTTCCACCCGGCCGCCTCGGACCTCGCGCGCGCTGCTGCGGCGCAGCAGGACTAGCGTGACGGCCGGCACCATACGCAACAGCATTGCCATTTCCTAACGAACAATTAATATGCCTAGAGGAAATGCTCTAGAGTCTGGGGGGAGCCAGAGAACCATGAGAACAGTTCCATCCGCGCCGGCCTTCGCGCCGTCGTCTTCGCCCGCCGCCCTTGGCGGTGCCCCGAATTCCGCACAGTCGATCTGAACCCGAGGAAGCACCCATGAAGAAATCGAATTCGCAGCACGGGCGGGTCGTCCGTGCCCGCCTGGCCGCCGCCGTCGCGCTTGGCCTGCTGGCCGCCCCGGCCGCGCAGGCCATCGAGTTCAGCCGCGGCGAACTCAGCGGCAGCTTCGACACCACCGTGTCGTACGGCTACGCCTGGCGCGTCGAGGACCAGGACCCGGACCTGATCGGCAAGTCGTGGTTCAACCCGCTGCTGTGCACCCAGAACGTGCCGCTCGGCGCGATCCCGGTCGGCCCGGGCCGTTGCACCAGCACCGGCGGCGTGCCGGGCTCGCCGGCGCAGGCCGCTGCCGAAGGCCGCTTCTCGGCCAACCGCGACGACGGCAACCTCAAGTACGACAAGGGCGACGCCATCTCCAGCGCCTTCAAGCTCACCTCCGAGCTGAGCCTGAACTGGCGCGACTGGGGTGCGTTCATGCGCGCCACGTACTTCTATGACTTCGAGAACGTCGACCGCGACGACCTGACCGAGGAAGCCAAGGACCGCATCGGCGAGCGCTTCCGCATGCTCGACGCGTTCGTGTTCAAGAACTTCGAGCTCGGCGACGAAGGCCAGCTGGGCGGCACCGTTCGCGTCGGCCGCCAGGTCGTGAGCTGGGGCGAGGGCACCTTCATCCAGAACGGCATCAACGTCATCAACCCGGTCGACCTGTCGGCGCTGCGCGTCGCCGGCGCCGAGCTGAAGGAAGCGTTCCTGCCGGTGGACATGCTGTGGGGCTCGATCAACCTGTCGGAGAACGTCGCCCTCGAGGCGATGTACATGCTCGAGTTCGAGGAAATCGAAGTCGACGCCGCCGGCACGTACTTCAGCGCCAACGACTTCGCCACCCCGGGCGGCACCTACGTGATGCTGGGCTTCGGCACCACGCCGCAGCCGGTCTACAACCCGGAGCGCTTCTTCAGCACCTGCTACGCCGGCCCGGCCGGTTACGCCAACTCCGACCGCTTCGCCGACCTGTCGGCCATCTACGGCCCGGCCACCGCCGCCCAGATCGTCGCCATCGGCTGCGGCAACGCGGTGGGCCGCCTGCCCAACCGCAACGCCCGCGACGACGGCCAGTACGGCATGGCGCTGCGCTGGTACGCCGAGAACCTCAACGAAACCGAGTTCGGCTTCTACTTCCTGAACTACCACAGCCGCGTGCCGCTGCTGTCGGGCGTGGCGGTCAGCAACCCGGTCGTGGGCGCCGCCTCGGGCCGCTTCTTCGCCGAGTACCCGGAAGACATCCAGATGTTCGGCGTGAGCTGGAACACCACGCTGCCGGGCGGCGTCGCCTGGCAGGGCGAGGTGAGCCATCGCCCGAACATGCCGCTGCAGGTCGACGACGTCGAGCTGCTGTTCGCCGCGCTCACCCCGCTCAACCCGTTCATCCCGGTGCCGGCGCTGCGCTTCAACAGCCAGCTCGGTTCCTATGCGCTGGGCCAGGAAGTGCGCGGCTGGCGCGAGCATGAAGTCAGCCAGGTGCAGATGACCTTCACCAAGGCCTTCGCGCAGGCTTTCGGCGCCGACCAGATCGCCGTGGTCGCCGAGCTGGGCGGCACCGAGGTCTGGGACCTGCCGCCGCAGTCCGAACTGCGCTACGAGGGCGAGGGCACCGACACCGGCGGTGGCTGCGACGTCGGCGACGTCCTGGCCGCGGGCTTCCCGGGCGCCGGCGCGCTGCAGTTTGGCTGCATGCGCAACCCGCTCACCGGCGAAGGTGGCTTCCCGACCGCGTTCTCGTGGGGCTACCGCCTCGCCGCGCGCGCCGACTACGCCAGCGCCTTCGGCACGCCCCTCACGCTGTCTCCGCGCGTCGCGTTCAACCATGACGTGAGCGGCATCACCCCGGGGCCGGGCGGCAACTTCCTCGAGGGCCGCAAGTCGCTGACGCTGGGCCTGGAAGCGAACTACCTGAACCAGTGGGTGTTCGACCTGAGCTACACGCAGTTCAGCGGCGCCGAGCAGTACAACCAGATCCACGACCGCGATTTCGCGGCGTTCACCGTCAAGTATTCGTTCTGAGGCCACAGGGAGGCAGAGGATGAAGATCAACAGGAAACACGGGCTGGCGTTGCTCGCCGGCGCCGCGGTACTCGCCACCGGCATGGCCCAGGCCAAGGTCAGCGCGCAGGAAGCTGCGAAGCTGGGCCAGAGCCTGACCCCGGTCGGCGGCGAGAAGGCCGGCAATGCCGCCGGCACCATCCCGGCCTGGGAAGGCGGCATCACCCGTCCGCCCGCGGGCTTCCGGGTGGGTACCTTCCACATCGACCCGTTCGCGGCCGACAAGCCGCTGTACTCGGTCACCCGAGCCAACCAGGCGCAGTACGCCAACGTGCTGACCCCGGGCCAGAAGGCGATGTTCGCCAAGTACCCGACCTTCCGCATGGACGTGTACCCGACCCGCCGCAGCGCCTCGTTCCCGCAGCGCACCTACGACTTCACCAAGCGCAACGCGACGTCGTGCGAACTGGTCGCCAACGGCGAAGGCGTGCGCAACTGCGCCGAGGGCATCCCGTTCCCGATCCCGCAGAACGCCTACGAGGTCATCTGGAACCACAAGCTCAAGTACAAGGGCCTGTCGGTGATCAGCTACTCGAACCAGGCGGCCCCGACGGCCAATGGCGCCTTCACGCTGACCAAGGTCCGCGAGGAGCTGCTGGGCCTGTACTACAAGCCGGGCAACACTTCCGAGAACATCAACAACATCCTGCTGTACTTCAAGCAGGAAGTGCTCGGCCCGGCGCGCCTTGCCGGCCAGGTGCTGCTGGTGCACGAGACCCTGAACGCCCAGGCCTCGCCGCGCCAGGCGTGGGTCTACAACCCGGGCCAGCGCCGCGTGCGCCGCGCCCCGAACGTGGCCTACGACAACCCGGGCACCGCCTCGGACGGCCTGCGCACCAATGACATGACCGACATGTTCAACGGCGCGATGGACCGCTTCGACTGGACCCTGGTGGGCAAGCGCGAAATGCTGGTGCCGTACAACTCGTACAAGGCGCACAGCGACAAGACCAAGGTGCGCGACCTGATCCGCCCGGGCCACCTCAACCCGGACCACATGCGCTACGAGCTGCACCGCGTGTGGGTGGTGGAGGCCAAGCTCAAGCAGGGCCAGCGCCACATCAACAGCCGCCGCACCTTCTACGTGGACGAGGACAGCTGGCAGATCCTGCTCATGGACCACTACGATGGCCAGGGCAACCTGTGGCGTTACTCCGACGCGCCGTCGGTGAACTACTACGAGGTGCCGACCTTCTGGTCCACCCTCGAGACCCACCACGACCTCAAGTCGGGCCGCTACATCACCATGCTGCTCGACAACGAGGACAAGCCGCGCGACTTCGGCTACCAGAGCACCCCGGCGAACTACTCGCCGCAGAACCTGCGTACCGCGGGCGTGCGCTGATCCGCTAGTTTTGGAACCACCAGCCGCGCCCGAAAGGGCGCGGCTGCGTTAAGGGGCCCTGCGCGTGCCGGGGCCAGGCAGGAGGACGCAATGCCCAACACCCCCATCCATCGCACGCGCCTCGCCGCAGCCCTGCTGCTGGCGCTGGCGTTGCCCTTCGCCCTGCAGGCGCAGGACGGGTCCACCGACCCGGCCGCCGCCGAAGGCGATACCCCCGAATCCCAGGCCGTGGACGAAGCGTCCCTGGCCGAACCCGCGGCCGTGGACGAGGCGCCGCCGGCGGAAACCGCCGCCGCGCCGGCCGCCACCGACCCGGCCCTGCTGGACGCGGAAATGATGCCGCGCGCCAGCCGTTCGCTGCTGCTCGACGTGGTGCGCACCCAGGCTGGCTATTTCGCCGTCGGCGAACGCGGCCACGTGCTGTCCTCCGAGGACGGGCAGTCCTGGAAGCAGGCGCCGGTGCCCACCCGTTCCACCCTCACTTCCATCGCCACCGCCAACGGCGTGCTCTGGGCCGCCGGCCACGACGGCGTGATCGTGCACTCCACCGATGGCGGCCAGTCCTGGACCCGCCGCCGCGCCGCGCCCTGGACCCCGGACACCATGGATCCCACCGAAGGCGTGCCGGTGATGGACGTGCTGTTCGTCGACGGCATGAACGGCTTCGCCGTCGGCGCCTACAGCCTGATGCTGGCCACCACCGACGGCGGCGTCACCTGGGAGCCGCGCAGCATCATCGACCACGGCGACGATGCTTCCGAAGCAGAGACCGCGCCTGCCGCCGACGCCGGCGAAGGCGACGACTGGACCTTCGATGCTTCCGACCTCGAGCTCGACGCCGAGGCCGACCCGCACCTCAACGCCATCGCCCAGGACGCCGGCGGCGCCCTGGTGATCGCCGGCGAGCGCGGCGCCTTCTTCCGCTCGCGCGACGGCGGCCAGACCTGGGAACGCAAGCGCCTGCCGTACGAAGGCTCGATGTTCGGCATCCTGGCCTGGGACGCGGGCCACCTGCTGGCCTTCGGCCTGCGTGGCAACGTGCTCGAGTCCATGGACCTCGGCGACACCTGGACCCCGGTGGAAACCGGCGTCGGCACCAGCCTGCTGGGCGGCCATGCGCTGCCCAACGGCGGCGCCATCCTGGTGGGCGCCAACGGCGTCGTGCTGACCCGCCCGGGCACCGGCACGCCGTTCGCGGCCACCAGCTTCGAAATGGCCAGCGGCGAAACGCCGAACCTCACCGGCGTCCTGCCGGCCGGCGACGCCGGCTTCATCGTGGTTGGCGACAAGGGCGCCGGCCTGTACCGCCCGCAGTAACGGAGATCCCATGAGCCTGCCCAACAGCCAGCCCGGCCCGTTCGCCCGCCTCGCGGAACACCTGGTGTTCGCGAACCGGCCGCTGATCCTGGTGGTCTTCGCGATCATCACCGTGGCGATGCTTTTCTTCGCCAGCCAGCTCAAGGTGGACGCCGGCTTCAAGAAGCAGGTGCCACTGCAGCACGAGTACATGCAGACCTTCCAGGACTACGAACTCGAGTTCGGCGGCGCCAACCGCGTGCTCGTGGCCGTGGTCGCCAAGGACGGCGACATGCTCGACCAGGCCTTCATGGCCACGCTGGAGAACGTCACCAACGAGGTCATCAACCTCGACGCCACCGACGACGCCCGCGCCCGCTCGCTGTTCACGCCGAACGTGCGCTTCATCGAGGTGGTCGAGGACGGCCTGTCCGGCGGCAACGTCATCCCGCAGACCTTCACCCCGAACGTCGAGGGCTTCGCCTCCACGCCGGAGGACTTCGACCAGATCCGCGGCAACATCATCAAGGCCAACATCGTCGGCCGGCTGGTGGCCAAGGATTTCTCGGGCGCGATGATCTGGGCCGACCTGATCCCGGAAAGCGCCACCAACAAGCTTGATTACCAGCAGGTGGCCGACCAGTTCGAGGCCATCCGGCAGAAGTACGAGGACGAAAACCACAGCGTCCACATCATCGGCTTCGCCAAGATGGTGGGCGACATCAGCGACGGCGCGCGTTCGGTCATCAAGTTCTTCGCGCTCACCATCGCCTTCACCTGGCTGCTGCTGTTCCTGTATTCCACCTCGGCCAAGCTGGCCAGCCTCACCGTGGCCGCGGCCCTGGTGTCGGTGGTGTGGATGCTGGGCGCGCTGCAGCTGATGGGCTTCGGCATCGACCCGATGAACATGCTGACGCCGTTCCTGATCTTCGCGATCGCGGTCAGCCACGGCGAGCAGATGATCAACCGGTTCCGCGGCGAGATCTTCTTCGGCGGCCTGGAGGAGGGCACCGTCGAGGAACTGCGCGCGCGCGCCAAGGACGCGGTGGAGCCGCTCGAGGCCGCCCGCCTGTCCTTCCGCATGCTGCTGGTGCCGGGCACGGTGGCGCTGCTGGCCGGCTGCATCGGCTTCGGCGCGATCATGGTCATCCCCATCGACATGGTGCGCGAGCTGGCCATCACGGCCACCGTGGGCGTGGCCCTGACCATCCTCACCGACCTGGTGCTGCTGCCGGTGCTGCTGAGCTACACCCGGCTGCGCAACCTGGACCGCAAGCGCGAGTTCCGCCTGCGCCAGCTGACCCGCTTCGACCGCATCTGGGCGGCGCTGTCGCGCCTGAGCAAGCCCTCGGCCGCGCTGGCGGTCATCGTGATCGGCACCGTCGTGTGGTTCTTCGCCTGGCAGCATGGCAACAAGGTGATGATCGGCGACGCCCAGAAGGGCGTGGCCGAGCTGCACCCGGACGCCCGCTACAACCAGGACGCGGTGCTGATCAGCGAGAAGTTCGCGCTCGGCGTGGACATCCTCAACGTGATCGCCGAAGCCGGTCCCTCGGCCTGCACCACCTCCTACGCCGCGATGGAGCTGATCGACCGCTTCGCCTGGCACATGGAGAACGTCGAGGGCGTGGAACAGGTGATCACGCTGCCGGCGGCGGCCAAGATCGTCAACGCCGGCTGGAACGACGGCTCGGTCGACTGGCGCGTGCTGCCGCGCGACCCGGACACGCTGCGCCAGGCGACGCAGAGCTTCGAGACCGACTCGGGCCTGCTCAATTCCGACTGCAGCGCCATGCCGATCACCATCTTCACCTCGGACCACCAGGCGACGACGATCGACCGCGTGGTGGCGGCGGTGAAGGACTTCCGCGAGAAGAACAACGCCTTCACCGAGGGCAACCTGCAGGTGCGCCTGGCCGAGCAGGCGGCGCAGGACCCGTCCTTCGCCTCCGACCAGGTGAACCTGCGCCTGGCCACCGGCAACGTGGGCGTCATGGCGGCCACCAACGACACGGTGCGGGCGTCCGAGCACACCATCCTGTACCTGCTGTACGCGGCGGTGTTCCTGATGTGCTGGCTGAGCTTCCGCAACCCGCTGGCCGCGCTGTGCGTGCTGCTGCCGCTGGTGCTGGTGACCGAGCTGGGCCACTCGCTGATGGTCGAGCTCGACATCGGCATGAAGGTCAACACGCTCTGCGTGGTGGCGCTGGGCGTGGGCATCGGCGTGGACTACGGCATCTACATCTTCGCCCGCATGCGAGAGGCGATGCTGCAGGGCCGCACGATCTCGGAGAGCTACTTCATCGCCCTCAAGACCACCGGCATCGCCATCTTCTACACCGCGCTGACGCTGGCGGTGGGCGTGGCGATGTGGATCTTCTCCGACCTGAAGTTCCAGGCCGACATGGGCATCATGCTCACCTTCATGTTCGTGGTGAACATGGTCGCGGCCATCATCTTCCTGCCGGCCCTGTGCCGCTGGCTGCTGCGCCCGCGCGAGAAGGACGACTGGGTGCCCAAGCTCTGACGGACTGCCGTCGTCGCATTGGAAAAGGCGGGCTCCGGCCCGCCTTTTTCCTTTCAGCGCGGAAAGTTCACAGCTCTTCCGCGATGGGCGCCGGGCGCGCCTTGGCCTGGCTGCGCAGGGCGATGAGCAGGATGCCGGCCAGGGTCATGGCGCCGCCGATCCAGAGCTTGGGGCCGGGGCGGTCGCCCCAGAAGGCGATGCCCAGGGCCATGGCGAACACCGGCGTCAGCAGCAGCCAGGGCATCACCCGGGCCACGGCGTGGCGCTGGATCAGCGAGTAGTACAGGCCGTGCCCGATTACCGAGGCCACGATGGCCGCGTAGGCCACGCCGGCCCAGGCCGTGCCGCTGATGCCGCCCAGCGTCGCCAGCGCACCCGGTTCCAGCCACAGGCTCAGCACCAGCAGCGGCCCCACGCCCACCACCGCGATCCAGGCCTGCAGGCCGTAACGCGTCACGCCCGTGAGGCCGCGCATCATCACCGTGGCCAGGGCCAGGAAAAACGCCGAGGCCAGCATCAGGAACAGCGAGGCGGGGTTGTCGAGCACCAGCGGATCGAAGCCCAGCACCAGCACGCCGCCGAAGCTGATGGCGATCGCCGTGCCGGTGCGCCAGGCGAAGCGCTCGCCCAGCAGCGCCCAGGCCAGCAGCACCGCCATGGGGATGTAGCTCTGCATCACGATGGCCGGCGACGACAGGTCGCCCGCCAGCTTCAGCGCCCAGAAGCTCAGGCCGAAGTGCAGCACGCCGGTGCAGGTGGCGATGGCCAGCAGGCGCGGCCATTGCCCGGGCGCGGGGCGGCGCAGGAACACGCCCAGCATGAGCACCAGCAGCGCCAGCCGCAGCGCGGTGAACAGCAGCGGCGGCAGTTCGCGCAGCGCCAGCGCGGAGCCCAGGAAGTTTCCCGCCCAGGCCAGGCAGATCAGCAGGGCGAGCAGGATGTCGCGCGGGGGCATGGGCGGGCCGGCAGGGACGGAGGGCCATTATTGCGCCTCGGGGGTGCGCCGCGCGCGCAAGGCTTGCCCCGGCCCGCCCGCTCGGTCACAGTCCCGGTGCGCATTGCGCACCAAACCAAGACGAATGGGGAGATTCGAGATGGAAATGGCTGCAATTGGCGGAGCCCTGGTGGGCATCCTGGTGATCGCGGTGATCGGCCTGCTGGTGGCGGCGCTGATCCTGAAGCTGTCGGTGCGCATGGTCGAGGGCTTCTCGCCCGGCTATGGCCGCTCGCTGCTGGTGGTGGTGGTCGCCGCCATCATCGGCTTCGTGGTGAACATGGTGGTGTCGGCCGCGATGGGCGTGGGCGGCGCGGCGCTGCCGGCGATGGATGGCAGCGAAGCGGCGGCCGCCGCCGCGGCGTCGATGATGGGCGCCATGATGGGCGCGATGGCGGTCAGCCTGCTGGCCAGCCTGTTCATCACCGCGGCCTGCGTGAACTGGCTCATCAAGCACCCGGACGGCCGGGCGATCGGCTACGGCCGTTCGCTGCTGGTGTCGCTGCTGTACCTGGTGATCGCCACGGTGCTCGGCATCGTCATCGGCATCGTGCTGGGCGTGGTGATCGGCCTGGGCGCGGCGGGCATGGCGGCGTCGATGGGCTGAGGCCCGGCGAAGCGCGTCGACCGGGGCGCGGGGGCCAGGGGCCCTCGCGCCCTTCCTGTTTCAGTGGCTCCAGCCGAGCTTGCGGTAGAGCTTGTCGAGCGTCCACAGCGGCCCGACCAGCAGGTACTTGAGGTCGGTGAAGAAGCTCGGGCGGCGGCCTTCGATCTTGTGGCCGATGAACTGGCCGATCCAGGCCACCACGAACACGCCCAGCGCAATCCAGCCCAGGCCGGCCGGGCCCAGCGCGTCCCACAGCGCGCGGTTGATGAAGCCGAAGGCGACGAAGGCCACCAGCGCGCCCAGCGCCAGCTTGCGCGAGAGTTTCCAGTACCACAGCCAGGCCGCGAACATGGCCAGCGCCATCCAGGCGCCGGGACGCGCCAGCGCCGCGGGCACGGGGATGAGCCAGAAGGCGGCCGTCACCGACCACACGATGGCCGGCACGCAGACCACGTGGATGGCCTGGTTGGTGGCGTTGACGTGGTCGCCGGAATAACTCGACAGCCAGCGGTCGATCGGCCGGCGCGGGTCGGGCGAATCGATCAGGTCGGGCGAGGTCGCCATGGGCATGCTCCGGGCTACGAGGGACGTGCGGCCATCATAGCGCCGGGCCCGCGCCGGGGCGTCAATCCAGGCGGATGTCGGCCAGCCGGTCCAGGGCCTCGGCGTACTTGCCGCGGGTGACTTCGATCACGTCGGCGGGCACGTGCGGGCCGGGGGCGGTTTTGTCCCAGTCCAGGGTCTCGAGGTAGTCGCGCACGAACTGCTTGTCGTAGCTGGGCGGGCTGATGCCCACCTGGTACTGGTCGGCCGGCCAGAAGCGCGAGCTGTCGGGCGTGAGCATCTCGTCCATCACGTGCAGCACGCCGTTGTCGTCCAGGCCGAACTCGAGCTTGGTGTCGGCGATGATGATGCCGCGGCCCAGGGCGTATTCGGCCGCGAACTGGTAGATCTGCAGCGTGGCGGCGCGGATCTGTTCGGCCAGCTCGGCGCCGATGCGCGAAACCATGGCGTCGAAGCTGATGTTCTCGTCGTGGTCGCCCACGGCGGCCTTGCTCGACGGCGTGAAGATGGGCTGCGGCAGCTGTTCGGCCTGGCGCAGGCCGGTGGGCAGGCGGATTTCGCAGACCGCGCCGGTGCGCTGGTAGTCCTTCCAGCCGCTGCCGATCAGGTAGCCGCGGGCGATGGCCTCCACCGGCACCGGGCGCAGGCGCTTGGCGACCACCGAGCGGCGCGCGTACAGGGCCACGTCGGTGCCGGGCGGCAGCACGCCGGCCACGTCCTCGTGGGTGAGGTGGTTGGGCACCAGGTGCGCGGTCTTGTTGAACCAGAAATTGCTGATCTGGCAGAGCATCTCGCCCTTGCCGGGAATCGGGTCGGGCAGCACCACGTCGAAGGCCGAAAGCCGGTCGGTGGCGACCATCAGCAGGCGCTTGCCCGGCAGTTCGTACACGTCGCGGACCTTGCCGCGGTGGAGCAGGTTCAGGCCGGGCAGGTCGGAGGTATGCAGGGTGGTCGGCACGGGCGTCTCGACGGCGTGAAGCTGGGCCGGCCATTGTACGGCCGCCGGGGCCCGCGGGGGCGTCCCGCTGCTAGAATCGAGGCATGTTCCGACCCACCCTGATCCTGGGCCTGGTGCTGGCCCCGCTGGCGGCCTGCGCCGACGGCGACACCCCCGTTCCCACCGCGGCGGCCGCCCCGGCCGCCGGCGCGGTGGCGCGCCCCGCCAAGCTGGGGCTTTGCATGGCCTGCCACGGCGCCGACGGCACCAGCCGCACGCCCGGCACGCCGCACCTGGGCGGCCAGGACCGGCTGTACCTGGAGCGCGCCCTGGGCGACTACCGCAGCGGCAAGCGCCAGCACGTGCCCATGACCAGCCTGGCCAATTCGCTGCAGCCGGCCGACATCGAGGCGCTGGCCGCCTGGTACGCCGCGCAGCCGGGCTTCGCCGCCGGGGCCGCGCCATGAGGTGGTACGGCAAGGTGCTGGGCGCGATCGCCGGCATGGCGCTGATGCGCGGCCACCCGGCGGGCGCGCTGATCGGCCTGCTCATCGGCCACGCCTTCGACGCCGGCTGGTTCCGCCCGAAGCAGTACGACCCGTATGCCGTGCTGGGCCTGTCGGCCGACGCCAGCGAGGCCGAGATCGACCGCGCCTACCGCCGCCTGATCACGCAGTACCACCCGGACCGGCTCAACGGCGCCGCCGAGGACCTGCGCCTGCAGGCCGAGAAGAAGGCCGGCGAAATCAACGCCGCCTACGACCGCATCCAGAAGCTGCGCAGCAAGCGCTGAGGTCCCCATGTCGAACTGCATCATCGCCCCGTCCATCCTGTCCGCGAATTTCGCCAAGCTGGGCGAGGAGGTCGACGCGGTGCTCGCCGCCGGCGCCGACTGGGTGCACTTCGACGTGATGGACAACCACTACGTGCCCAACCTCACCATCGGCCCGCTGGTGTGCGAGGCGCTGCGCAAGCACGGCGTCACCGCGCCGATCGACGTGCACCTGATGGTGAAGCCGGTGGACCGCATCGTGCCCGACTTCGCCAAGGCCGGCGCCAGCCTCATCAGCTTCCACCCGGAGGCCAGCGAACACGTGCACCGCACCGTGCAGCTGATCAGGTCGCAGGGCTGCCAGGCGGGCCTGGTGCTGAACCCGGCGACGCCGGTGGAGGTGCTGGACTACGTGCTGCCCGAACTCGACCTGGTGCTGCTGATGTCGGTGAACCCGGGCTTCGGCGGCCAGGCCTTCATTCCTTCCGCGCTCGACAAGCTCAGGCGCGTGCGCGAACGCATCGACAAGCTCGGCAAGCCCATCCGCCTGGAAATCGACGGCGGCGTGAAGGCCGACAACATCCGCGAAATCGCCGCCGCCGGCGCCGACACCTTCGTGGCAGGCAGCGCCATCTTCAATGCCCCGGACTACGCGGAAGTGATCTCCCGCATGCGCGCCGAAGTCGCGGCGGTGCGTGGCTGAAGGCAGGCGTCAGCCCACCGGCGACGGCACCAGCGTCACGACGTAGCGCAGGGGACCGCGCGGGGCGGTGGCGTCGAAGGGCCAGCAGGTGACGAGCAGGAGCTGGTCGTGCCCGGGCGCGGTGGACAGCCGTTCGGTGCGTGAGTCGGCCACGCGCTGTCCGGTGACCACGTAGTCGCGCAGGCCGCGCGTGGTCTCCAGGCGGACGCGGTCGCCGTCGCGCAGGTGCTGCAGCCAGCGGAAGTGGGTGTCGCGGTGGCCGCTGAGCACCGTGGTGCCGCGTTCGCCCGGGCGCGCGCTCGATTCCGCCCAGCCCGGGCCGAAGGCCAGCGGCCGGCCGCTGTCGCCCGCCAGCACCACCTGCGAAACGCCGAGCCGTGGCTGGTGCAGGCGCGCCACCGCGTGCGTGTCGGCCCAGGGCCAGGGGCGGTGCGTGCCACCGTCGGCCAGCGCCTGCCGCCATGACTCGTGCAGCAGCACCTGCGCCAGCGCCGCCTTCGCCGGCAGCCAGGCCGCGTTGGCGGCCAGGCACAGCGCAACCAGCAGCAGCCCGTTCGCCAGCCACCGCCGCGCGCTGGCGGCGGTGCCGCGCAGGTGGCGAGGTGGTTTCGCCGCCGATGGTGGGGCTTCCTTGCCCCGAGGGTGCATCCTTGATGCGGTGGCGAACACGGGGGATTTCACGGCGCCTCCTGCGCCGTCGGCGGGGAAACCAGGGGGAAGGGCCGGCGGCGCAGCAGCGCGCTCGCGTCGGCCGGCACGAAGTGCCAGTGCATGTGCGCCAGCGCCCGTTCGGTCGAGCGCGCGCCGGGTTCCGGCGCCGGTGGCGGGAAGGTGTCGCGGGGTTCGATGATCAGGACCATGGCGGTGTCTCCGTGGACGTCAAAGGTCGTCGGGGCGGAACAGCAGGAGCAGGGCGAGGCAGAACAGCGAAGCGAGCACGCGGGTGGCCATGGCTCAGCCCCGCGTGCGCAGCAGCAGGGCGCCGCCCAGCGCGAGCGCCAGCGCCAGCATCAGTTCGCGGGTCCAGCCGGTACTGCCCTGGGCGAAGGCCAGGCTGCCGTCGGGCGTGGCGTTGAGCAGGCGCGTGCTGCCCAGGCTTTCTTCCTGCGGCCGCGCCGGCGTGCGGTCCACGGCCACCAGGCTGGTGTAGGTGCTCACCAGGCCGTGCCGCAGCGCCACGTCCACCACCGCCGGACGCAGGCGTTCGAGGTCGCCGCCGCGGCGGATTTCATCTTCGAGCCCGTCGATGCGGGCCCGCGCCCACAGCCGGCCGATGCCCGGGGCCGGCGTGGCGGATTCCGCGCCCAGCGGCACGCGGCGGACCCAGGGCTGCGGCGCCAGGCCGCGCACGGTGGCGACGCCAGCCAGGCGGTCGAGGCGCGCCACCACCTGCAGCGCCTCGCCCTGGTAGAGGTCGGGCACGCGCGCCGGGTAGGCCTCGGCCGGGCCCGGCCAGTCCACCTGGATGTCGCGCATCGCCGGGTGGTCGAGTTTCGCGAGCAGCGCGTCCATCTTCGCCGCCACTTCGTTGACGTCGCGCACCAGCGTCTGGGTGCCGCGGCCGGCTTCGGCGGCCTTGCGCAGGAAGTGGCCGTTGGGCGCGCTGCCGATGCCCACCGGGAACAGGCGCGCATCGCCGCGTGCCGTTTCGATCAGCGCCAGCAGTTCGTCTTCGTTGCCCACGGCCGCGTCGGTGGCCAGCACCACCTGGCGCAGGAAACCCGGCGCCGGTTCGCCGGCGAAGGCCGCGCGCAGCGCCGGCAGCATCTCGGTGCCGCCGTCGGCCTGCAGCGAGCGCACGAAGGCGCGGGCGCGCGCCACGTTGCCCGGCTGCGCCGGCACCGGCGCCTCGAACAGCAGTTCGAAGGTGTCGTCGAAGCGCACCACGTTGAAGCGGTCGCCCGGGCGCAGCCGCGCCAGCGCCTGGTCGGCGGCCTCGATGGCCTGTTGCATGGACGCGCCCGACATCGAGCCGGAGTTGTCGATCACCAGCACCAGTTCGCGCGGCAGCGGCGCCACCGGCAGGGTCGGCGGCACCAGCATCAGCAGGGCGAAGTCCTCGCCGCCGACGCGGTCGGTGAACACGGCGCTGCGCGGCGCCTTGCTGGGCACGGGTTCCCAGCGCAGTTCGAAATCGCGGTCGCCGGCCTCGACGAGGTGGGCCAGCACGACCCGGTAGGTGGGGCCGTCGGCCGACACCGTCACCGCGTGGGTGGGGCTGTCGAGCCGCTGCAGCGGCAGCCCCGGCTCGATCTCGGCGGTCAGCGCCACCGTGGGCGGCAGCGCGGCACTGGCGTCTTCGCCCGTCATCACCGCGGGCAGCGATTCCGGCACGGGTTCCGCGCCGCCCGCGTTCCACGCCGCGAAGGCCGTTTCCGGCGAAGGCGCCGGCAGGTAGCGCGGCGTCAGCGTCAGCGGCAGGTGCAGCGAGAACACGCCGTCCTTGAACGCCACCGGCTGCCAGTAGCGCACCTCGATCTCCACTTCCTCGCCGGGACCGATGTTGGCCACGGCGGTCTGGAACAGGTTGGGGCGGTTCTGCGACACCAGGCTGGCGCGCTGGCCGGCGGCGGCCGCGGCTTCGTACACGGCGCGGGCTTCCTGCTTCTCGCGGATCTCGCCCTCGACCAGGCGCTCGCCCACGCGCAGGGTGAGCGCGCCGACCGCGGCGTTTTCCGGCAGCGGCAGCAGGTAGCGGCCTTCGCGCCACTGGCTGGAATCGTTGCGGTAGGTCTGGCGCACGCTGACTTCGGCCAGCAGGCCGCGCACCTGCATGTCCACGGTGGTGTCCATGGCCAGGGTGGCCACCCATTCGCCGTCGCGTTTGAGCATCAGGCCCTCGGGCTCGCGCGCGGCGGCAGCGAGCGCCGGCGACAGCGCCGCCAGCAGCAGCACCACGCGCAGCAGCGCCGGCGGCGGCAGGCGCAGGAATCGGAACAGGCGGGGCTTGCGGGTTTCGCGGTGGTCCATGGCGGTTCTCCTGGGTGGCAGGGCCATTCCAGGGCATGCGCCGGCGCCGCCCGGGGCGCACCCGGGGCAGGGCGGAGGCGAAATGTGGCAATTCGCGGGCAACACGTTGCCGCCCCCGCGTGGCTGCCCTAGGCTGGCCGCCATGTCCCGCACCGTCGCCATCGTCGAAGACGAACCCGCCATCCGCGCCAACTACGCCGAGGCGCTGCGCCGCCACGGCTACGGCGTGCAGCCGCACGCCAGCCGCGCCGAGGCGCAGGCGGCCTTCGCGCTGAAGCTGCCGGACCTGGTGATCATCGACGTGGGCCTGGGCGACGAGCCCGAGGGCGGCTTCGACCTGTGCCGCGAACTGCGCGCGCGTTCGGCCACGCTGCCCATCCTGTTCCTGACCGCCCGCGATTCCGACTTCGACGTGATCTCGGGCCTGCGCCTGGGCGCCGACGACTACCTGAGCAAGGACACCAGCCTGCCGCAGCTCACGGCGCGCATCCACGCGCTGTTCCGGCGGCTCGATTCGCTGGCGGCCCCGCAGGCGCGCGAGCAGGTGTTCCGGCTGCGCGGGCTCACGCTGGAACTCGAGCGCATGCGCGTCACCTGGGACGGCCGCGACGTGGGCCTCACCGTCACCGAGTTCTGGATGGTGCACGCCATGGTGCGCTACCCCGGCCACGTGAAGACGCGCGAGCAGCTGATGCGCGAAGCCCAGGTGGTGGTGGACGATGCCACCATCACCTCGCACATCAAGCGCATCCGCCGGAAGTTCCAGGCGCTCGACGCCGCCTTCGACGAGATCGACACCGTGCACGGCGCCGGCTACCGCTGGCGGGCCTGAGCGCGCATGTCGCTGCGCACGAAACTGCTGCTGGTGGCGCTGTCCATCCTGGCCCTGCCCTGGGCGGGCTGGCAGTTCGTGCGGCAGATGGAAACGCTGCTGCGCCAGGGCCAGGAACAGGCGCTGCTGGCCTCGGCCGAAGCGCTGGCGCGCGGCATCGCGGTGCGCCCGGCGGGGCTGCCGGCCCGCGGACCGGGCTGGTTCGTGCACCGCCTGGACTACGCGCCGCGGCTCGACGGCGAAGCGGGTGACTGGCAGGGCGCGGCCGAAGCGCCGGTGGCCTTCGGCGGCGCGCGGCCCTGGCTGCGCGCCGCGCTGGCGCAGACCAACGACCGCCTGCACCTGTGGGTGTCGGTGGACGACGCCAGCCCGCAGCGCGGCGAGGCGCACTGGCCCGCCGACCTCGAGTTCGACCGCCTGCAGCTGCGCCTGGTCGGCCCCGCCGGCGACCTGCGCCTGCGCCTGGCCAACAGCGGTTCCGGCGCGCTGCGGGTGGCGGGCGACGACGGACTGCCGCCCTCCATCCGCGTCGAGGGCGTCTGGCGTGAACGCGAGGGCGGCTACGACGTGGAGCTGGCGCTGCCGCAGGCTTTCGCCGTGCGTTCGATCGGCCTCGAGGCCCGCGACCTGGATGCCAGCGGCAAACGCCGCATCGCCGGCACCGTGGCAGCCGACGGCACGCTGCAGGCGCTGCGGACCCATGGCTACGTCGGCGCGCTCGAACCCGTGCTGGCCGCGCTGGCGCCGGCCGGCATGCGCGTGCGCGTGACCGACCGCGAGGCCTGGGTGCTGGCCCGCGCCGGCGCCGTGCGCGCCGACGCCAGCGAGGACGACC
>NZ_AVCH01000199.1 GCF_000747075.1 Arenimonas malthae CC-JY-1
CCGCAGCGACGCGCCGCGCGCCACCCAGGCGCCGGCCTCGCCGGCATCGGCCAGCAGCGGCACGGCCTCCGCCTCCGCGCCGGCCGACGGCAGGAAGGAAAAACTGCGCCAGGCGGCCGGCAGGGCCAGCAGCCCGTCGTCGCGCGTGCCAAACCACAGCCCGCCCTCGCGGTCCTCGAACAGCGCCAGCACCGCACGCCCGAAGGCCGGCGCAGGCCAGGCCGTAACCGCCCCACCCGGCGCAATGCGCCGCAGCCCCGCCGGCCCGCCCTGCCACAGCGCACCTTCGCGGTCGCGCAGCCGGGCGGCGGGCGCCGGCAGGCCGTCCGGCGGCGACAGCGGCGATTCCGCGGCCGGCAGGAAACGCCGCCCATCCCGATCGAAACGCCACAGGCCCTGGCCCTGCACCGCGACCCAGACCTGGTCCCCGCCATCGACGAACACCGACTCCACGCCATTGCCCGGCAGCGAGCCCGGCTGCCCGGGCACCTGCCGCCACACGGTGAAGCCCAGCCCGTCGTAGCGCGCCAGGCCGTCGGGCGTGGCCAGCCACAGGTAGCCGGCGCGATCCTGGGCGATGGCCTGGACCTGGCTGGACGGCAACCCGTCGGCCACGCCGAAGCGGCGGAAGGGCGCGGTGGCGGCCGCCAGGCCGGCCCAGGCCAGCAAGCTGCCCAACAGGACCGCGGCCACGCTGCGTTGCATTCGCGATGGCGGCCCCATGCACCCTCCGTACACCGATGCGGCCTAGACTAACCACCGATGCCCGCGCGCCGATTCGGAAAAAGGATGAATGCGCTGAGGAAAACCCTGTTTTGTCTGCTCCTGCTAAGCGCGTCAGGCCTGGCGGCCGCCGCCGACGCCTGGCGGCTGGACCCGGTGCACACCCGCGTGCTCTTCAAGGTGGACCACGCCGGCTTCTCCCAGGCCCTGGGCCTGTTCCCGGACGTGAAGGGCGAGCTGTATTTCGACCCGACCGACTGGGCCTCGGCCCGGCTGGACGTGCGCATCCCGCTGGCGCGCCTGCAGATCGGCGACGACGGCTGGCGGGACAAACTGCTCACCCGCCCCTTCTTCGATGCCGCCGACTTCCCCGAGGCGCGCTTCGTCTCCACCCGCGTCGAGCCGGTGGATGCGGAAAACGCGCGCGTCTTCGGCCAGCTCTCGCTGCGCGGCGTGGCGCGCGAGGTCGTGCTCGACGTACGCCTGAACAAGCTGGCCCGCCACCCGCTCACCTTCCGCCGCACCGCCGGCTTCAGCGCCAGCGCCGAACTCGACCGCCGCGACTTCGGCATGGACGCCTGGCCGAACGTCATCGGCCAGCGCGTCACCCTGGAAATCCAGGCCGAAGCCACCCGCACCCGCAACGACCAGGAGCAGGACGATGCCGATCCGCAACACCGCTGAGCGCTGGGGCTGGGTCAGCATCGGCCTGCACTGGCTCACCCTGGTGGCCATCGCCGGCCTGGTGCTGGTGGGCTTCCTGATGCAGGAGTTGCCCAACTCGCCCACCAAGATCCAGGTCTACGGCCTGCACAAGAGCTTCGGCCTGACCGTGCTCGCGCTCACCGTGCTGCGCCTGCTCTGGCGCCTGGTGGCCGGCACGCCGGCGCCGGTGCCGGGCACGCCGCGCTGGCAGTCCTTCATCGCGCAGGCCACCCACGGCGCGCTGTACGTGATCCTGCTGGCCATGCCGCTCAGCGGCTGGCTGTACAACTCGGCCTCGGGCTTCCCGCTCAAGTGGTTCGGCCTGTTCTCGCTGCCCAAGCTCAGCGGCTACGACGCCGGCGTGAAGGCGTTCGCGCTGGCCGCGCACGAATGGCTGTTCATCGCGCTCGCGGTGATCGTGGCCGTGCACGCCGCGGCCGCGCTCAAGCACCACTACCTCGACCGCGACGCCACGCTGTCGCGCATGCTCCCCGGCCTGCCGCCCCCGCCGGCCGCCGACACGAACACGGACGCCTGACATGACCCTGCGCCTCACCCTCGCCCTCGCCGCCCTGCTCGCCAGCGTCGCCGCGCACGCCGCCGACTACCGCGCCGAAGCCGGCTCCACGCTCGGCTTCCGCGCCACCTACATGGACGAAGCCTTCGACGGCCGCTTCGCGCGCTTCACGCCGGAAATCCGCTTCGACCCGGCCAACCTGGCCGACGCGCGCTTCGACGTGCGCATCGCCCTGGCCAGCGCCAGCACCGACAACGAAGAACGCGACCAGATGCTGGTGGGCCCGGAGTTCTTCGACGCCACCGGCGCCGCCGAGGCACGTTACGTCGCCACCCGCTTCCGCGCGCTGGGCGGCAACCGCTTCGTGGCCGATGGCAGCCTCACCCTGCGCGGCGTCACCCGGGCCGTGCCCCTGCAGTTCACCTGGACGCCCGGCCCGAAGCCCGTGCTCGAAGGCAGCGCCACGCTCAAACGCCTCGAATTCAAGGTCGGCGAAGGCGACTGGGCCGACACCGCCCTGCTGCCCGACGAGGTGAAGGTGAGCACGCGCCTGGTGCTCGCGCCGCAGTAAGGCCCCGCCCGCGGCGACACGCCGCCGCAACACGTTCCTGCGATACTCCCGGCCGCATGACCCCCTTCCCGACCCGCCTCGCCGCGCTGCTTGCGGCGCTCCTGCTCGCCGCCTGCGCGCGCGACGTGCGCGAACCCGCGCCGGCGCCGGCACACCCCGTGCTGCTGGTGTCCATCGACGGCGCCCACCCCGGCAGCCTGTTCCGGGGCGACACCCCGAACCTCGATGCGCTGGCCCGCCGCGGCACCCGCGCCGAGGGCATGCGCCCGTCCTACCCCAGCCTCACCTTTCCGAACCACTACACCCTGGTCACCGGCCTGCGCCCGGACCGCCACGGCATCATCGACAACCGCATGAGCGACCCGGAGCTCGGCGGCTTTTCGATGCAGGACCGCACGGCGGTGGGCGACGGCCGCTGGTGGAGCGACGGCGAACCGCTGTGGGTGACCGCGCAGGCGCACGGCCTGCGCAGCGCCACCATGTTCTGGCCCGGCTCCGAAGCCGCGGTGCGCGGCGTACGCCCCGGGCGCTGGTTCCCGTTCGAATACGGCCTGCCCGAGGCGCAGCGCGTGGCCACCGTGCTGGGCTGGCTGGACCTGCCGGCCGCCAGGCGCCCGCACCTGATGACGCTCTATTTCGAGCGCGTGGACACCGCCGGCCACGTGTTCGGCCCCGGCAGCGCGCAGGCACGCGCGGCCCTGGCCACGGTCGACGCGGCCATCGGCGAACTCGTCGCCGGCCTCGAGGCGCGTGGCCTGCGCGAGCGCGTGAACCTGGTCGTCGTCTCCGACCACGGCATGGCCGACATCCACCCCGACCGCACCGTGTTCGTCGAAGACCTGCTGCCCGCCGGCGCCGCCGAGGTGGTGCACCTGGGCAGCCAGGCCGGCTTCAACCCGCGCCCGGGGAAGCGGGCCGCGCTGGAAGCGGCGCTGCTGGGCCGCCGCGACCACATGGAATGCTGGCGCCGCGAAGACCTCCCGGAACGATGGGCCTTCGGCAGCCACCGGCGCGTGCCGGCGGTTTATTGCCAGGCCGACACCGGCTGGCGCATCGAATCACGCGAACGCCGGGCGCGCAGCAAGGCGCCGCCGCACCTGGGCGCGCATGGTTTCGACCCGGCCGACCCGCGCATGCAGGCGCTGTTCCTGGCCGATGGCCCGGGCATCGCCGACGCCACCACGCTGCCGGTGTTTGACAACGTGCACGTGCATCCGCTGCTGCTGGCGCTGCTGGGCCTGCCGCCGATGCCGCGGACCGACGGCGACCCGGCCGTGCTGCGGCCCGCGCTCAGCGCAGGAACGCCCTGACCGCCGCAGCGTCGAAGGGCCAGTCGAGCTCGGCGCCGGTGTCCTCGCGGCGCAGCACCGGGATGCGTTCGCCGTAGCGGGCCTGCAGGCCCAGGTCGTCGTCGATCCACAGCGGGTCGAAATCGGCCACGCCGGCTTCGGCCATGCGCTCCCAGGCCTGGTCGCACAGGTGGCAGTCGTCGCGCTGGATCAGGGTGAGCGTGGGCATGGCGATGCGGCGGCGTACAGTCGCTGGGGCGGGCGTGGGGCATAGAATACGCGCCTGCTCCCAGGATCCGCCCCCATGGCCGTCAGCGTCTTCGACCTTTTCAAGATCGGCATTGGTCCGTCGTCCTCGCACACGGTGGGCCCGATGCGCGCCGCCGCGCGCTTCGTGAGCCACTGGCTGGAGGAAAACGGCGACCTGGCCCGCACCGCGCGCGTGCGCGCCGAGGTGTTCGGCTCGCTGGCGCTCACCGGCCGCGGCCACGGCACCGACAAGGCGGTGCTGATGGGCCTGGAAGGCCACTGGCCGAACGAGATCGACCCGGACGTCATCCCGGCGGCGCTTGAACGCATCCGCGGCCAGAAGAAGATCCGGCTGCTGGGTCGCCACGAGATCGGCTTCGACGAGAAGCACGACCTGATCATGAACAAGCGGCAGAAGCTGCCCTTCCACACCAACGGCATGCGCTTCACGGCCTACGACGCGGCGGGCGAAGTGATCGCCACGCGCGACTACTACTCGGTGGGCGGCGGTTTCGTGGTGAACCAGGACGAGGCGGCGGAAGACCGCATCGTGGCCGACATGACCGAGCTGCCGCACCCGTTCCACTCGGGCGACGAGCTGCTGCGCCGCTGCGCCGAGACGGGCCTGAGCATCGCCGCGCTGATGTTCGCCAACGAACGCGCCTGGCGCGGCGAGGCGGAGATCCGCAAGGGCCTTTCCGAACTCTGGAAGGCGATGCAGGACTGCACCGCGCGCGGCATCCGCGAGAAGGGCACGCTGCCCGGCGGCCTGCACGTGTCCCGCCGCGCGCCCACGCTGCACGCCGAGCTCTGCGCCAAACCCGAGGCCGGCATGCGCGACCCGCTGACGGTGCTCGACTGGGTGAACCTGTACGCGCTGGCGGTGAACGAGGAAAACGCGGCCGGCGGTCGCGTGGTGACGGCACCCACGAACGGCGCGGCCGGCATCATCCCGGCGGTGCTGCACTACTACGACCGCTTCTGCCCGGGCGCGAACGAACAGGGCGTGTTCGACTTCCTGCTCACGGCGGCGGCGATCGGCATCCTCTACAAGGAAAACGCTTCGATCTCGGGCGCCGAAGTGGGCTGCCAGGGCGAAGTGGGCGTGGCCTGCTCGATGGCGGCGGCGGGGCTGGTCGCCGCGCTCGGCGGCACGCCGGGCCAGATCGAGAACGCGGCCGAAATCGGCATGGAACACAACCTGGGCCTCACCTGCGACCCGATCGGCGGCCTGGTGCAGATCCCCTGCATCGAGCGCAACGCCATGGGCGCGGTGAAGGCCATCAACGCCTCGCGCATGGCGCTGCGCGGCGACGGCAAGCACAAGGTGTCGCTCGACAAGGTCATCAAGACCATGCGCGACACGGGCCGCGACATGCAGGACAAGTACAAGGAAACCTCCCGCGGCGGGTTGGCTGTAAACGTCATCGAGTGCTGATTTCCTGGCTTGCCTTTGGCAAGCAGGTCACGTACTCGCAGACGGTTGATCTCGGCAGGCGTCATCGCGCACACACCTCTATGGCTGCCCGCGCCTCGACGCGGCGTCCTGCCCATCGAGGCGCGGCCGCTACGGCATCCTGCCTCCGCTTCATCCATAGAGGTGTGTGCACGCTGCCGCAGTCCTGACGCCGTGGCCAGACGGCTGGCGAGCTCGTGCGCAAGCGCACGCGCTTGTCCCGGCGGAATGCCGATGCGCCGCGATTGCGGCAGCGTACGCAGAGGGGGGAGGTCTGAAGCGTAGGGCAGGAGGCCCGGAGCGGCCGGCGTTTGCTGCCATGGATGGCGCTTAGCAAGACGCCGGGCAGACCTCCCCCCTCTGCGTGCGATGACGCCCGCCAAAAACCAACGTACGCGAGCCCGTGACCTGCCTGGCAAGGCCAGGCCCCGTGACGGGGGGCACGGAAAGGGCGGAACGGGCTTGCCGGCGGAAAGCGGACGGGTAATAGTCGGGGCGAGCCTGTTCCGGACCCCGCCGTGACGTCAATGCGCCGCGCCCTGTCGCTGACTGCCGTGCTCGCGCTCGCCGGGGCGTCCGGCGGCGTGGCGGCACTGGACCCGGACAAGTCCTTCCATCATTACGTCCGCAACAGCTGGAGCATCGAGGAAGGCTTGCCGCAGATCAGCGGCCTGGCCATCACCCAGGACCGCCAGGGGTACGTGTGGGTCGGCACCCAGGCCGGCCTGGCGCGGTTCGACGGCATCAAGTTCACCGCCTTCAACCCGGAAACCACCCCCGGACTGCGCGGCATCTGGATCCACGACCTGCACGTCGACGCCCGCAACCGGCTCTGGATCGCCACCTACCGCGGCATCTCGGTCTACCAGGACGGCACGTTCCGCCCCCTGCCCCTGGCCGTCGGCGACCCCTTGCGCACCATCGACACCAGCGACCTCGAGGCCATGCCCTCGGGCGAACTGATGGTCGCCGCGCCGGACGGCATCTACCGCGCCAACGAAGATTCGCTCGAGCTGCTGCACCCCCTGCCCCGCCCCGCCACCGCCCTGCTCGCGCGCGGCGACGCCCTGTGGGTCGGCAGCCGCGGCCGCGTCTTCCGCATCGCCGACGGTGCCACCGAGCTGCTGCCCCTGCCCGAGGGCGACGACGACACCGTGGTCACCCAGCTGCTCGATTCCCAGGGGCGGCTGTGGGCCGGCACCAGCGCCGGCCTGTTCTTCCGCGAAGGCGACCGCTGGTTGCGCTACGAAGGCGGCGAGCCGCTGGCCAGCACGCCCATCGAATCGCTGTTCGAGGACAGCGACGGCAACCTCTGGGTCGGCCTGGTCGAAGACCTCGCCCGCCTGCGCGCCGGCCGCCTGGTCGAACTGGTGAAGGACGACCGCGCCGGCTCGGCCGTGCGCTCGGCCTTCGAGGATCGCGAAGGCAACCTCTGGTTCGGCAGCCAGTGGGAAGGCGTCACCCGGCTGTGGAACGGCTGGACGCGCCGCTACAGCCGCTTCGAAGGGCTGGAAGACCCCATCCTGTGGTCGGTGGCGCGCGGCCCGGCCGGCCGCCTGTGGGCCGGCACCAACAACGGCCTGGCGATCATGCGCGACGGCCGCTTCGAAACCGTGGTGGCCGGCGCCGACCTGCCCCACCCCAATGCCTACACCCTGCTGCCGGAAGAAGACGCCACCTGGATCGGCACCCGCCGCGGCGTCGCCGTGCTGCGCGGCGACCGGCTGGAAACGCCGCCCGAACTGGCGCCCATGCGCAGCGCCCAGGTCAACGGCATCGTGCGCGACCGCCGCGGCGCGCTCTGGTTCGCCACCAACCAGGGCCTGCACCGGCTCACCCGCGACGGCCTGAAGTCCTTCGGCCCGGTGCAGGGCCTGCGCGACCCGCGCACGCGCCTGCTCTACGAGACCCGCGACGGCCGCCTGCTGCTGGGCACGCAGTCGGGCCTGCACGAAGTCATCGGCGACCGCATCGAACCACTGGGCCTCGACGCCGGCCTGCGCGCCGACCTCGACGTCACCTCCATCCACGAACTGCCCGACGGCCAGCTGGTGATCGGCGCGCTGTCGGAGGAAGTGTTCCTGTTCGACGGCAAGCGCTGGCACGCGTTCTCCGACGCCCAGGGCATGCCGGTGAACTCGCCCTTCTTCATCACCCACGACACCCACGGCTACCTGTGGGTGGCCGGCATCCGCGGCGTGCACCGCGTGCTGCTGTCGGACATGGCGGAGGTCGCCGCCGGCCGGCGCGAGCGCGTGCGCGGCGAGATGCTGCTAAACGAGCGCGGCGACCGCCGCGGTGGCCAGAAGGGCTACTGCTGCAACGGCGCCGGCAACGCCAAGGGCTTCATCCACGACGGCGAGCTGTGGCTGCCCACGCGCGACGGCGTGGTGGCGCTGAGCACCGACGGCATCGTCAAGAACGACAAGGCACCGCGCACGCTCATCGAACGCGTGCGGGTGGGCGACGAATGGCGCGCGGCCGACCCGTCGGCCGACTGGAAGCTGCCGCCGGCGTCGCGCGACCTGAGCTTCGAATTCACCGTGCTCAGCTTCCAGGACCCCAAGAGCGTGGAGCTGCGCTACCGCCTGGTCGGCTACGACGCCGACTGGCGCACGCTCGAAGACCCGACCCGGCGCAGCGTGAACTACACCAACCTGCCGCCGGGCGCCTACGTGTTCGAGGCCCTGGGTTCGAACAACGCCGACACCTGGAGCCGGGCGCCGGCGCAGATAGGCTTCCGCATCCAGCCCTGGTTCCACGAGACGCCGCTGTTCTTCTGGCTGTCGGCGGCGCTGCTGGCCAGCCTGCTGTACGCGGCCTTCCGCCGCCAGCAGGGTGCGCACCGGCGCCAGCGCGAGGCGCTGGAGCAACTGGTGCGCCAGCGCACCGAGGCGCTGGAAGTGGCCAACCACCGGCTCGAGGAAGCCAGCCAGACCGACCCGCTCACCGGCCTGCGCAACCGCCGCTACCTGGCCAACCAGATCCCGGCCGACATCGCCTACTACGACCGCGAAACGGTGCGCCGCGGCAGCCTGGACGAAGTGATGGTGTTCGCGCTGATCGACATCGACCACTTCAAGCAGGTCAACGACACCCATGGCCACCAGGCCGGCGACCGGGTGCTGCAGCAGGTGGCGCAGGTGCTGGCGCAGATGGTGCGCACCGGCGACTACATCGCGCGCTGGGGCGGCGAGGAGTTCCTGGTGGTGTTCCGGCCCATGCCGAACCGGCACCTGCCGATGCTGGGCGAACGCATCTGCCAGGCGGTGTCCACGCACCGCTTCGACGTGGGCAGCGAGGAACCGCTCAAGCTCACCTGCTCGGTGGGCTTCATCGAGTGCCCGCTGTTCCGCGACGGCCGCGGTGGCCTGGGCTGGGAGCAGATGATCGAGCTGGCCGACCGCGCGCTTTACTTCGTGAAGACGCACGGGCGCAACGGCTGGGCCGCCTACCGCGCCCGCCGCGACACCGACCTGGGCGGCCTGCAGGCGGCGCTGGCCGGCGACCCCGAGCGGCTGGTGGACACCGGCCGGCTCGACCTGGTGGGTTCGGCCCACCTGGACCCGCCCGGCGGCAGCCCGGCCCCCTAGCCGGCGACGGGCGCCCGACCTATGCTTCGGGGCATGCCCGAACTCTACCGGCGGATCGCCATCGTGGGGGTCCTGCTGGCGCTTTACGTCGCCGGCGGCGCCTACTCCGCGCTGTTGGTCGACGGCCCGGACAAGGTCGCGCTGTTCTGGCCCGCGGCCGGCGTGGCCCTCGCCGGCGTGCTGCGCTATGGCCTGAAGATCGCCTGGTTCGTGCCGGCGGGCACGCTGCTGGTGCACTTCTTCTTCGACCCGGTGCCCACGGCCTTCCTGCCCTGGTCGGCGTCGGCCAACCTGTTCGGCGTGCTGGCCGGCGCCGCCCTGCTGCGGCGCCTGCACGCCGAGGACATGCTCACCGTGCGCTTCGGCCTGGCCGCGCTGGGCGGCGCGGTGCTGATGTCCGTCGTCAGCGCGGCCGTGGGCACCGCCGGCATGCTGCATAGCGGCATGATCGGGCTGGAGGCGCTGCCCACCGCCGGCGCGCGCTGGCTGCTGGGCGACCTGCTGGGCGCCACCAGCATCGCGCCGGCGCTGATGCTGCTGCTGCCGGGGCGCACCGGCCGCCGCTGGCGCCCGCCGGCGGAAGACTACGCGCCCGAATCCGAGCAGCTGATGTGGAACGTGGCGTTGATGGCCAGCTATCTGCTGATGGCCTGGGGCGGCAGCCTGGGCGGCAACTACGCCATGGGCCTGGTGGCGCTGCCGCTGGGCGTGATGGTGTGGAGCGCGGTGCGCTTCCCGCCGCTGCAGACCGCGGTGGCCAGCGCGCTCACCATGCTGCTGGTGGCCGGCCTGGCCGGCTTCGGCACCGCCGGCTACCCCGAGGCCAGCGCACCGCTGGACGGCATCTACCTGCTGGTGTTCCTGATCGAAGTGGCGGCGCTGCCGCTGATGCTGGCCTTCGCCATGCACCAGCAGCGCGTCAGCGCCGGCGTGCTGAAGCTGCGCGCCAACGTCGACCCGCTCACCGGCCTGCACAACCGCAACGCCTTCGAGGAGAAGGTGCGCCCCGAGATCGCCGGCGGCTCGGTGCTGCCCATGGCCCTGGCCTACATCGACCTCGACCACCTGAAGCTGATCAACGACACCGCCAGCCACGCCGCCGGCGATGAGCTCATCCGCGGCGTGGCCGGCGTGATCGAAGCGCACCGCCACCCCGAGGACCTGCTGGCGCGCACCGGCGGCGACGAGTTCGCGCTGCTGCTGCGCAACTGCACGCCGATGGTGGCCGAAGACCGCGTGCGCGCGCTGCTGCGCGCCATCGAAGGCTACCGCTGCGGCTGGGACGGCCAGATGCTGGGCACCACGGCCAGCGCCGGCCTGGTCACCTTCCTGCCGGGCCAGGCCGACTATGCGCAGCTGCTGTCGCAGGCCGACGCGGCCTGCTTCACCGCGAAGGAGCAGGGCGGCAACCGGGTGTGCCTGGCCAGCCTGGACGGCGGCGAACTGCTCGACCGCACCTCGGCCATGCGCTGGGTGGTGCGCATCCGCGAGGCGCTGGAGCAGCAGGCGATGGAGCTGTACTGCCAGTCCATCGTGCCGTTGCGCCCCGGCATGGACCAGGGCCGCCACTTCGAGGTGCTGCTGCGCCTGCGCGACCCGCGCACCGGCGAACGCCTGCAGCCGGCACAGTTCATGCCGGCGGCCGAGCGCTTCCGCCTGGCCACGCGCATCGACCGCGAGGTGATCACCCGCACGCTGGGCTGGCTGGAAAGCCACCCCGACGCCGCCGCCACCGTCGACACCTGCTGCATCAACCTGTCGGGCGAGGCGGTGATCGACGAAGGCTTCATCGGCTTCCTGTCCGAACGCCTGCGCCGCAGCCACTTCCCGGCCAGCAAGCTGTGCTTCGAGCTCACCGAGACCAGCGCGGTGCGCGACCTGGCCCGCGCCCAGCGCTTCATCAACCAGCTGCGCGACCTGGGCTGCCGCTTCGCGCTCGACGACTTCGGCACCGGCTTCTGTTCGTTCAGCTACCTGCGCTCGCTGGACGTGGACTACTTCAAGATCGACGGCAGCTTCGTGCGCGACATGCACGATTCACCGATGGCCGAGGCGGTGGTGCGTTCCATCAACGAAATCGCCCACGTGCTCGACAAGCGCTCGATCGCCGAACACACCGAAACCGAGGCCGACCGCCGGGCGCTGATCGCGCTGGGCGTGGACTACGCCCAGGGTTTCGCCATCGACCGGCCGCAGCCGATGGACCTGTACTTCTACCCCGACGGGTCGGCGGCGGGATGAACCGCGCCGCGCTGCTGCTGGCGGCGCTGCTGGCCCTGCCCCTGCCGGCGGCGGCCGAAGGACTGGCGGAACTGAACGTGCTGCGCCAGGGCGAAGGCCAGCGCGCGGTCGCGCGCAACACCAGCGGCGGCCCGGTGGAAGTGGAACTGGTGGCCGACGCCTGGGTGGGCATGGACAGCGAACCGGCGCTGCCGGTGCGACGCGTGCTGCGCGCGGGCGAATCGGCCACGCTGGCCACGCTGTGGCCGGTGGCGGAAGGCGCGCGGCACGCGCTGCGGCTATCCATCATCCCGGGCGAACCCTTCGCCGAGGCGCGCGACGTGGTGTATTCGCTGCCGGTGGAAGAATCGAAGTTCACGCTCGGCCAGGGCTTCCACGGCGGCTTCAGCCACGACGACGAGGCCAACCGCTACGCCATCGACCTGGTGGTGGACGAAGGCACGCCGGTGCTGGCGGCGCGCGGCGGCGTGGTGCTCGAGGCCGTCTCGGGCTACGCGGAGGGCGGCACCGACCCGGCCCTGGCCAAACGCGCGAACCTGGTTCGCGTGATGCACGACGACGGCAGCATGGCGCTGTACGCGCACCTGCGCGAAGGCGGCGTGGCGGTGCGCACCGGCGACACCGTCACCTTGGGCCAGGTGCTGGGCTACGCCGGCAGCACCGGCTATTCCAGCGGCCCGCACCTGCACTTCTCCGTGCAGGTGAACGGCGGCATGCGGCTGGTGTCGGTGCCCTTCCGCATGATCGGTCCCGACGGCTTCCTGCCGCTGCGTTAGATCGCTCGCGCGCGGTGGGCTGCTTCGCCGGTGCGACTCTCCCGGAACCCTGATCGGAAGGCAGGCGGGTGTGGGCTCGGGGCAGGCACACCGATGCCTCCGGTGTCTGATCGAACATTCCGGGCTTGGCGAAGAGCCTTTCGCCTCAACCCCACCCCCGCCGCCGGGCGGCGAGGGCTCGCACACTGGCCGTCTTCCACGCTGGCCCCGTAGCCGCATCAAATGTCCGAAGGGACACGCAGGCGTGCACGTGCTGCTCGCATGTTCCGATGCCCGTTCAACCGGCCTGATCGGCAGGAAAGATCGCTCCCTGCGGCCCGGATCGGGACGCGCAAGCATCGCAGCGCGCACACGCCCGCCCTTCGTCACGTAACAGGATGGAATGCACCAGCGCCGCCGTGGAGGCGAAGGTCTCCTCCTGCGAAATAAAAGGCTTCACTGAGCAGGAGGAGACCTTCGCCTCCGCGGTGGGGACGGCGCCAGATACATACCTGCGAAACAAGAATGCGTCGCGCGGGAAAAAAAAAGGGCCCGCCGAAGCGGGCCCCCGGGGAGAGCCAACCGAAAGGCTCAGAAGCTGTAGCGCAGCACCAGCTGGTAGAGGCGGCCGCCCTTTTCGGTTTCGACCTCGTACTCGTCGTGGTCGCGCAGGACCTGGTCCTCGAGCGTATTGAACTTGTCGAAGACTTCGTCCTTCGAGGCGTCGAGCAGGTTCGAGCCGGTCAGGCGCAGGGTCCAGGCCTCGCCGAAGCGCTTCTCGACGAAGGCTTCCAGGTCGCCGTTGTAGCTCGTGCGCACTTCCTCGCCGATGATCCGGCCCCAGGCCTCGCCCTGCTTGCGGTAGGTCAGGCCGAAGGAGGCGTCCAGTTCCACCAGGTCCTGGATGAAGCCCACGTTGAACACGTAGTCCGACTGGTCGTTGAACTTGCGGGTACCGAAGCTGTCCTCGATTTCGCTGTCGAGCCAGGAGTAGTTGAAGAACACGCCGGTGTTCTCCATGCCGAAGGCCGTCAGCGGGGTCGAGAGGTCGAACTCCGCGCCCCAGACCTGGCCGTCGCCCGTGTTGCGCGGCTGCAGCACCCAGGTGCCCTCGCCCTCGTCGCCCTCGACGCCCGTGTTGGCGATTTCAATCAGGTCGCTGATGTCGCGGTAGAACAGGTTCACGCCCACCACGCCGCGGCGGCCCAGGCGACGCTCCCAGCCCAGGTCCAGGCCCCAGGCGCGCTCCGGCTCCAGGTCCGGGTTGCCCAGCAGGTCGTTGTCGCCCAGCTCGGCCAGCAGCAGCGCCGGCGTCACCTGGTCGAAGTTCGGGCGGCGCAGGGTGCGGGCGAACGAGGCGATCAGGCGCTGGTCGTCGTCGAGGTTCCAGCGCAGGTGCAGCGAGGGCAGCAGGATGCCGTAGTCCTTCGACGACTTGCTGTCGGCCGGGTCCACCGTCAGGTCGGTCACGTCCAGGTCGGTGTGCTGGTAGCGCAGGCCGGTTTCCCACTCGAAGGCGCCGGCTTCGCCGTTGAGGCGCACGAAGGGCTCGATGCGGCGCTCCTCGATCGTGCCCAGGCCGCCGTCCACCGGCAGGTAGGGGCCGAACTCACCCGGCACCGCCGGGCGCGGCGCGGGCGCGTTCGGGATGGTGATGCGGTTGCGGTCGGCCAGGATCGAGGTCTCGCGCTCCTTGTCGACCACCTCCACGCCGAAGCGCAGCTCCTTGCCGGCCACGTCGCGCTCGTGGCGCAGTTCGAACGAGATTTCGCGGTCGCGGATGTCGGTGTAGGTGCGGTCGCCGGTGAAGCGGTCGTCTTCCGGGAACGGGTTGGCGTCGCGCAGGTATTCGTATTCGTCCTCGAACTCGAACTGCTCGTCGTCGATGCCGGCCTGCCCCAGGCGGATGCGGGTTTCGCCGCCGGCCATGGGCAGCGAATAGTCCATGTCCACGGCCCAGTTGTCGGTGCGGATGTCGAGGTCGTTGGCGTTGAGGGTTTCGATGTTCTGGTCGGTCTCGACGCCCGCCGAATACTCGGTGGAGAACTCCTCCTGCATGCGGTCGGTGCGCACGAAGAAGGCGCGCAGGCCGAACTGGCCCTGGCCCACCGGCACGCTGTAGTCGGCGTTGAAGGAATAGTCCTCGCCGCTGCGCACGTCGGTCTGGCGCTCGGTGTTGTCGAGCCCGCCGCCCGGGGCGTCGTAGCGCCAGCTGTACTTCTGCTTCGGGTTGCGGCGGCCCTGGGCGTTGGCGCCCAGCAGCAGGTTGCCGCCCAGGGCCTCGCCGCCCCAGACCGCGCCCACCAGCGGTTCGATCTCGTCGTCGCTGTAGCTCAGGGCGCCGGCGCGCAGGTAGCCGCCGTCGAGCGAATAGCCGTCGCGCAGCACGATGTTGAGCGAACCGGCGATGGCGTCGCCGCTGCGGTCGGCCGAGGCCGAGCGGATGATCTCGATGCGCTCCACCAGCTCGGCCGGGATGCGGTCGACGAAGAAGCTGCGGTCGAAGCCGGCGCCCGGCACGCGCTTGCCGTTGATCAGGATCTGGGTGTAGCCCGGGTCCAGGCCACGCAGGCGCACGCCGTCGTATTCGAGCACGTCGGACAGGAAGGCCACGCTGGGCACGCGCTTGAGCATGTCGCCCACGGTCAGCGGCTCGAACTGCTGGAAGTACTCGAGGTCGTAGGACAGCACCGGCGCGGTGTCGGCGGTGCGGTCGCGGTAGACGATCTCGCCCTTCACCTCGATGGCTTCGAGCTGGGTGGCCTCGCCGCGGCGGCCGTCGCCGCCATCCGGCGTGGCCACGGTGGACTGGGCCACCGCCGGCAGCGCGGCCACGAGCAGGGCGCCGGCCAGCGCACGGGACAGGGAGGCGGCGAGCACGTTCTTTTTCATCGGGGTTAAATTTCCGTGAGAGGTGCCGGTTTTGTACGTGCGCCGCGAGGCGGTTCCATTTCCGGCATGTGGCGCTTGCGTGACGGCGGCGCTGTCACATCACCGACGCGGGTCCGCGATAGAAACGTCATCCACTGCCCCCGCCCCGGAGTCCCCGATGTCGCTTCGCCTCGCGCCGCTGTCCGCCGCCCTGCTCCTGCTCGCCGCCTGCGCCAGCGCGCCGGGGCGCGAGCCCGACGAACAGGCCGAGGTGGACCCGCTGCTGTCGCAGGCCGGGGTGGCGCACGTGGTGGTGGAAGAGGCCTTCGTGAGCCTGGAAACGCCCCGCGACAACATCGATTCCCCCGCGGCCTGGTCGGCGCCCGGCGGCGAGACCTGGCTGTTCGCCACCGCCAAGGAAGGCAAGGGCCTGGTGGTGTACGACGGCGACACCGGCGCCACCCTGCGCAGCGTCGGCACCGAGGGCCGCAAGCCGGGCCAGTTCAGGCGTCCGAACGGCGTGTCGGTGCATGGCAACCTGCTGTTCGTGGTCGAACGCGACAACCAGCGCGTGCAGGTGCTGTCGCTGCCGGACCTGGAAACCCTGGCCACCTTCGGCGAGACCGAGCTGCGCAAGCCCTACGGCCTGTGGGTGCGCGAACACGCCTCGGGCCAGCTGGAAGTGCTGGTCACCGACGCCTACATGGCGGGCACGGACGCCCGGGACGAAGACATCCTGCCGCCGCTGGCCCAGCTCGACCGCCGCGTCCAGCGCTACCTGGTGTCCACCGGCGGCGGCGGGATCAGCGCCGTGAACGCCGGGCACTTCGGCGACACCGGCGAAGCCGGCGCCATCCGCATCCCCGAATCGCTCTGGGGCGACGCCGCCAACGACCGCCTGCTGGTGAGCGAGGAAGACCTGGCCAGCGGCACCGCCCTGCGCGAGTACAGCCTGGCGGGCGAATTCCGCGGCCGCACGATTGGCGCGGGCCTGTTCAAGGCCCAGGCCGAGGGCATCGCGCTCTGGGCCTGCGCCGACGGCAGCGGTTACTGGCTGGCCACCGACCAGTTCAAGGACCGCAGCCTGTTCCACGTGTTCGACCGCAAGACCATGGAACACCGCGGCGCCTTCGCGGGCACCAAGACCGCCAACACCGACGGCGTGTGGCTGCACCAGGCGCCGACCGCGCGGTTCCCGCAGGGCGTGTTCTACGCCGTGCACGACGACATGGCGGTGGCGGCGTTCGACTGGCGCGACATCGCCGCCGCGCTCGGCCTGCCCGCGGCCTGCCCCGCCGCGCCCTGAGCGGCTAGGGAATGCGCCGCAGGTCGTCGAGCAGCGCCGCCGCCGTGACCGCGGCGCCGGCGCCCGGGCCCTGGATCACCAGCGGGCGTTCTTCGTAGCGGCTGCTCCAGATGGCGAGGCGGTTGTCGCAGCCACCGCCGCCGGCGAGCGGGTCGTTTGCCGCCAGCGATTCGAGGCCGATGCGCGCGCCGCTTTCGTCGAGCCGCGCGACATAGCGCAGCACCCGGCCCGTGGCGGCGGCTTCGCGGGCACGCGCGGACAGCGCCGCATCCAGCGTTGGCAGCCGCGCATCGACCGTCGTCGCATCGGGGGCGTCGCGCAGGGCCGGGCCCAGCAGCGATGCCACCTGCACCTCGGCGTGCTCCAGCGGGAAACCGGCGGTGCGCGCCAGGATCAGCAGCTTGCGGCGCACGTCCTCGCCGGAAAGATCGACCCGCGGGTCGGGTTCGGCGTAACCGCGCGCCACCGCGGCGCGCACTTTTTCCGAGAACGGCGTGCGGCCGTCGTAACCGTCGAACAGCCAGGCCAGCGTGCCCGAGAGCACGCCCGCCACTGCGCGGATGCGGTCGCCGCCGGCGCGCAGCTCGCGCAGCGAACGCAGCAGCGGCAGGCCGGCGCCGACGGTGGCGGCGTCGCCGTAATGCAGGCCGCCGGTGGCCAGGGCGCGGATCTCGTGGTGGCGCAGCAGCGGGCCACCGAGCCCCAGCTTGTTGGCGCTGACCACGTGCAGGCCCTGGCGCAGCCAGCGCGGGTGCCAGGCCGCCAGCGCCGCGCTGGCGCTGGCGTCCACCACGATGTCGCCGGGCTGCAACGGCGGCAGCAGCAGGCCGGAGCCGTCGTGCGC
>NZ_AVCH01000200.1 GCF_000747075.1 Arenimonas malthae CC-JY-1
CTGGCCTGGGCGGCCTGCCATTGGCCGCGGGCGCGGTCGAGCGCGGCGGCGGCCTCCCCGCGCGGGTTCGCCGACTCGGCGGCGAGCACGGCGCGTTCGGCGGCGGCAATGGCCAGGTCGGCTTCATTTGCCGCCGAAGCTGTGGACGCGGCCAGCAAAAGCGCCAGCGCGAGATGGATTTTTAGCGAGGATAGTGTCATAAGGCGAACTCGCAGGTCGGCGTTCGGGCGGGGCCATTGTAGCCACCCCGCGCCGTCCACCGGGACCGAAACAGGGGATCCAAGGATACTGACATGGACATCGGCTATTTCCTGAAGCTGATGACGGAAAAGAACGCGTCGGACATGTTCCTGACCACCGGCGCGCCCGTCTACATCAAGGTCGAGGGCAAGCTCTACCCCCTCGGCAACACCGGCCTGCCGGCCGGCATGGTCAAGAAGATCGCCTACTCGCTGATGGACGAGGGCCAGGTCCCGGCCTTCGAGCGCGACCTCGAGTTCAACATGGCCATCGCGGTGAAGGACACCGGGCGCTTCCGCGTCAACGTGTTCAAGCAGCGCGGCGAAGTGGGCATGGTGATCCGCGCCATCAAGAGCGAGATCCCCAACATCGACCAGCTCAAGCTCCCGAACGTCCTCAAGGACATCGTGATGGAGCAGCGCGGCCTGGTGCTGGTGGTCGGCTCCACGGGCTCGGGCAAGTCCACCACGCTGGCGGCCATGATCGACCACCGCAACGCCAGCACGACCGGCCACATCCTCACCATCGAGGATCCGATCGAGTTCCTGCACAAGCACAAGAAGTCCATCGTCAACCAGCGCGAGGTGGGCCTGGACACCCACGCCTTCCACAACGCGCTCAAGAACGCCATGCGCGAGGCGCCGGACGTCATCCTGATCGGCGAGATCCTCGACGCCGTGACCATGGAATCGGCCATCGCCTTCGCCGAGACCGGCCACCTGTGCCTGGCCACGCTGCACTCGAACAACGCCGACCAGACCCTGGACCGCATCCTGAACTTCTTCCCGGAGTCGGCCCACAAGAACGTGCTGATGAACCTGTCGCTGAACCTCAAGGCGGTCATCAGCCAGCGCCTGGTCATCGGCAAGGACGGCAAGCGCCTGCCGGCCGCCGAGATCCTGATCAACACCCCGATGATCCGCGACCTGATCCGCCGCGGCGAGGTGCACGAGATCAAGGAGGCCATGGACAAGTCGCTGCAGGAAGGCATGCAGACCTTCGACCAGTCGCTGTTCCGCCTGTACAAGGAAGGCAAGGTCGAGCTCGAGGAGGCGCTGCGCAAGGCCGACTCGCGCGACGGCCTGGCCCTGAAGATCCGCCTCTCGGAAGGCGCGACCGGCGAACACGACCCCTACGCCGACATGTACGGCGGCGCCGGCCCGGGCAGCGAATCCACCGGCTACTGAGCCCCGCTCAGTTCCCGACCGGGGCGTCCGGCTGGTTTTCCGGCCGGGCGGCCTCGAAGGCCTCGAGCGCGAGGCAGGCGTCGTTGATGCGCCGGATCGTCCGGTACGGCGCCAGGTCCACCCCGAACCGCACCGCGTTGTAGACCTGCGGCACCAGGCAGCAGTCGGCCATGGTCGGCATTTCGCCGTCACAGAAGGTGCCGGTGGACGGGTTGTCGGCCAGGGTGTCTTCCAGCGCCTCGAAACCCACCTGCATCCAGTGCCGCACCCAGGCGTCGCGTTCGGCCTGGGGCACGTTCCAGGTGTTTTCGAAGAACTGCAGCACGCGCAGGTTGTTCAGCGGGTGGATGTCGCAGGCGATCATCTGGGCCAGGGCGCGCACGCGCTGGCGGTCGCGGGCCGTGGTGGGCATCAGCGGCGGCGTCGGCCAGGTTTCGTCCAGGTACTCCATGATGGCCATGGACTGGCGCAGGATGCGGCTGCCGTGCAGCAGCACCGGCACCAGCTCCTGCGGGTTGAGGTCGCTGAAGGGCGCCTTGTGCTGCTCGCCCCGGGCCAGGTGCACCGGCAGGGTTTCGTAGGGCATGCCCTTGAGGTTGAGCGCGATGCGCACCCGGTAGGCGGCGCTGGAGCGCCAGTAGGAATAGAGCCTGATCGAACCCGGATTCATGCCGCGCGCTCCCCTGCCCTCGTGAAGGCGAGGCCCCAGCATACGCCGGGCCGCGCCATTCTCAAGCCTTGGCGATGCGCTGCTCGATGGCCCCGAACACGCTGGCGCCGTCCCGGCCCAGCATCTCGATGCGCACGGTGTCGCCGAAGGACATGAACGGGGTGCTGGGCTTGCCGTCGCGCAGGGTTTCCACCGTGCGCTGCTCGGCGAAGCAGCTGGCGCCCTTGCCGGTGTCCTCGTTGGCCACCGTGCCGGAGCCGACGATCGTGCCGGCCGACAGCGGGCGGGTCTTGGCCGCGTGCGCCACCAGCTGGGCGAAGTCGAACTGCATGTCCACGCCGGCCTCGGGCGCGCCGAACCACTTGCCGTTGACGTGGGTGAGCAGCGGCAGGTGCACCTTGTTGCCCTGCCAGGCCTCGCCCAGCTCGTCGGGGGTGACGAACACCGGGCTCAGCGCCGAGCGCGGCTTGGACTGCAGGAAGCCGAAGCCCTTGGCCAGCTCGCCCGGGATCAGGTTGCGCAGCGAGACGTCGTTGACCAGGCCGACCAGCTGGATGTGCTGCGCCGCCTGCGCCGGCGTGGCGCCCTGGGGCACGTCGTCGGTGACGACGACCACTTCGGCCTCCAGGTCGATGCCGTAGGCCTCGTCGGCCACCAGCACCGGGTCGCGCGGGCCGTAGAAGCCGGCGCTGACCGCCTGGTACATCAGCGGGTCGGTGTAGAAGCTCTCGGGCACCTCGGCGCCGCGCGCCTTGCGCACGCGCGCCACGTGCGGCAGGTAGGCGCTGCCGTCCACGAATTCATAGGCGCGCGGCAGCGGCGCGGCCAGCTGGGCGAAGTCGACGGCGAACACCGGCTCGCCGTTGATGGTCTCGGGCGTACCGGCTTCGAGCGCCTCGTACACCGCGTTCAGGCGCGGCGCGGCGTTGGACCAGTCCTCCAGCGCGCGCTGCATCGTCGGCGCGATGCCGGTGGCCTTCACCGCCCGCGAGAGGTCCTTGGAAACGACCACCAGCGTGCCGTCGCGGCCGCCTTCCTTGAGGGAACCCAGTTTCATTGCTTGCTCCTGTGGGCCGCGCGGCTCAGCCGCGGCGGCTCGGGTCGAAATTCCGGGCCAGGCCCTGCCAGCACTGCTGGTAGGTGGCCTGGCGGTGGCCGGCGGCGAGCGCCTGCGCGGTCGGGCGGATCACGTGCCGCGACTCGAACATGAAGGCCATGGTGTCGGTGATCACGTCGGGCTTCGCCAGGTCGGCCGTGGTGGCCTTGTCGAAGGTGGCGGCGTCCGGGCCGTGGCCCGTCATCGAATTGTGCAGCGAACTGCCGCCCGGCACGAAACCTTCCGCCTTGGCGTCGTAGGCGCCGTGCACCAGGCCCATGAACTCGCTGGCGATGTTGCGGTGGAACCACGGCGGCCGGAAGGTGTCCTGGGCCACCAGCCAGCGCGGCGGGAAGATCACGAAGTCGATGTTGCTCACGCCCTCGCTGTCGCTGGGCGAATGCAGCACCAGGAAGATGGACGGGTCCGGGTGGTCGTAGCTGATCGAGCCGATGGTGTTGAAGCGGCGCAGGTCGTACTTGCTGGGCGCGTAGTTGCCGTGCCAGGCCACCACGTCCAGCGGGCTGTGGCCGATGGCGGCGCGCCAGAGGCCGCCCTGGAACTTGGCCACCAGCTCGAAACTGCCCTCGCGGTCCTCGTAGGCGGCCACGGGCGCGAGGAAATCACGCGGGTTGGCCAGGCCGTTGCTGCCGATGGGGCCCAGGTCGGGCAGCTTGAACATGGCGCCGAAGTTCTCGCACACGTAGCCGCGCGCCTGGCCGTCGGGCAGCGAGATGCTGAAGCGGATGCCGCGCGGGATGAGCGCGATCTCCTGCGGCTCCACCTCGAGCACGCCCATCTCGGTGGCGATGCGCAGGCGGCCCTGCTGCGGGACGATCAGCAGTTCGCCGTCGGCGTCGTAGAAGAAGCGGCCGTCCATGTCGGCGTTGGCGGCATACAGGTGCACGCCCAGGCCGCCGGCCGAGGGGCCGCCGTTGCCGGCCATGGTGTACAGGCCGTCGAGCCAGTCGGTGGGCGCCTGCGGCATGGGCAGCGGGTTCCAGCGCAGCTGGTCGGGCGTGACCGGGCCGTGGCCGAAGTCGCCGTGGAACGTGGCGTGCGCCAGCGGCTCGAACGGGCCGTGCATGGCCGCCGGCCGGATGCGGTACATCCAGGTCCGGCGGTTGCTGTGCCGCGGCGCGGTGAAGGCGGTGCCGCTGATCTGCTCGTTGTACAGCCCGTACGGGCATCGCTGCGGCGAATTCCGCCCCTCGGGCAAGGCGCCCGGCAGCGCCTCGGTCGCAAACTCGTTCCCAAACCCACTCAGGTACTTCAGGCTCATCGTCGGGTCCCGGTGTCTGTATTGAGACGCGGACTTACAGCACGCCGCGGCGCATCTGGTCGCGTTCGATCGATTCGAACAGGGCCTGGAAGTTGCCCTCGCCGAAGCCCTCGTTGCCCTTGCGCTGGATGATCTCGAAGAAGATCGGGCCGAAGGCGTTCTGGGTGAAGATCTGCAGCAGCTTGCGCTGCTTGGTTTCCGGGTCGGCGTCGATGAGGATCTTGTTGCGGGCCAGGCGCGGCACGTCCTCGCCGTGGCCGGGCACGCGCTGGTCGATCACGTCGAAGTAGGTGTCGGGCGTGTCCAGGAACTCCACGCCGCGGGCGCGCATGGCTTCCACGGTGTCGTAGATGTTGTCGGTGAACAGGGCGATGTGCTGGATGCCCTCGCCCTTGTACTCGCGCAGGTATTCGTTGATCTGGCTCTTCTCGTCGCTCGACTCGTTGAGCGGGATGCGCACGATGCCGTCCGGCGCGGTCATGGCCTTCGACAGCAGGCCGGTCTTGGCGCCCTTGATGTCGAAGTAGCGGATCTCGCGGAAGTTGAACAGCTTCTCGTAGTAGTCCGACCACTTCTGCATGTTGCCCACGAACAGGTTGTGGGTGAGGTGGTCGATGAAGGTCAGGCCGAAGCCGGCCGGCGCCTGGTCCACGCCCGGCAGCGGCTCGTAGTCGGCGTACAGGTCCTCGCGGCCGTCGTCGACCAGGTACAGCATGCAGTCGCCGATGCCCTTGATCACCGGCGCGTCCACCGCGCGGGTGTCGGCCAGGTGGTCGATCTCCTCGCCGCCGTTGGCCAGCACGTGCGCCAGCACCTGGGCCGAGGGCTTGCGGAAGCGGATGGCGAAGCCGCAGGCCGAGGGGCCGTGCTGGGCGGCGAAATCGGCGGCGAACGAAGCCTGCGATTCGTTGAGCAGGAAGTTGATGGTGCCCTGGCGGAACAGCGTGACCGGGCGCGACTTGTGGCGCGCCACGGCGGTGAAGCCGAGCTTGCCGAGGTAGTCGGCCATGGCCGGTCCGTGGCCGGCGGGCGCGGCGAACTCGACGAACTCGAAGCCGTTGATGCCCATCGGGTTTTCGAAGGTGGTGGGCGTGATGCCGAGGTTCGGGGCGTGGGCCTGGGGCTGGGCGTTCATGGGCGGTCCTCCGGTGGGAGCGGCTTGCAAGGGGAAGGCCGCCGTTATAGTTTCAATTGAAACCACTTGCAAGGCGCGGCGCCGCATGCCCGACCGGGACATCCTCGACCTGGAGCACTTCCTGCCCTACCGGCTGTCGGTGCTGTCGAACCGCATCAGCCAGGACATCGCCCGGCTTTACGCCGACCGTTTCGGCCTGGGCATCACCGAATGGCGGGTCCTGGCCGTGCTGGGCCGGCACCACGACATCCCGGCCCGGGAAGTGGCCGAGCGCACCGCCATGGACAAGGTCGCGGTGAGCCGGGCCATCGCCTCGCTGCAGGCCGCCGGCCGCATCGAACGGCAGGTGCGGCGCGACGACCGCCGCCATTCCATGCTGCGCCTGAGCCCGGCCGGCCGCGCCATCTACGACGAGGTGGCGCCCATGGCCCTGGCCTACCAGCGCCGCCTGCTCGAGGGGCTCTCGCCCGACGAACGCGCCGCCCTGGACCGCCTGCTCACGCGCATGGAAGAGCTCGAGCTGGCCACTCGGCCCGGCTGAAGCCCGCAACGAAAACGGCGGCCCTGGGGCCGCCGTTTCCTTTCCAGCCGTGGCGCAGCGCTTACTTCACGCCGTGCATCAGCTTGTTGATCAGCGGGGCGATCAGGAACAGCAGCACGCCCGGGATCACCAGCGCCCAGAAGCCGAAGGTGTAACCCGACAGGGCCGATTCCACGCTCATGCCACCCTCGCCGCTGACGTGGCTGGCGAAGATGCCCGACAGGTTGTTGCCGATGGCGGTGGACAGGAACCAGCCGCCCATGCCGAAGCCGACCAGGCGCACCGGCGCCAGCTTGGTCACCATCGACAGGCCGATCGGCGACAGGCACAGCTCGCCCACCGACTGGATCACGTAGACCATGAACAGGGTCCAGAACGGGATCTTCAGGGTGGCCGGGTCGACCATGGTCGACAGGGCCAGCATCAGCAGCAGGAAGGCCAGGCCGTTGAAGATCAGGCCCAGGCCGAACTTGCGCGGGATGGACGGGTTGTGGCGGCCCATCTTCACCCACAGCCAGGCCAGCACCGGCGCCAGCGTGATGATCGCCAGCGAGTTCACCGACTGGAACCAGCCCACCGGGAAGATCCAGCCGCCGAGGTCGCGGTCGACGATGTTCTGGGCCAGGAAGTTGAACGAGCTGCCGGCCTGCTCGAAGAAGCACCAGAACAGCACGTTGAACACGAAGATGATCAGCATGGCGATGGCCATGTCGCGCCGCACCGCGCCGTCCTTGAAGCCTTCGCGCAGGATCAGCACGCACAGGCCGACGAACAGCGCCGACAGGATCCACTGCAGCGCGCCGGCGCCGATCGAGAGCAGGAAGTACACGACGGGGATCGCCACCAGCGCGCAGATCGCCGTCACCAGCACGCGGCCCTTGCCCTCGGCGCCTTCCATCGGCCGGCCCACGCCCTGCAGCTGGCTGCGGCCGAACCAGAACCAGACCAGGCTGATCACCATGCCGATGCCCGAGACCAGGAACACGACCTTGTAGGCCGGCATGGCCGGGCTGCCGCCCATGATGCGCTCGGCCAGCAGGCCGGTGAGCCACGGGGCGATCATCGCGCCGAGGTTGATGCCCATGTAGAACAGGGTGAAGCCCGAGTCGCGGCGGTCGTCGCCGGTGGCGTAGAGCTGGCCCACCATGGTCGAGATGTTGGGCTTGAACAGGCCGTTGCCGACGATGATGGTGGCCAGGCCGAGCTTGAACAGCTGCTCGTCGGGCAACATGATCAGGAACAGGCCGCTGGCCATGATCACCGCGCCCAGCAGGATCGAGCGCTGGTAGCCGATCACCTTGTCGGCCACGTAGCCGCCGAACAGGGCCGCCGCGTAGACCAGCGCCAGGTAGGCGCCGTACAGGCGGCTGGCCGGGGCTTCGCCGGCGCTGTCGCCCTGGTAGAACTGGGCCACGATGTACAGGGCCAGCGCCCAGCGCATGCCGTAGAAGGCGAAGCGCTCCCAGAACTCGGTCATGAACAGCATCCACAGCGGCTTGGGATGCCCCATCAGCTGCGGGTAGGCGGGCACGGCGGCCGCGGATTGGTTCGGTGCACCGCTCATGCGGTCTCTCCCCTGGTGGATTCGTTGTTATGGTGGTTTTGGCGCCCGCGGCAGGCACGAAGGGGCCGCCGCGGGGCCGGCAAGGTGTAACCGGAGCGGCCCCACCCCGTCAAACCGGGGCGGACGCGGGGGATCAGCGCGCGGGCGGCGCGTAATCGAAGCTGGCGCCCACGCCCAGCGGGATGTCCAGGGCCCAGAAGCCCATCAGGAAGGCGGTCCAGACCACCAGCAGGGTCACCGTGTAGGGCAGCATCAGCGCCACCAGGGTGCCGATGCCGGCCGACTTCACGTATTTCTGGCAGAACACCACGATCAGCGGGAAGTAAGGCAGCAGCGGCGTGATGATGTTCGAGGACGAATCGCCCACGCGGTAGGCGGCCTGGGTCAGGTCGGGCGAGACGCCCAGCTCCATCAGCATCGGCACCATCACCGCGCCGATCAGGGCCCACTTGGCCGAAGCCGAGCCGATCAGCAGGTTCACCGACGAGGTCAGCAGGATGATGCCCACCAGGGTCACGCCCAGCGGCAGGCCCAGCGCGCGCAGGCCATTGGCGCCCTCGATGGCCAGCAGCGCGCCCAGGTTGGACTGGCCGAAGGCGTAGATGAACTGGGCGCAGAAGAACGCCATCACCACGTAATAGCCCATGCCCGACATGGCCTTGGCCATGCCCTGCACCACGTCGCGGTGGTTCTTCACGCTGCCCGACACCACGCCGTAAACCACGCCCGGCACCAGGAAGAAGATGAAGATCAGCGGCACGATCGACTGCATCAGCGGCGCCTGCGCCACCAGCAGGTCGCTCTGGCCCTCGAGCAGCGGCGTGCCTTCCGGCGCGCGCCAGGGCGAGCCGCCCGGCAGCACCGTGGCCAGGAACAGGCCGCCCAGCACCGCCATGGCCAGCACCGACCAGCGCAGGCCGCGCTTCTCCTCCGCCGTGAGCGGGTCCAGGCGCGGCATCTGCGCCGGGTCGCCGTCCACCGGCACGCCGCGCAGGCGCGGCTCGATCACCCTGTCGGTGAGGAACCAGCCCACCGCCATGATCAGGAAGCTCGAGGCGGTGGTGAAGAAGTAGTTGTTGAGCGGGTTCACCACCACGGCCGGGTCGGTAAGGTGGGCGGCGGCCTGGGTGAGGCCGGACAGCATCGGGTCCAGGCTGGAGGGCACGAACAGCGTGGCCGAGAAGCCACCCGACACGCCCGCGAACGCCGCCGCGATGCCCGCCAGCGGGTGCCGGCCGGCGGCGTAGAAGATCACCGCGCCCAGCGGGATCACCAGCACGTAGCCGGCGTCCACCGCCACGTGGCTGAAGATGCCCACGCCGACCAGCGCCGGGGTGAGCAGCATGCGCGGGGTGACGGTGAGCGCGGCGCGCAGCGCGGCCGAGATGAATCCGGTGTGCTCGGCCACGCCCAGGCCCAGCATGGCCACCAGCACCACGCCCAGCGGCGGGAAGGTGACGAAGGTATTGACCATGGCGGCCATGAAGCCGGTGAGCGAGGCGCCCGCCAGCAGGTTCTTCACCGCGATCGGCTGGCCGGTGCGCGGGTCCAGCGCCTCGAAGCTCACGCCCGAGAGCACCCAGGACACCGCCCAGGTGGCCACCATCAGCAGCAGGAAGAGCACGGCGGGGTCGGGCAGCTTGTTGCCCAGGCGCTCGACCAGGTCGAGCGCGCGCACGATCCAGCCCTTGGGCGCGGCGGTGACGGTGTTCATCGGGGTCCCTCGCTTCGAACAGGACCCCGGAGCCTACCAGCCCTTGCGCGCCCGGCGCGTCAATCCGGCGTGCCGAGCACCGTGCGGACCTCGAACAGCTCCGGGAAGAAGGTCAGGTCCAGGGCCTGCTTCAGGAAGCCCACGCCCGAACTGCCGCCGGTGCCGCGGCGGTAGCCGATGATGCGTTCGACCGTCTTCATGTGCCTGAAGCGCCAGAACTGGAAGCTGGCCTCCACGTCCACCAGCTGCTCGCAGGTGGCGTAGGCCTCCCAGTGGGCGTCGGTGTCCTCGTAGATGCGCTTGAACACCGGGATCAGGCCCGGCTCGCGCACGTGCGGCCGGGACCAGTCGCGCTCCACGCAGCCGGCCGGGATGGCGTAGCCCCGGCGGTGCAGGTGGCGCAGGAATTCGTCGTAAAGGCTGGGCGCGTGCAGCACGGCCTCCAGCTCGGCGGTGGCGGCCGGGTCGTGGGCGAACACCTTCACCATGTCGGCGTTCTTGTTGCCCAGCAGGAACTCCACCAGCCGGTACTGCAGGGACTGGAAGCCCGAGGCCGGGCCCAGGACCTCGCGGAACTGCAGGTAGTCGGCCGGGGTCAGGGTTTCGAGCACCGACCACATCTCGGTGAGCTGGCGCTGTACCTGCTTCACCCGGGCCAGGATCTTCTGCATCGGGTCGAGCTGGTCGCGCTGCAGGCAGCCCAGGGCGGCCCGGAGCTCGTGGATGACCAGCTTGAGCCACAGCTCGGAGACGTGGTGCTGGACGATGAACAGCATCTCGTCGTGGTGGGGCGGGTCCGAGAGCGGCTTCTGGGCCGACAGCAGGGTGTCCAGGCGCAGGTAGCCGCCGTAGGTCAGCCGGTCCTTGAGGTCGGTGGTGATGCCCTGCTCCAGGGCGCGCTGGTTCGGTGGCTGGGACACGGGTCGGTCCGGGCGTGAAGGGGGCGTCAGGGTACCCCCGGGGGGGTGTCACGCGAAAGCAAAGAAAAAGCCGCTAACATTCCGCCCTTGCGGCCGCCATCGGCCGATTGCGCAACCATCCAGGGGAATCCACCTATGCGTACTGCCCTCCGGCGGGCCGGCCTCGCCGCGTCCCTGCTGTCCGCCCTGCTGGCCACCACGGCCCAGGCCGACAGCACACCCCAGTCCCTGCCCTTCGCGCAGGACTGGACCAACACCGGCCTGATCACCACCAACGACAGCTGGTCCGGCGTGCCGGGCATCGAAGGCTTCCGCGGCGACAACCTGACCGGCCTCACCGGCGCCGACCCGCAGACCCTGCTGGGCGCCGACTCGCCGGGCGTGATCGACGTCAACGCCAACCAGGCCGCGCCGAACACCAACACCGCCGGCGGCGTCACCGAATTCCAGATCGCCAACCCGGTGGTGGCCCTGCAGGGCAGCGGCACCGCCGACGCGCCCTACCTCAAGCTCTACGTCGACACTACCGGCGCCCAGGACGTCACGGTCGCCTACACGGTCCGCGACATCGACGGCTCGGCCGACAACGCCATCCAGGCCGTCGCGCTGCAGTACCGCGTCGGCGACACCGGCGATTTCACCAACGTGCCGGCCGCCTTCATCGCCGACGCCACCACCGGCCCGAGCCTGGCCACGCTGGCGACCCCGGTCTCGGTGGTCCTGCCGGCCGAGGCCGAGGGCCAGCCGCTGGTCGAGCTGCGCATCATCACCAGCAATGCCGGCGGCAACGACGAGTGGGTCGGCATCGACGACATCAGCGTCACCGCCTCGGCCGCGCCGTTGCGCATCGCCGTGGACGACGTCTCGCTCTCCGAGGGCGAGGCCGGCACCACCACCGCCAGCTTCACCGTCAGCCTGAACCAGCCGGCGCCCGTCGGCGGCGTCAGCTTCGACGTCGCCACCGCCGACGGCACCGCCACCGCGGGCAGCGACTACGCCGCGCGTTCGCTCACCGGCCAGGTGATCGCCGAGGGCGCCACCAGCTTCACCTTCGACGTGCAGGTCAACGGCGACGACGTGGTCGAGGGCGCGGACGAAACCTTCTTCGTCAACCTCGCCAATGTCGTCGGCGCCGAAGTGGGCGACGCCCAGGGCCAGGGCACCATCGTCGAGGACGACTTCCCGATCACCCTGATCCACGAGTTCCAGGGCACCGGCCGTGCCTCGCCGGTGGATGGCGGCTTCGTCGTCACCCGCGGCATCGTCACCGCCGTGCGCACGAACGGCTACTACCTGCAGACCGCCGACGCCGAGGCCGACGCCGACCCGCTGAGCTCCGAGGGCGTGTTCGTCTTCACCGGCAACAACAACGTCCCGGCCCAGGCCGTGGTCGGCAACCTGCTGGAAGTCTCGGGCACGGTGGTTGAATACACCCCGTCCTCGAACCCGCACCAGCAGCCGCTCACCGAGCTGACCGGCACCGCCGTGGTGGCCCTGCTCTCCTCCGGCAACCCGCTGCCGGCGGCCGTCGAGATCACCGCCGCCCTGGCCGACCCGGCCGGCCCGGTGGACAACCTCGAGCGCCTCGAGGGCATGCGCGTTTCCATCGCCCGCCTGGTCACCTCCGGCCCGGGCGAAGGCTTCATCGACGAGAACGACGCCCTGTCCAGCGCCAACGGCAACTTCTGGGGCGTGGTCGAGGGCGTGGCCCGTCCGTTCCGCGAAGAGGGCGTGGGCGCGCTCGACGTGACCCCGGGCATCCCGGCCGCCACCCCGGTGTACGACACCAACCCCGAGCGCATCCGCGTCCAGAGCACCGGCCAGGTCGGCGCCCCGGTGATCGCGGTCGACGCGCAGGCCGTCGTGAGCGGCCTGGTCGGCGTGCTCGACTACGGCTTCGGCACCTACACCCTGCTGCCCGACCCCGCCGCCCCGGTGGCGGTGGAAGGCGGCGCGACCCCGGTGGCCGTGGCCGACCCGACCCCGTCGGAGTACACCATCGCCGGCTTCAACCTGCTGCGCTTCTACGACGACGTCAACGACGCCGGCGGCGACGTGGCCCTGACCACCGTCGCCTTCGAGCGCCGCGTGGCCAAGACCGCCCGCGCCATCTGCGAATACGTCAGGACGCCGGACATCCTGGGCGTGGTGGAGGTGGAGAACCTCAATGCCCTGACGCGCCTGGCCAATGCCATCAACAGCAACCTGCCGGGCACCTGCGAGCGCAACCCGCAGTACGTGGCCTACCTGGTCGAAGGCAACGACGTCGGCAAGATCAACATCGGCTTCCTGGTCAGCACGGCCGAGGTGCGGCCCTCGGTGCCGCGCGTGGAAGTGCTCGAGGTCGTGCAGTACGGCAAGGCCGAGGTCATCAACAACCCCAACGGCAGCACCTCGGTCCTGCACGACCGCCCGCCCCTGGTGCTGCGTGCCGTGGTGAACGCCGGCAACGGCGCCAGCGCCCCGGTCACCGTCATCGGCAACCACCTGCTGTCGCTGATCGACATCAACTCGCTCGAGCCCGGCTCGAACGGCTACCCGACCACGGGCGACCGCCGCCGCACCAAGCGCGCCCTGCAGGCCGAATACACCGCCGCGCTCATCGAGCAGTTCCAGCAGGCCAACCCGGCCGAGCGCATCGTGCTGCTGGGTGACTTCAATGCCTTCGAGTTCAGCGACGGCTACGTGGACGTGATGGGCATCCTCACCGGCCGCGAGGCCGCCAACGACGCCGTGCTCGAGTACGTGGACAGCCCGGTCACCGTGCCGCTGACCAACATGAGCTTCGAGTCGGCCGAGGGCGAGAACTACTCCTTCACCTTCGAAGGCAGCGCCCAGACGCTCGACCACCTGGTGGTGAACCAGGCCCTGATCGACGCCGCCGGCGCCCTGCGCACCGAACACGCCCGCATCAACGCCGACTTCGGCGTGGACAACTTCGGCGACGACGCGGTGCCGCTGCGTTCCTCCGACCACGACCCGGTGGTGCTGTTCGTGGACGAGGACGGCTTCCGCAGCGTGGACCTCGGCCTGGCCGTGGCCGCCACCGGCGGCAGCGTTCAGCCGGGCAACCCGGTGGGCTTCCAGGCCACCCTGTCCAACGCCGGTCCGCAGGACGCGACCGACGTGCTGGTGAGCTTCAGCGCCAATGCCGAACTGCCCTCGCTGGCGGTCACGGCGCCGGCCGGCTTCACCTGCGCCCCGGCCGTGGTGGCCGCGGGCGCGACCACCGTGGACTGCGTGGCCGACACCGTGGCCGCCGGCAGCGCCGCGTTCATCGTCACCGCGGGCACCAGCGCCTCGACCGCGTTCGAAGCCGACGGCCTGACCCTGTCGGCCAGCGTCGCGACCACCAGCAGCGACGGCAACGCCGCCAACGACGAGGCCTCGGCCACGGCGCCGATGATCCTCTACGCCAACCTGGTGCTGTACAAGGCCGACACCCCGGCGACCATCGTCTACGCCCGCGAGGCCGTGGTCGGCTTCCGCGTCAACAACCGCGGCCCGCATGCGGCCCCGGCGACCGCGCTGGAAGTGTCCTTCAACCGCAGCCTCGAGAGCGTCATCCCCGAGGCCCCGGCTGGCTGGAGCTGCGCGCTGGACTCGGTGACGAGCTCGCGCCAGACCTTCCGCTGCGACCGCGACGGCGCCTACCCCAACGGCGGCAACGACGTGCTCCGCTTCCGGGTGCGCGCCAACCAGTCCACCAAGGCATACGTTTCCGCGGAGGTCGAAAGCGCCGCCATCGACTCCCTGCCGGCCAACAACCGCCAGGTCACCCAGTTCACCGTCGGCCTCGGTTCGTACTGAGTACGCCGGCGTAGGTAACCCGGGGGCGCGGCTTCGGCCGCGCCCTTTTTTTTGGCCGGCTTGCTTTGCCCCGGGGCGGCTGCTATCAAACCCTCCTGCCCGGGAGGCCCGAATGAGCACCGTCGCCACCTTCGAGATCGAATACCTGCAATACCTCGGCCAGGACGGCCGCCTGGTCCGCGAGGACCTGCCCGAATTCGCCCGCGACCGCCGCAACCTGGTCGAGCTTTTCAAGCAGATGCTGCTGGTGCGCACCTTCGACACCAAGGCGGTGGCGCTGCAGCGCACCGGCAAGCTGGGCACCTACGCCAGCTGCCTGGGCCACGAGGCCGCGCACATCGGCATCGGCAGCGCCATGCAGTACGACGACGTGTTCGCGCCGAGCTACCGCGAGTACGGCGCCCAGTTCATGCGCGGCGTGAAGCCCCGCGACGTGCTGATGTACTGGGGCGGCGACGAACGCGGCAACGACTTCTCCGGCCCGCCGCACGACTACCCCTGGTGCGTGCCCATCGCCACCCAGTGCCTGCACGCGGCCGGCGCCGCGCTGGCCTTCAAGCTGCGCGGCGAACCGCGCGTGGCGGTCACCTGCGTCGGCGACGGCGGCAGCTCCAAGACCGACACCTACGCCGCCATCAATTCGGCCGGCGCGTATTCGCTGCCCTTCGTGCTGTGCATCATCAACAACCAGTGGGCGATCTCGGTGCCGCGCAAGTCGCAGACCGGCGCCAAGACGCTGGCCCAGAAGGGCCTGGCCGGCGGCCTGGACTGCGTGCAGGTGGACGGCAACGACATCATCGCCGTGCGCGCCGCCATGGACCACGCGCTCAAGCGCGCCCGCAACGGCCACGGCGGCTCGGTGCTGGAGCTGGTCACCTACCGCCTGTCCGACCACACCACCGCCGACGACGCCCGCCGCTACCGCGACGACGCCGAGGTGAAGGCGGCCTGGGAACGCGAGCCCATGTCGCGCCTGCGCACCTTCCTGATCAACGACGGGATGTGGAGCGAGGCCGAGGAAGCAGCCTGGAAGGAGGAATGCGGCAAGCGCGTGGACGAGGAGGTCAACGCCTACCTCGAAACCAAGGTGCAGCCGGTGGAAGCCATGTTCGACTACCTCTACGCCGAGCTCCCGGCCGACTACGAGGCGCAGCGCGCCGACGCCATCAAGTGGGAGGGCCGCTGAGATGGCCGCCATCACCCTCATCGAAGCCATCACCCAGGCCCTGGCCTGGGAAATGGCCCACGACGACACCGTGCTGGTGCTGGGCGAAGACGTGGGCGTGAACGGCGGCGTGTTCCGCGCCACCGCCGGCCTGCAGCAGCGCTTCGGCGACCAGCGCGTGCTCGACACGCCGCTGGACGAAACCACCATCGCCGGCCTCACCGTCGGCCTGGCCTCGCAGGGCATGAAGCCGGTGGCCGAGGCGCAGTTCGACGGCTTCATGTACCCGATGGTGGACCACATCGTCTGCCACGCCGCGCGCTTCCGCTACCGCACCCGCGGCCGCCTGACCTGCCCGATGGTGCTGCGCGTGCCCTGGGGCGGCGGCATCCGCGCGCCCGAACACCACAGCGAGGCCAACGAGGCCATCTTCACCAACGTGCCGGGCCTGCGCGTGGTGATGCCCAGCTCGCCGCAGCGCGCCTACGGCCTGCTGCTGGCGTCCATCCGCGACCCGGACCCGGTCGTGTTCATGGAGCCCAAGCGCATCTACCGCCAGTACAAGGAAGAAGTGCCCGACGACGGCGAAGCGCTGCCGCTGGACGTGTGCTTCGTGCTGCGCGACGGCAGCGACGTGACCCTGGTCACCTGGGGCGCGCAGGTGAAGGAGACGCTGGAAGCCGCCGAGGTGCTGGAGAAGGAAGGCATCAGCGCCGAGGTCATCGACGTGGCCACGCTCAAGCCGCTGGACTTCGACACCATCCGCGAATCGGTCGGCAAGACCGGCCGCTGCGTGATCGTGCACGAGGCCGCGCGCACCGCCGGCTTCGGCGCCGAGATCGCCGCGCGCCTGGCCGAGCAGTCCATGTACGACCTGCTGGCGCCGGTGGAGCGCGTCACCGGCTACGACACCCACATCCCCCTGTTCCGCCTCGAGATGAAGTACCTGCCGAGCGTGGACAAGATCGTCGCCGCAGCCAAGCGCACGCTGGCGGCGGGCTGAGGAAACGACATGAGCGAGAAGAAGCTGTTCCTGCTGCCCGACCTCGGCGAAGGCCTGCCCGACGCCGAGATCGTCGAGTGGCTGGTGAAGGTGGGCGACGTCGTGAAACTCGACGAGCCGCTGGTGTCGATGGAAACCGCCAAGGCCGTGGTCGAGGTGCCCTCGCCCTACTCCGGCAAGGTGACGCGCCTGGCCGGCGCCGCCGGCGACGTGATCGAAACCGGCCACTGGCTGGTGGAAGTGGAACTCGACCCGTCGCTGCCGCAGCGCGCCGAAGCCCAGGACACCGGCCACTCGCACGGGCACAAGGGCGCGGGCCAGCCGGTGCCCGCGGAACCCTCGCGCGACGATGGCGATGACCTCACGGTCGTCGCCTCGGACGAAGGCGGCGAGATCCGCGAACAGCCCGCCAAGCCCTCGGACGCCGGCACCGTGGTCGGCGCCATGCAGTCGTCCGACGCCGTGCGCAGCGAACAGGCCGTGGCCGTGGGCGGCGTGAAGGCCATGCCCGCCGTGCGCGCGCTGGCGAAGAAGCTCAAGGTCGACCTGGCCCGCGTGCGCCCCACCGGCGCCGACGGCGTGGTGACCATGGCCGACGTGAAGCAGGCCGCGGCGGCGGGCAGCGCCGCGCCGGCCCCGG